>JAIOQA010000470.1 GCA_021413675.1 Deltaproteobacteria bacterium | reverse complement strand
AGGAACGCGCGGAACAGCTCCGCCACCGGCCGGATCGGCCCGGCGTCGGGCGACACGCGGATCGTCCCGGCGGCCGGGCCGCCCTCGCCGCTCAGCACGATGTCGCCGCCGGAGAACACCCGGTGCCAGTCGGCGACCACGCGCCGCTTGCGGCCCTCGGAGACCACCGGTGGACCGCCGAGCTGGTGCGCGAGGCAGGCGACCCGGTCGTCGCTGAAGTCGGGCCGCGCGCGGACCACGAGCCCGAGCACCTCGTCGCGCCAGCCGGGGTGCGCGCGGTAGTCGCGGCACATGCCGATCACCGTCGCGGCGTAGTCCATGAACGCGAGGTACGCGACGAACCGCGCCTGGGTGCCGATCGCGCCATCGAGCACGACGAGCCCCCATCCGTCGATGGTGGAGGACCGCGTCAGCTGCAGGTTGCGCGGCTCGCCGTCCTCGGCGCGCGCGCGGTGGAGGAACGCGCGCTGCACCCACGACTCGGGATCCGCCGGCGCCGGGCCGAGCGGCAGCACGAGCATCCCGTAGACCTGGCTCGGGGCCTGGTACAGGACGCCTTCGTCGACGACGCGCTGGTCCCAGTCGCCCGGGACGGACAGCACCAGCCGCATGGGCTCAGTATCTCACGGGCGCGGACGCGCGCGTCACCACGAGAACAGGCTGGTCGCGCCGTTGTAGAGGCTGCTCGCGCCGCTCGAGATCGCGTTGCCGGCGGTGCTCAGGCCCTTGCTCGCGAGGTCACCGGCGGCGCTCAGGCCCTTGCCGGCGTAGTCGAGGCCGGTCGAGCCGACGTTCGCGAGGGTCTTGCCGATCGCGCCGACGTCGACGGTCATGTCGGCGGACAGCGAGCCGCCGTAGCCCAGCGCGGCGAACATCTTGCCGCCGACGTGGAACTTGCCGTCCTTGTAGCTGATGTCGCCGTCGGCGCCGATGCCCGCGCCGACCATGCCCGACGCGCCGAGCTTGCCGGCCAGCGGGCCGAGGTTGGCGTGAACGTCGCCCGCGGCCTCGGCGCCGATGAACGCGCCGATGTTGCCCTTGGCGCCGACGAAGTCGGGACCGATGCCGACGGTGCCGCCCGCGCCGGCCTTCGCGCCGGCGAAGACCTCGCCGTGGACGCCCGCGCCCGCGTCGTAGTCGACGCCGCCGACCTTGACCGACTTGGTCTTGGCGTTGGCGTTGCCCTGGGCGTAGCCGCCGATCTTGCCGCCGACACCGCCGGTCACGAACGCGCCGTTCTTGGTGTCGAGGCCGTACGAGCCGCTCGCACCGACCTGCGTGACGAGGCCGGCCTCGGCGTCGGCGGTGTAGCGCTTGTCGTCGGACATCGCGACCGCACGCACGCCGTCGCGCTGGATGAAGCCGGTCTGCGCACCGCCGCTCGCGATCGACGTGCTGCCCTTGCCGGTCAGCGGATCGATCTTGGTCTTGGGCGCGAACGTCGGATCGACGATCGCCGACTGCCAGCCATCGGTGCCCTCGTGGAACACGCCCGCGCCGGTCAGGTTCTCGTACTTGCCCGAGCCCGGCGAGGTCTCCTTGGCCTGCGAGATCGACTTCTGCCCGACGGTGTTGATCTTCAGCTTGCTGAGATCGGGCTGGTAGATCTCGGGCGCCGCGACCTTCATCGCCTTGTCGCGCGCGTCGATGTCGCCCTGGCGATTGCCCGACGACTTGCCGACCGCGTCCCAGTTGGCGTAGCTGGGCATCTTGTACGTGCTGGTGCCGTCGGCGTTGACGGTCTTGAAGCTGTTCTTGTCCTGGTTGCCCGTCACCTTGTTGGTGAACGAGCGATCACCACCGGCGGTCGGCGGCAGCAGGCCGTCCTTGAGATCGGCCAGCTCGGACGGGGTCGCGACGCGATCCTCCGGCGTCTTCGCGGGGGTCGACGGCGTCATGCCGAGCAGCTTCATGTACGGCGTGAGCCCGGTCGCGGTGCCGACCTTCTGGGCCGCGCCCGAGCCCGCGATGCCGCTCGCGGCCGCGCTCGCGCCCGCCGCGGTGGTCCCGCCGGGCATGCCCGTGAACATGTCGACCAGCGAACCGATGCCAGAACCGAGACCGTCGAACCAGGACATTGCGAGCTACTCCAGACTACGGGGCACGCGTGCAGTTGCGATCATACGGCAGCGCGACTGCCGTCCTTCCCTCCCATCCACGATTTCGGTCACACCGCGGCGAGTTGCGGCTCGCACAACGCCCACACCGCGCTACCAGGAGAACAGGTTGGCGGCGCCATTGTAGAGCGACGACGCCGCGTCGCCGGCCGCCGACAGGCCCTGGCTCGCGTAGCCGAGCCCGGCCTTGCCGACGTCGAGCGCCGCGTTGCCGGCCGCCGACAGGCCCTTGCCCGCGTAGTCGAGGCCGGTCGAGGCACCGTTGTAGAGCGTCTTGCCGATCGCCCCGACATCGACGGTGACGTCGCCCGAGAGCGACCCGCCGTAGCCCAGCGCCGCGAACATCTTGCCGCCGACGTGGAACTTGCCGTCCTTGTAGCTGATGTCGCCGTCGGCGCCGATGCCCGCGCCGACCATGCCCGAAGCGCCGACCTTGCCGGCCAGCGGGCCGAGGTTGCCGTGGATGTCGCCCGCGGCCTCGGCGCCGATGAACGCGCCGATGTTGCCCTTGGCGCCGACGAAGTCGGGCCCGATACCGATCGTGCCGCCCGCGCCGGCCTTGGCGCCGGCGAAGACCTCGCCGTGCGCGCCGATGCCCGCGTCGTAGTCGACGCCGCCGACCTTCACCGACTCGGTCTTGGCGTTGGCATTGCCCTGCGCGTACGCGCCGATCTTGCCGCCGACGCCGGCGGTCGCGAACGCGCCGTTCTTGGTGTCGAGGCCGTACTGCCCGCTCGCGCCGCCGCTGATCACCACGCCGCCCTCGGCGTCGGCGGTGTAGCGCTTGTCGTCGCTCATGCTGACGCCGCGGTAGCCGGCCTTGAACTCGCCGCCAGCCTGGCCGCCGCCGCTGAGGAAGCTGGTGTTGCCCTTGCCGTCGGGGCCGACCGTCGTCTTCGCGCCCCACTCGGGCGCGTCGAGGTGCGTGCCCCACGCGGTGTCGACGAACGTGCCGTGGCCGGAGACGTTCTTGTACTTGCCCGAGCCCTTGACCAGCTCGTCGGTCGGGATGGCCTCCTGCCCGACGGTGTGGTGCTCGATCTTGCTGAGGTCCGGCTGGTAGATCTCGGGCGCCGCCACCTTCACCGCTTCGTCGCGCGCGTCGATGTCGGACTGGCGGTTGCCGCCGGACCGGCTGCCGTCGACGGCATCCCAGTGCTGGTAGCTCGGCAGCTTGTA
This sequence comes from Deltaproteobacteria bacterium, assembly GCA_021413675.1. Lineage (GTDB taxonomy): Bacteria > Myxococcota_A > Polyangia > Haliangiales > Haliangiaceae > JAIOQA01. The sequence goes on along the minus strand of JAIOQA010000470.1, from coordinate 52,108 downwards.
GCCGCCGTGCGAGCCATCGGGGTTGGTGACCTTCTCGAAGCCGTTCTTGTCGCGGTTGTCGACGACGTCGGTGTTGTACGAGGTGCCGCCGCCGTTGAGCACGGCGCGGGCGCCGGCGAACGACGAGCCCGCGGTCGCCGGCATCTTGCCGGCCGCGAGATCCGCCGCCTCCGACGGCTTGATCATCCGGTCCTCGGTCGGCGCGGTCGGCGTCATGCCGAGCAGGCTCATGTACGGCGCGAGGCCGGTGAGCTTGCCCGCGGTCTGCGCGTTGTCGGAGCCCGCCACGCGGCCCGCCGCCGAGCTCGCCGCGGCGCTCGTCGAGCTCGCGGCGCCGGTGAACATGTCGACGAGCGATCCGACTCCCAGACCGTCATACCAGTGCGTCATGCAGCAGACTCCGGCAAAAGACCAAGGGGCCTGTCACATCGTACGCTGACCGCACTCGCAACCCTCCCGCCCTCCTGACGAATTTTCAGGGCCGGACCGGTGAGCTGCGATACTTTCGGAGGCGTCTCAGGACGTGAGCGACTGGACCGCGCCCAGCCGCACGCCCTGCGGATCCTCGAACAGCACGTAGCGGCCTTCGCCCAGGAAGTCTCCCGGGTTGCCGAGGAGCGCCCCACCCGCGGCGACCACCTTCGCCGCGGTCTCGTCGACGTCGGCGACCTCGACGTAGTCGAACGTGCCGTGGGTCACGCCGGGACCGGTGTACAGGCCGACGCCGCGCGTGAGGCCGCAGCCGCTGGCCCGGCCGTAGCCGCCCATCGACACCGCGCGCCAGAACGACCAGCCCGCGAGCTCGGTGTAGTACCGCGTCGCCTGGTCGAGATCGCCGACCGCGATCTCGACGAACGAGAACGGGTTCGCGCCGGAGCCGCGCAGCTGCGGCCGCGCGTCGGTGTAGGGCTGCCAGAGGTACAGCTCGTTGCCCCACGGATCGACGACGCCGATGTAGAGCCCGGAGCCCGGGACCTCGGACTTCGCCACGCTGATGCGCCCGCCGAGGGCGATCGCGCGCGCCGCGTCCTGCTCGCAATCCTCGACGAGCAGGTTGTTGGCGACGCCGATCGGGAAGCGGGGATCCGTCGTCTGCAGCAGGCCGACCACCGGCATCGCGCCGGTGTCGACGAGCGCGTAGTCCTCGGCCGCCTTGTAGATCTTCCAGTCGAACACGCGCTTGTAGAACCCGACCGACTGACCGAGATCGCGCGTGCGGATCTCGATCTGGAACACGTCACGCGCTGGCGCCATGCCGGCAGTGTCGGTGGAGAACGCGGCGCGGCGCAAGAACCTCTGAGGCGCGGTCCTACCGCGCCTGGCCGAGCACGCGGCGCAGGCGCGCGCGCGCGGTCGCGAGATCCCACTGCGCGGTGATCTCGTCCGCGGCGGTCTGGACCACCGCGCTCTGCGCATCGGCGAGTTCGATGCCGCTGCCGGCGCCATCGACGTAGCGCTTCTCGGCCAGCGCGAGCTGGGCGCGCGCCGCCGACGTGGCCTCCGCCGCCGACACCGCCTCGGCCTTGCCCGCGCGGATCGCGAGCTGCGCCGAGGTCACATCCACCCGCAGCCCGAGCTCGAGCTGATCGAGCTCGGCCGCCGCGACCGCGCGCGCCGCCACCGCCTCGCGGACCTGGGCGCGATGGCGGCCGCCGTCGAACAGCGTCCAGGACAACGACAGCGACGCCGACCAGCCGGGCTCGGGCGTCGACTGCAGATCGGTGGTCGCGTCGAGGCCGGCCTGCGCGGTGAGATCGGGCCGCAGGCTCAGGCGCGAGGCCGCGAGCGAATGCTCGCTGGCCTCGATCGTCAGGCGCTGGGCGGCCAGCTCCGGCCGGGTCTTGCGCGCGGCGTCGACCAGCTGGGTGCGCGGCGCGTCCTCGTCGGCGGTGGGGCCCGGCCACGTGGCCGCGACCTGGAACGGCGCGCCGTCCCAGCCGCCCCTCGCGAGATCGAGGCTGGCGAGCGCGGTCTCGGCCGCGTTCTCGGCGCGCACCAGCGCGGTCCGCGCGCTCGCGACCTGGGTGCGGGCCTGCGCGACCTCGATCGGCGCGCGGCTACCCGCGGCGACGAAGCGCGTGGCCTGATCGAGGCGCCGCTCCTGGCTGGCGAGCGCGTCGCGCGCGACGTCGACCAGCAGCCGCCGCGCGACCGCCTCGTAGTACGCGGTCTCGACCGCGCTGACCACGTCGAGCCGATCGCTCGCGAGCGTCGCGTCACCGGCCTGCGCGGTCGCGCGCGCCGCGTCGATCGATGCCGAGGTCTGGCCGAAATCGTAGAGCAGCCAGCTGGCGTTGACCGAGGCCCGCGCGGTCGCGGCCGCGCTCGCGAACGTCCCCACCTTGTTGCCGGTCGACACCGACGCGCCCGCCGACAGGCTCGGCCGGCGCGCCGCGGAGGTCTCGTCGATCCGCGCGGCGCTGGCGTCGTTGCGGGCGCGCTGGCTGCGCAGCCCGGGGCTGGCGGCCAGGCCGCGCGCGATCGCCGCGTCGAGCGCGAGCACCGGGCGCGGATCGGCGGGCGAGGCCTGCGCCGGCGCGTCGTCGGCGCGGGCACTCGGGGTGGCGATCGGCGCGAGCGCGACGATCGCCGCGAACCACAGCGTGCGGGACTTCATGCTTCGAACCTCAGCGCGGTGATCGGGTCGAGGCGCGAGGCCTTGACCGCGGGGTAGAGCCCGAACGTGACGCCGATGCCACCCGACACCAGCACCGCGAGCGCGGCCACGTCGGACGGGAACACGACGGCCCAGCCGAACTTCGTCGCGAGCGTCGACGCCGCGAGCGCGCCGACGCCCAGGCCGATCAGCCCGCCGAGCGCGGCCAGCACCAGCGCCTCGGCGAGGAACTGCACCATCAGATCGATCGGCCGCGCGCCGACCGCCATGCGGATGCCGATCTCGCGGGTCCGCTCGACGACGCTCACGAGCATGATGTTCATGACGCCGATGCCGCCGACCAGGAGCGACACCGCGGCGATCGCCGCGAGCAACGTGGTGATCGTGTCGGTCGACTGTGACTGGGCCTCGGCGAACTCGGCGAGGTTGCGGACGCGGAAGTCGTCCTCCTCGTCGTCCTTGAGCTTGTGGTGCGCGCGCAGCACCTCGGTGACCTGGCTCTCGGCGAGCGCGGTCGCGTCGGCCGAGACCGCGCTGACGTAGATCGAGCCGCGCAAGAAGTTGCCGAGGCCGCCCTGCAGCTTGGCGCGGAAGGTCCGCGACGGGATGATGATGACGTCGTCGTAGTCCTGGCCCATCGGCGACTGGCCCTTGACCGCGAGCACGCCGACGATCGTGAACGGCACGTTGCCGAGGCGGACGGTCTGGCCGACGGGGTTGGCGCCGCCGTACAACTGCTGCACGATCGTGTTGCCGACCACCGCGACCTTGGCGCCGCCGGCGTCGGCCGCGTCGTCGAACAGCTGGCCGCTGGTCGCGGCCCACGAGCGGATCTGGAAGTACTCGGGCGTGGTCCCGGTGACCTGGGTGTTCCAGTTCTGATCGTCGCCGGCGGCCTGGACCTTGGTCTGCAGCTGCGGCGCGACCCAGCGCACCGCGCTGGCCTCGTTGCGGATGAAGTCGATGTCCGAGAAGGTCAAGGTCGAGGCGGTGCCGCCGCCGCCGCGCACGCCGCCGGTGTTCTGCGACGCCGGCGACACGACCAGCAGGTTGGTGCCCATCGCCTCGAACACGCCCTTCACCCGGTTGCGCGCGCCCTGCCCGATCGCGACCATCGCGATCACCGCGGCCACGCCGATGACGATGCCGAGCACGGTCAGGAGCGAGCGCAGCTTGTTGCGGAGCAGCGCCTTGATCGCGACCTTGATGGTGGCCCAGGGACTCATGACGCGACCTCCGGCTCGAGGACCGCGCGCACCGGCTCGTGCCGGGTGTCGCTGACGACCTTCCCGTCCTTGAGCGTGAGCACGCGCGCGGCGTACTGCGCGATGTCGGGCTCGTGGGTGACGAGCACGACGGTGATGCCCTTCGCGACCAGCGCCTGCATCATCGCCATGACCTCGACCGACGTGCGGCTGTCGAGGTTGCCGGTCGGCTCGTCGGCGAGGACGATCTCCGGCTGGGACACCAGCGCCCGCGCGATCGCGACGCGCTGCTGCTGGCCGCCCGACAGCTGGTTGGGTGTGTGATCGAGGCGCGAGCCCAGCCCGACCTGCTCGAGCGCGGCGATCGCGCGGGTCCGGCGCTCGTGGCCACCGACGCCGGCGTAGAGCAGCGGCAGCTCGACGTTCTCGACGGCGCTGGTGCGGGCGAGCAGGTTGAAGTTCTGGAAGACGAAGCCGATCCGCTCGCCGCGGACCCGCGCCAGCTCGCTCGCCGACAGCCGCGAGACGTCCTTGCCGGCGAGGCGATAGGTGCCGGAGGTCGGCCGATCGAGGCAGCCGATCAGGTTCATCAGCGTCGACTTGCCCGAGCCCGAGGCGCCCATGATCGCGATCGACTCGCCGCGCTCGACCCGCAGGCTGACGCCGCGGAGCGCGTGCACGTCGACGTCGCCGAGGTGGTAGACGCGCGTCACGTCCTCGATCTCGATCACCGGCGCGCTCGCCGCGCCGATCGCCGGCGCGGGCGGCGCGATGGCAGCCGCGGCCACCATCAGAAGGGCCCCGGCGGCCGCGGCGCCGACTTGCCCGAGGTCGACGACTTGGTGGTCGTGGCCGACGCCGGCAGCCCGGTGATCTCGGTGACCAGCTCGTCGCCCGCGGCCAGCTCGCCCTCGGTGATCTGGGTCAGCGATCCATCGCTCAGGCCTACCTTCACGCGCACCGGCACCGGCTGGCCATTCACCAGCTTCCACACGGTCTTCTTGTCCGACTTCGCGCGTGGCGCGTCGGCGCCCTCGGCGATCGGCCCGCCCGCCCCCGCCGGGCGCGTCCCGCCCCCCGGGCGGCCATCGGGAAAGATCACCTTGAGCGCCTCCGGCGACGGCCGGAAGCGCAGGGCCGACGCCGCGACGCGGGTCGCGTCCTTGACCTCGGCGAGCACGAACGTGACGTTCGCGGTCATGCCCGGGCGCAGCGCGCCGTCGGGGTTCGCGACGTCGATGACGGCGTTGTAGGTCACGACGCCCGACACCGTCGTCGGCGAGTTGCGGATCTGGCGGACCTTGCCGGTGAACGTGCGCTCGGGGAACGCGTCGACCGAGAACTCGACCGGCATGTCGGCCTTGAGCTGGCCGATGTCGCCCTCGGCCACGCTCGTGTCGATCTGCATGAGCGCGAGGTCCTCGGCGATCGTGAACAGGGTCGGCGCCTGCAGCGAGGCGGCGACGGTCTGCCCCACGTCGACCGCGCGCGAGATCACGACGCCGTCGACCGGCGACGAGATCGTCGTGTAGCTGACGTTGGTCTCGGCCTGGCTGAGCGACGCGGCGCTCTGCTGGACCTGGGCCTTCGCCGCGACCACCGACGCCTTCGCCGCGTCGAGCGTGGTCTCGGCGGCCTCGACGTCGATGACCGCGTTCAGGTCCTGCGCGCGCAGCGCCTTCTGTCGATCGTACTGGCGCTGCGCGTCCCGGGCCTGGGCCTCGGCCTTCACCTGGTTGGCGCGGGCCAGCGCGAGGCCGGCGCGCACCTGCGTGACCTGGGCCGCGAGCACGCTCGGATCGAGCCGGGCGATCACCTGGCCCTTCTTGACGTGATCGTTGAAGTCGACGTCGAGCTCGATCACGCGGCCCGAGACCTGCGCGCCGACCTGCACGGTGTTGCGCGGCGACAGCGTGCCCGTCGCGGTGACCTTGGCGGCGATCGAGCCCTTGTCGACCTTCACGGTCAGGTAGGCGAGCTTCGCGGGACCGCCGCTCGCCCACGGCGCCCACAGGATCACGCCCAGCACGGCGCCGGCGAGGACGACGAGCCCGATCAGGCGACTCACGAGGTGGTGCGGCTTCTTCACCCTCTCAGCGTCGGGCGCCCACGTGAACCGCGTCTTGCTCGCATGTTGCGAACTGTTGCGGCGCGGCCGCGATCGCGGCGCGATCGCTAGGCCGGATCGTCGTCGGCGAGCAGGTAGCCGGCGCCGCGCACGGTCTTCAGCAGCCGCGGGTGCCGCGCGTCGTCCCCGAGCTTGGCGCGCAGCCGCGACACGTGGACATCGATCGACCGATCGAACGACAACTCGGCGCCACCCTTGGCGAGATCGAGCAGCTGCTCGCGCGACAGCACGCGGCCGGGCCGCTCGGCCAGCGCGCGCAGGATCGCGAACTCGTACGCGGTGAGATCGAGCGGCGCGCCGTCGCGGGTCACCGCCATCGTGGCCTCGTCGATGACCAGCGGCCCGATCCGGAGCTGGCGCTGCGGCGGGCCGGCCCGACCGCGCGCGCGCCGCACCACCGCGCGCACCCGCGCGAGCAGCGCCCGCGCCGAGAACGGCTTGGTGACGTACTCGTCCGCGCCGGCCTCGAGCCCGATCACCTGATCGGCCTCCTCGCCGCGCGCGGTCAGCATGATGACCGGCACGTCGACGCGATCGCGCAAGTTGCGGCAGACCTCGAGCCCATCGCGCCCGGGCAACATCAGATCGAGCAAGACGCAGTCGTACTGCCGGCGCAGCGCCTCGGCCTGGCCCGCGATGCCGTCGCCGACCAGCGTGACCAGCACGCCGTGGCTCTGCAGGTAGCGCGCGGTCAGCTGCCCGAGCCGCTCGTCGTCCTCGACCAGGAGCACCTTGATGGGCGCGTCTTCGGTCATGATGCCTCGGTCGGCGCCGCGATCGGCAGCGCGACGGTGACGGTGGTGCCAACGCCGGGCCGGCTGGTGAGCGCGATCTCGCCGCCGTGCGCGACGACGATCTTCCGCGCGATCGAGAGGCCCAGCCCGACGCCGCCGGTCGCGCGCGCGCGGCTGCGGTCGGTGCGGAAGAACGGATCGAACACCGACGCGAGATCGCTCTCGTCGATGCCCATGCCGCGATCGATGACCTCGAGCCGGACCCGGTCGCCCGCGCGCCGCGCGCGCAGCGTGATCGGCGTGCCGGCGTCGGAGTACTTCTGCGCGTTGTCGACCAGGTTGCCGAACACCCGGCGCAGGAGCGCGGCGTCGCCGGTGATCGCCGGCAACCCGGCGGGCGCGTCGACCAGGATCGGGTTGCGCGGGCGACCGGAGCGCGCGCGCTCGGCCGCGGCGGTCAAGAGCTCGGCGGGCGGCAGCGGATCGCGGTGCAGCGGCGCCGCCAGATCGAGGCGCACCGAGGTCAGCACGTCGTCGACCAGGCGCTCGAGATCGCCGAGATCCGCGTCGATGTCGGCGAGCACCTCGCGCGCGGTCTCGGCGTCGCCCTCGCCGGCCAGCTCGAGCGCGACCCGGATCCGCGCGATCGGCGTGCGCAGCTCGTGCGCGACGTTGCCCATCATCTCCTGCTGCGAGCGCATCAAGGTCGTCAGGTGATCGGCCATGCCATCGAACGCGGCGCCCGCGGCGCCGATCTCGTCCGCGCCGGTCAGGCGCGCGCGCGCCTCGAGATCGCCGTCGCCGAACGCGCTCGCCGCCTGCGCCAGCGTGCGCAGCGGCCGGGCCAGGCTGCGCGCGAACAGGAGCGACACGCCCATGAGCAGGAGCGACACCACCGCGACGATCCCGAGCAGGAGCGTCCGCGGGATCACCGGCGGCGGCAGCGCGACCTCGCCGTACGCGACGAGCTTGCCGTCGGCGAGCAGCGCGTTGGCGAACTTGCCCTTGCCCAGGCGCAGCACGCCCTGCTGCCCGAGCTTGGCGACCTGCGCCGCCGACAGCGGCGGGATCGGCGGGCCGCTGGCGGCGATCAGCGTGCCGTCGACCGCGTAGACCGTGATGACGTGATCGGCGCGGGTCGCGGCGTCGATGAGCGCGGCCAGCCGCGGCGCGTCGCCCCGCGCCTCGAGCATCTGCATCGCCTCCTCGGGCGGCGACTCGCTGGTCTCGCGCATCGCCGGCTCGACGTACGACAGCACCATGAGGATGAGCGCGACCGCGCCGCCCACGCACAGCAGGCTGAACAGGTAGATCCGGAGACCGAGGCGGCCGCGCTTGCGCATCGAGGCTGCCCCCAGTGTAGACAGGCGCGCGCGCCGCGGCGCCCACGTACACAGTTCTTCACGCAGCCAGGCTGCCTACCCGATCCACGGCACGTCGACCTCGTACCGCGCGACGCCGTCGATCCCGACCAGCGCCACGCCGAGCGCGTCACGGGTCACGTCGATCGTCCCGAAGCTCTGCAGGCCATCCCACGGCGGCAGGTTGTTGGTGTCGGGCGCGGGCATCCACTCGAACGCGACCTCGGGGCCGAACGTGCGATCGAGCGGGCCCGAGCGGAACGTGCCGGCGTGGATCGGCCCGGCGATGAACTGCCAGCACGGATCGAAGTCTGTGAACCCGGCGCGCGCGGGATCGCAGCGGTGGGCGGCGGCGAAGTGCACGTCGGCGGTGACCCAGACGACGTTCTTGACGCGCGCCGCCCGCAGCGCGGCCAGCACCCCGGCCAGCTCGCGCTCGCGCCCGAGCGGCGGCCCGTCGTCGGCGTTGGCGAAGCCCTCCTGCGCGTCGCCATCGGCGATCGCGATCGTGAACGGCTGATCGATCGCGACGATCTTCCAGCGCGCGCGCGAGCCGATCAGCGCGTCGCGCAGCCACGCCGCCTGCGCGGCGCCGAGCATCGCGCCGGTGGCGCCACGGTTGGCGTCGTTGGGCGTGCGGAACGGCCGGCAGTCGACGACGATCACGTCGAGCAGCGGGCCGTGGTGGATGACGCGGTTCACCGGCCCGCGCGTGATCGGATACCACTCGAACGCGGCCTGGCGGGCGCGCCCCGCGAGCGTGTCGATCGAGCGCTCGGTGTAGCGATCGTCGTCGAGGCGCTGGCCCGGCCACCAGTTGTTGTGGGTCTCGTGATCGTCCCACTGCGCGATCACCGGCACCTCGGCGGCGAACGCGCGCAGGTGATCGTCCTCGAAGTTGTAGGCGAAGCGCGCGCGGAAATCGTCGAGCGACTCGGCGACGCGCGCGACCGTCGGGTTCGAGACGTTGCGCCAGATGCGGCCGTCGGGCATCGCCTGTTCGGGAAGGATCGGGTTGTCGCCGTAGATCAGATCGCCCGAGTTGATGAACAGCGAGGGCTCGGCCGCGCGCAGCGCCGCGAACCCGCGCAGCCCGCCCCAGTCGGGGTTGCGGCCATAGCCCTGGCCGCAGGTGTCGCCGGTCCAGGCGACGCGCAGGCGATCGGCGCGCGGCGTGGCGAACCGCCCGGTCACCCACGGGCTCGCGCCGCGCGCGGCCTCGCGCTCGAACCGCACGCGGTACGAGATCGTCTGACCATCGGGCAGCGCGGTCAGCGCGGCGACGCCGGCCAGATCACCGGCGGGCGCGACCAGCGGGCCGCGGACGCGGCGCGGCTGCGCGAACCTCGCGGTCGTGTCCCACTCGACGATCATCCGCGCCGGCTCGTCGCAGCGCGCCCAGACCAGCGCGCCGCCACCGCCGACGTCGCCGCTCTGGACGCCGTGGGTGATCTGCGGCAGCGGCAGCCGCACGGCGGGCGCACGAACGCACGCGCCAGCGAGCGAGGCGAGCGAGCCCGCGACGAAGTTCCGACGTGTCAGCACGATTCGCAGCCTAGCATTCGATCCGCGCGGGTCACCCGAACGGGGTGAGTGACCGAGCCTGCACGAGCGTGAGGCCCGACGACGATTGCGTGACAACCGCCGATCGTTGCCCCTATGGTGCGAGGTGGAGGGCGGGCGACAAGACGATGCAGCTGGCGAACGCTCCACGCGTGCTCGTGGTCGATGACGATCGCGTCCTGACCCGCGCGATCACGCGCGCGCTCGGCGCGGCGTACGCGATCACCGCCGAGAACCGCGCCCCGGCGGCGCTCGAGCGGCTGCGCGGCGGCGAGCGCTTCGACCTGATCCTGTGCGACGTGATGATGCCCGAGCTGAGCGGCATCGCGATCCACGCCGAGCTGGTGCAGGTCGCGCCGGATCAGGCGGCGCGCATGGTGTTCATGACCGGCGGCGCGTTCACGATCGCGGCGCGCGAGTTCCTCGCACGCGTGCCGAACCCGCGGATCGAGAAGCCGTTCGGGCCGCCGCAGCTGCGCACGCTGGTCGCGGACAGCCTCAGAGCGGCGCGAACTTCGCCGTGAAGTGGCGCAGGAACGGCGGCTCCTCGACGATCCGCATGCCGCGCAGGTCGCCGCGGCCGGCCACGACCTCGGCGGTCGCCTCGATCACGTAGTCCATGTGCGCCTGGGTGTAGACCCGGCGCGGGAACGCGAGCCGCACCAGCTCGCGCGCCGCCGGGACGAACGTCCCGGCCAGGTGCTTGCCGAACATCACGGAGCCGACCTCGCAGCCGCGCACGCCCGCGATCAGGTACAGCGACGCGACCAGCGCCTGGCCGGGATAGCTCGCGGGCGGCACGTCGGGCAGGAGCGCGCCGGCGTCGAGGTAGACCGCGTGCGCGCCCGGCGGCTGCATCACCGGCATGCCGATCCGCTCGAGGCCGCTGGCCACGTAGGCCGCGACCGCCTCGCGATACGCGAGGTACGGCTCCTCGAGCGCCTCGTCGATGCCGACCGCGAACGCCTCCATGTCGCGCGCGGCCATGCCGCCGTAGGTCGGGAAGCCCTCGGTCAGGATCAGCCCGCTGCGCAGCCGCGGCACCCAGGCATCGCTGCGCAGCGCGATGAACCCGCCGATGTTGACCATGCCGTCCTTCTTGCCGCTCATCATGCAGCCGTCGGCGAGGTCGAACACCTCGCGCGCGATCGCGCGGACCGCGCGCTTCGCGTTCTCGGGCTCGCGCCGCTTGATGAACCACGCGTTCTCGGCGAACCGGCAGGCGTCGATGATGAAAGGGATGTCGTAGCGCCGGTAGACCTCGGCCACCGCGCGCAGGTTGGCGAGCGACACCGGCTGGCCGCCGCCGGCGTTGTTGGTGATCGTGATCATCCCGAGCGGGATGCGATCGCGCTCGCGCCGGCACAGCTCGTCGAGCCGCTCGACGTCGAGGTTGCCCTTGAACGGCGCGGCGCTGCGCGCGTCCCGGGCCTCGGCGCAGACCAGATCGACCGCCTCGCCGCCGAGCTGCTCGATGTTGGCGCGGGTCGTGTCGAAGTGGTTGTTCGACGGCACGATCGAGCCCGGCCGGACCAGCATCGAGAACAGCAGGTGCTCGGCCGCGCGGCCCTGGTGGGTCGGGATGATGTAGCGGAACCCGGTCACGCGCCGGACCGTGGCCTCGAGCGCCTCGAAGCTGCGCGATCCGGCGTAGCTCTCGTCCGCGATCATCATCGCGGCCCACTGCGCGGCGCTCATCGCGGTGGTGCCCGAGTCGGTCAGGAAGTCGAACGTCACCCGACGCGCGGGCACCAGGAACAGGTTCCAGCCGGCCGCCTCCAGCTCGCGCGCGCGCTCGGCGCGGGTCAGCTGCGGCAGCGGCTCGACGACCTTGATCTTGAACGGCTCGATGATGGTCTGGCGTTCGGGCACGAGACCTGCGACACGCAAGTCCAGTGCCCGGGCCGCCCGCGCGCGATCGCGCATCTCGCGCGCGCCGTGCGCGAACCGTGGCGATCACGCGCAGGTCTTGCGGATCTCGTCGCGAAACCTGTCGGGGCTAGTCCTCGTCCTTGAGCAGGAAGTCGTTGTTGATGACCTTGAACGACAGCCGCCCGCCCAGCGCCTCCGATCGGGCCTCGACCCGGGGCCGGATGACGATGCCCTCCTTGTTGTTCTTCGTGCCCGGGTAGCGGCCGCGCGCGGCCTCGAGCCAGCCGTCGAGGGTGTGGACGTAGGCCGCCGCGGCGTCGCCGCGCACGTCCTGCTCGATCGGCACCGTCGGCAGCCCGAGGTCCGCGCAGCACGCGATCATCTCGTCGATCGCGTGGAAGCGCCCAGCCCGCACGTCGTAGATCGAGAAGCAGAACCAGGTCAGCTCGGGCAGGCCCAGCCGGTTCTTCTGGATGCCCGGTCCGCAGAGCTCGCCCTGGATCGCGAGCCCGATCGGCAGCCGGGTCGCGAGCTGGTGCTGCTCCGCGATCCGCCAGACGTGGTTCTCGCCCGGGGCGAGCGCCCAGTTGCGCGAGCACGCGACCAGCGCGCCGTCGAGGTCGCGGTAGTACGTCGCCGACGCGCCGTCGAGCTTGGTCGTGACGTAGAACTCGCGCCCGCGGATCTCGTCGAGCACGCCGAGCGCCGACTGCAGCCGGATCTCGTCGGTCTTGGGCACGCGCGTCGGGAACGGCCCGGCGATCTCGCGCGCGTCGGGCAGCACCGCCTCGAACTTGGTGACGCCGAGCGGCTCACTGACCTCGGTGCCGACCTCGGGCACCGGACCGTCGCCGAGGATCGCGACCGGCAGCGCGAGCCCCTGCGAGAGCACGCCGCGCAGCTTGACCGTGCGCACGCGGAACCCGCGCGTGCGCAGGAACTCCGCCCACGGCGCGCCGTCGGGCAAGACGCTGTCGATCTCGAAGAAGACGCACCGGTCGCCCGGCGCGAACTCGCCCTTCTTGACCACCACGGTCCAGCCCATGACGCGGGCCTGGTCGATCGCGTCGGCGCCGGCGATCGGAGCGAGAGAATCGATGAGCTGGATCGAGACGAGCTTGCGCTGCATGACGAGCATCCCCTGCGGGTGGCGCGCGATCGCGCGCCAGGAGCGCGACGGGCAAGGGGAAGGTTCGCATCGAACCCATCGACCCCGGCGGCCCACCGCAGGCTTTTCTGTGCCCGATCGGCGTCAGCGAGTCAAGCGCGACCTTCGCGCCGTCAGCGCGGCGTGCAGTGCTCCATGTTGAACTCCGTCGACGCCGCGCCCGCCTTCTTGCGCGGGCAGCAATCGTCGGCCGAGAGCGTCGCCTCCGCCTCCGCGCAGGTCTTGAAGAGCTCGCCCGACACCCGGCAGGTGAAGGTGAAGTCGGTGCCCGCCTCCGAGCAGGTGTGAAGACCCGAGGCCCGGAACGGCACCGCCGCGGTCGGCGGATCGGAGTCGTCGTCCATCCGCAGCGCCGCGTCCGCGGGCGCGTCCCCCGGCACGGTCGCCGGTGCGCTCGCCGCCGCGATCGAGACCATCGCCGCCATCCCCACGACCGCCACCATCATCATGCGCATCATCGCTGTTGCTCCTGTCGTCGCCCGGTCCATCCAGGCGTCTGCCCGGAGAGACGGACGCCGCGCCCGATCTTCCCGCTCGGCGCGCGGCGGCACGCGGCGCTGACCGCCACCCGCCGGGACGCCGATCACGCGCCCGGTGGCAGCGATGGGCAGGGTGCGGACGCCGCGCGCCGATCGCTGGCGACGCGCCGACGCGATCGACTACGTGAGGATCCGTCTACCGAGGAGAAGCGATGTCGCTGAAGAGAACGATCTATGCCGCTGCGTTTGCCCTGTCCGCGTGCGTCACCACCGGTGACGAGGCCGACCTCGACACCGGCACCGCCGATGAGGCGGTGACCGCCGCGCCGGCGCCCGCGCCGACCTGGCAGCCGCTCGTCAACCAGGCGCCGTTCGGCGCCGGCGTCGCGCTGCTCCTCACCGACGGCACGCTGATGGTGCAGGACGTCGGCACGCCCAACTGGTGGCGGCTGACGCCCGACGCGTCGGGCAGCTACATCAACGGCACCTGGTCGCAGCTCGCGTCGATGCCCGGCGGCTACGCGCCGCTGTACTTCGCCTCGGCGGTGCTGCCCGACGGCCGCGTGATCATCGAGGGCGGCGAGTACCTCGACTTCAACCCGGCGTGGAGCAACCAGGGCGCGATCTACGATCCCGTCACCAACACGTGGACCACGGTCACGCCGCCCGCCGGCTGGCAGACGATCGGCGACGCGCAGAGCGTCGTGCTCGCGAACGGCCAGTTCATGCTCGCCAACTGCTGCTCGACCGAGGCGGCGCTCCTCGATCCCAAGACCCTCTCGTGGACGCCGACCGGCCTCACCGGCAAGGCCGACAGCAACAACGAGGAGGGCTGGACCCTGCTCGCCGACGGCACCGTGCTCACGGTCGACGCCAGCAACACCGCCAACCCGACCGAGTCCGAGCTCTACATCCCGGCGCGCGGCAAGAAGCCCGCGAAGTGGGTCAGCGCCGGCAGCACGATCGTGCCGCTCGCGGACCTCGACGCCGACGGCGGTGGCTCGCACGAGATCGGGCCCGCGGTGCTGCGCCCCGACGGCACCGTGATCGTGTTCGGCGCCACCGGCCACAACGCGATCTACGACACCCACACCAAGGCCTGGGCCTCGGCGCCCGACTTCCCGATCATCGACGGCGAGGGCCAGCTCGACGTCGCCGACGGCCCGGCGACGCTCCTGCCCAACGGCCACGTCCTGGTCGCGACCAGCCCCGAGATCTTCAACTCGTCGACGCACTTCTTCGAGGTCGACGGCACCACGCTGACGCAGGTCGAGGGTCCGCCGGCGGCCCCGTTCAACTCGTCCTATCACCAGAACCTGCTGCTCCTGCCCAGCGGCGAGGTGTTCGCCACCGACTTCTCGGCGGACATCGAGATCTACACGTCGACGCCGCCCGCCGGCTGCCAGCACGACGTCGCGCCCGAGATCGAGTGGGTCGCGACCAGCCTGCGCGCCGGATCGAGCTACACGCTCCACGGCGAGCGCCTGAACGGCGTGTCGCAGGCCGTGGCCTACGGCGACGACGCCCAGGCCGCGACCAACTACCCGCTGGTCCGCATCACCAACCGCAAGACCAGGCACGTCGTCTTCGCGCGGACCCACGATCACACGTCGATGAGCATCGACCGCGACACCGAGAGCTCGACGAAGTTCGACGTGCCCGCGACCGCCGAGAAGGGCCCGAGCGAGCTGGTGGTGATCGCCAACGGCACGCCGTCGTCGCCGGTCACGGTCAACATCCGCTGACCCGCAGCCGGCGCGGCGGTGTGTATGATCACCCGATGGGGGAATCATCGCTGCCGCACCGCCGGATCGCGAGCGCGTGCCTCGGGCTCGCGCTCGCGGCGTGCGGCACGTCGCACGAGTCGAGCGCGGCGCCCGCCGCGAGCACGCCCGCCGCGAGCACGCCCGGCGCGAGCGCACCAGCCGGCACCGCGCCGAGCGCGCCCGGCCCACGCGCCACGCCCCCGGCGATCGCGGCCGCGTCGCCCGCGCAGCTCGCTCCCGACTTCTTCCGCGCGCCCGGCGCGACCGCGACCTTCATCTATCCGCGCATCGACGATCGCCGGTGGAGCCAGAGCCTCGAGCGGACCGGCGACACCACGACGATCCGCTTCACGTTCGCCGATGGCGCCCGGCGCGCGCGCGTGGAGCTGACCTTCCCGCCGCGGTCCGCGACCGTGGTCAGCGCCCGGGCCCTGGCCGAGGCCACCGGCAAGACCCTGGTCGCGCAGATCCCGGGCGCCGCGATCCGCGGGCCGGGCCGCGCGCTGCCCATCCCGGGCGGCGCGAGCTGGGGCGTCGCCGCGACCGCGACCCTCGATGGCGCGCCGATCGTCGCCGGCGCGGTCGTGATCGCCGACGGCGACGCCGCGGTCGCGATCGTCACGATCGCGCACGCGCCGCTCTACGACGACCCGGCGGTCGCGCGCGTGCTCGACGGGATCTACCAGGGCGTGCGCGTCGGCAGCAAGGTGCTGACACCGCCCCCGGCGACGCCCGGCGTCGCGCGCACCGGCGTGTACCTCGGCCTCGGCCGGAACCTCGGCGAGTACACGGTCCGGATCTTCGATCCCCGCGGCTACGTCTACGAGGACGAGGCGCTCGACCTCGATCTCGACGCGCGCTTCCAGCGCGTCGCGGGGAAGGCCGATCGCTACACCGCGACCGCCGCCGCGATCCAGGTCACCCGCGCCGACGGCCGCGCCGACGAGCTCGCGGTGCGCGACGACGCGCTCGAGCTCGACGGCCACGTGCTGTGCCCCGTCGCGAATACCGAGGGCCTCACCCTCGACGGCACCTGGGAGGCGGCCTCGTTCACGAGCGCGCCAGGCCCGATCACCAGCTTCTCGGCCAGCGCGAGCTCGCGCTACGCGTTTGCCCGCGACGGCCGCTACTCGACCAGCACCCGCGTCGCCGCGACCACCAGCGACACCGCGACCGGCGCCCACGACGTCACCGCCGGCGATCACGCCAGCGGCGTCGGCCGCTACGCGATCACCGGCGACCACCTCGTGCTCACCTCCGCCGCCGGCACCGCCCGCGTCCCGTTCTACCTGCGCGCCTGCGGCGGCAAGCCCAACCTCGGCGCGATCGCGATCGCCGGCCAGCTGTACCTGCACGACGACTGACGCGATGGCGTAAGGTCCTCGCCCCGTGCGCGCCGCCGCCGCCCTCACGCACATCGTCGACTGGTACGCGCGCACGGCCTACGACCGGTGGGAGGGCGGCGCGCAGACGCCGTTCTACTGCGACCCGGCGCGGGTCGGGCACTTCGCGATCGCGCCGGCGAGCCTGGCCGCGGGGCGCGACGACGCGCTGTTCCGGCTGCTCACGATGATGGCGATGTACCAGTCGCGCCGCGACGTGGACATCATGGCGATCCAGCGCGGCATGTCGCGCACACAGGCCGCGGCGATGGGCTCGACCCGCACGCTGCGGGTGCTGGTCGACGACGCCGGCTGCGCGCTGGCCCGCGACGCGGAGGCCTTCGACGATCGCTGCACGGTGCGCCGCGACTTCGCGCGCGATCGCGCGACGTGTACCTACCGGCCGCGGGCGGCGTGCCACGTCAAGGACACGACGATGGCGATCGGCCGCATGGGCGACATGGGCAAGCTCGCGACCTCGGCGTGGCTGCACGTCGCGGACGCCGGCGGGCTGCGCACGCTCGCCACCGTCGCGGTCGCCAGCACGGCGTCGCCGGCCGCGGCGGCCGACTACCTCGTCGACCGCATCGCGCAGATCTACCGGATCGGCGTGAAGCTCGCGACGATGTACGTGTCGGCGCTGGCGACGCCCGCGCTCGCGCCGGGGCTCACGCCGTGGTGGCCGCGCATCGACGGCAACCACCTGATCGTCGTCGACGCCAACGTCGGCCGGGTGATCGATGCGCTGCGCCGGCGCGGCCCGCGCACCTACGAGGCGCGCGCGGCGTGGTTCCGCGACCGCGCCGCGGACATCGATCTGCGGGCGATCCGCAGCGACTGGCCCGCGCGCTCGCCGCGGCTGGTGCAGCAGGCGGTCTACGTCTTCCGCTCGCGCTCGAACCGCGCCGCGCTCGGCGACACCTGCTCGGGCACGGAGACCTGCCACGCCGGCGTGCCCGCGCTCTGTCCGTTCGAGCACTGATCGACGCCGGACCGCGCGTATGCTCGCGGCATGCGCGCCGCGATCGCCCTCGCCGTCCTCGGAGTCCTCGGCGCGTTCGCGCGCCCCGCGCACGCCTGCTCCAAGCGCCACCAGACGATCTTCGAGCTGTTCGATCAGTCGCCCGATGTCGCCGTCGTGAAGGTCGGCGCGATCCCCCGCGCGCACTACGCCGGCCCGGTGCGGCTGCGCGTGACCCGGCGCCTGAAAGGGCCGGCGCGTGCGACCCTGACCGCGATCGAGAGCAACAGCTCGTGCGCGATCGGGCTCCGCGCCGGCCGCGCGGCGCTGATCTTCCTGCCCACGAACCGCCGCCCCGACGACGAGAGCTACTTCGAGGCGCCGTCGCCCGCGCTGCTCGCGACGCTCGCGGCGTGGGCCAAGGCCGCCGCGCCCGCGGATCGCGCGGCGCTCCTGGTCACGACCGCGACCGGCAGCGACCAGGATCTCGCGCGCGACGCCGCGATGTTCCTCGCCGACGACCCGGCGCTGGTGTCGACCCTGACCGAGGCCGACGCCGCGGCGCTCGCGGCCCCCACCGCCGATCCCTACGGCGACGAGCTGCGCGCGCTGGTGGTCGCGCGCACCCACGGCAAGGCCTGGCGCGCGCTCATCGCCGCGGGCCTGCCGCCGCGATCGCGCGTGCTCGCCGCCCTCGCCGCCCACGACGACGAGGCCATCACCGACGTCGCGGTGCTCGCCGACATCATCGCGACCACGCCAGGCGAGGAGGCCCCGGCACGCATCGCGGCGCTGGAGCGCTGCGAGCGCCTGCACGGCGCGCGGCTCGAGGAGCTCACGACGTACGGCAACGGTCGCGCGGCGCAGTGGTGGCTGAAGCTCGCCGTCGCCTGCCGCACCGGCACGCCGCCGACGATCTGACGCGGCGACGCGCTACGCCAGCGCGAGCCCGAGCCCGCACAGCCCGGCGTGGATCATCGACAGGAACGCCGAGCGCGGCGTCCACGGGATCAGCTCCTCGCGCCGCGGCGCGGTCCACACCGCCCGCTCGGCCGCGATGCCGAACGGCAGCGTGATCAGCGGCAGCAGGAGCCACGGGCCGCGGTACCACGCGAGCACCATCGGGCCGACGTACCCGACCGTCGTCAGCGCGAGGTGCAGGTAGCGGCTCCCGGCGACACCATGCCGCACCGGCGTCGTGCGCCAGCCCTTCACCTTGTCGAACTCCACGTCGCGCAGGTCGTCGATGACCAGCACGTTCACGATCATCGCGGCCATCGGGATCCCGACGACGAACGCGGCCAGCGGCAGCGGCTGCGCCGCGTGCATCGCCACCGCCTGCACATAATAGGTGGCGGCGACCGCGACCACGCCGAACATCACGAAGAACACCGGATCGGCGAGGCCCAGCTCGGCCATCGAGCGCGGCCCGGCGGCGTACCATGCGGCCGCGGCGATCCCGAGGATGCCGAGCCAGATCGCCGGCGGGCCCACGACCTGGAACAGGTAGATGCCGGGCACGAGCGCGCCGACGAACCACGCGATCGCGGCGAGCTTCAGGGTCGGCAGCCGCAGCGCACCGCTGGCGACCGCGTCATTGAGCTCGGGGTGCTCGCGGACCTCCGGCCAGCGCGACACCAGCTGGTAGACGTCGACGAACACGCCGCCGACGTGGACCATCCAGCTGCAGACGAACGCCGCGAGCATCGGCCACAGCGCGAACACGCCGTCGTGGGCCGCCAGGCCCACCCCGACCAGCACCGGCGCCGCCGCGGTGGGCAGGGTGTGCCCGGGGTAGAGCATCAGGTGAATCCAGATGTGGCGGCGCGAGACGACGGGAGCCATCCCCCGTTGTAACTGCAAGCCGCTTGCCCGTGCACGGTTCTTGCGAGGACTGCCGGTTGTGGGTCCCGGCCAGCAAGAATTGACGCAAGCGTTCGCGGAGGCCGCTCTGCCGCGCATCGTTTTCGTGTTCGGGAAGGGCGGCGTCGGTCGGAGCACGGTCGCGGCGGCGCTCGGCCTGGCGCGCGCGCGGCGCGAGCGGGTGCTGATCGTCGAATGGGCGGTCGCCGATTGCATCGGCCCGTGGTTCGGGTCCGCCTCGGCGGGCCCGGTGCCCGCCGAGATCGCGCCCCACCTCGCGGTCGAGAACTTCTCGATCGACGAGGCGCTGCGCGCGTACTTCGTCGATCACCTCCACATGGGCTTCCTCTATCGCAGCGTGATCCACTCGCGCGCGGTCGCGCGCATGCTCGCGGTCGCGCCCGGCCTGGCCGAGATGTTCTTCCTCGGCCAGCTCTGGTGGCTCATCACGCTGGCCGAGCGCGAGGCCGGCCTCGTGTTCGATCGCATCATCGTCGACGCGCCCGCCACCGGCCACGGCGCCTCGATGCTCGACGTGCCCGCGACCGTCGCGGGCATGAGCGTGGCAGGCCTGCTCGCGACCGAGACCGCGCGCGTGGTCGGCATGATGGAGGATCCGGCGCGGGTCGGGGCGCTGGTCGTGACCCTGCCCGAGCCGCTGGTCGCCGACGAGACCACCGCGCTGATCGAGCGCCTCACCGCGCGCCTCGCGCGCCCGCCGCTGGCGCTGATCGTCAATCGCAGCGCGGCGGCGATCGCCGGCCCGGCGCCGTGGCTGCCCGCGCTCGCCGCGCCGTTGTCGCCGTCGACGCGCACGGCGGTCGCCGAGCTGCACGGCGAGCTCGAGGCGAGAAACGAGGTCGAGCGCGCGCTGCGCGGGACCGCACCCTGCCCGGTGCTCTCGCTGCCCGAGCTCCCAGGTCGCTCACCGCTGGAGATCGTCCGCGCGGTGGCCGAGGCGTTCGCGGAGGCGCGATGAGCCCGCGGCTGCACGTCGTCCTCGGCGGCGGCGGCGTCGGCAAGACCACGCTCGCCGCGGGCTACGCGCTCGGGCTCGCCGCCGGCGGCCAGCGCGTCGGCTTGCTCGGGGTCGATCCGTCGCGGCAGCTGCAGCGCACCCTCGGCGTGCAACTCGCCGATCTCGACGCGCCGCTGCCCGGCGCCACCAACCTGCGCGCGGCGATCGTCCAGCCGCACCAGGCGGTCGCCCGCTGGGTCGCGGAGGGCGCGCCGGACGCGGCCGCGCGCCTCGATCGGAACCCGTTCTTCGCCGCGCTCGGCGATCGCCTGGCCACCGCCACCGACGTCATCGCGGCGGCGCGCATCGCCGAGTGGGTCGAAGGCGATCCCGGCCTGACCGATCTCGTCGTCGACACCGCGCCCGGGGTCGCCGCGATCGACGTCGTGCGCGCGCCCCGCTTGCTATCCGCGCTGGTCGAGGGCCGGCTGATCCGCTGGCTGCGCGCGGCGGCGGCGGTCGGCGACGGGCGGTTCCGCAACGTGCGCTTCGGAGCGCGTCGCGTGCTCGGCGGCCTCGCCTCGATCGCCGGTGCGCCGATGGTCCTCGACCTCGCCGAGTTCTTCGCGCTCGTGCGCGCGCCGCTCGAGCGCATGCTGGGCCGCGTCGAGCGCACCCGCCACTGGCTCGCGTCCGGCGAGGCCGACCTCTTGCTCGTGACCTCGCCGCGCGACACCGGCGGCGCCGCCGCGCGCGAGATCGACGACGCGCTGCGCGCCGAGGGCCTGGCGCCCCGCGCGGTGATCGTGAATCGCACGTGGCCGCCCACGGTGGCCGCCGAGCTCGCGACCCTCGTGGCCCCCAGCGGCGCCGAGCCGTTCCTCGCCCACGCGCGCGCGACGCTCGCGGCCCAGGCCCAGGTGATCGCGGCGGTCACGACCTGGGCGCCCGCCCTCATCACGCTCGAGGCCCACCCCGCCCTCACCCTCGCGCGGCGGCGCGCGCTCGCCGAGCTCGGCGCGTCGCTGTGCCGCGATCTCGATCCCGTCGCGACCAGGAGCGCGTCATGACCGGCATCCACCTCGTCGGCAGCATCCCCCTCGCAGACGCCGAGACCGTGTTCCGCACGGTCGCGAGCGCCCTCGGCCCGCACCTCGCCACCTTGCCCGACGGCGAGACCGGCGTCCGCAAGGACTGGATCGCGTGGCAGTACGCCGTGCTCGCCCGCACGCCCGGGCTCGAGCCCATCCCCGTCGGCGATCGCGGCTACCTCCGGCGCCAGCTCGTGCGCCTCGATGGCACGCGCGATGCTCCCGCGCTCGGCGCGCTCGGCTACGCCGACGCCGCGATCGCCTCGTACGCGACCTTCGCGCGCCTCCAGCAGGACGGCGTCATCCCGGCCGCGGTCCGCTTCCAGGTCTCGCTGCCCACGCCGCTCGCGCCGCTCACGGTGTTCGTCGCGCCCGGCGATCGCGCCCGCGTCGAGCCCGCCTACCAGGCCGCGCTCCTCGGCGAGCTCGCGCAGATCTGCGCGGCGATCCCGCACGATCGCCTCGCGATCCAGTGGGACGTCGCGGTCGAGGTCGCGCTCGTCGACGCGGTCTTCCCCGCGCACTTCGCCGAGGTCGAGCGCGGCGTGCGCGATCGCCTCGCGGCGCTGCTCGCCGCGGTCCCGCGCGACGTCGCGCTCGGGGTGCACCTCTGCTACGGCGACTTCGGCCACCGGCACTTCGCCGATCCGCCCGACGCCGGCACGCTCCTCCGCCTCGCGATGATGCTGTTCGCGCTCGATCGGCCGCTCGCCTGGCTCCACCTGCCGGTGCCGCGCGCGTGGACCGCGCCCGCGGCCTACGCCCCGCTCGCCGCCCTCACCGTGCCCGCGGCGACCGCGCTGTACCTCGGCGTCGTGCACATGACCGACGGCCTCGAGGGTGCGCGCGCGCGCCTCGACCTCGCCCGCGCCGCGCTCGCACCCGCGATCGGCGCACGGATCGGCGCCGCCACCGAGTGCGGCTGGGGCCGCCGCCCGCCGGAGACGATCGACGCGCTCATCGCGCTGCACGCCGCGATCGTGCGGGCCTGATCGCACTCACGGAAACTGCGCGACGTGCGCGATGCCGGTGCCGCCGTTGGCGGCGCTGCCGGTCGCGTTCACGACGTGGGTGATCTCGCCCTTGCCGCCCAGCGACACCGTCACCATGTCGTGGAACTTCACGCCGGGCCGGCTCGGTGCCTCGATCGCGCTCTCGAGCTTCACGCTCGGGTTGTCGTTGAAGAAGCAGTAGATGCCGAGGCCCCAGGCCTCGTGGCTCGTGACGGCGCTGCCGACCTTGTACGAGGCGTAGCCGTTGACGGGGCCGTTCATCCACGCGCCCTGCGACGGCACGTCGTACGGGATCTCGCTCTGGTAGAAGTAGACCCGGCCGCCGTTGCCGTTCCAGACCGTCTGGTACTGCTGGTGATGCTCGACGAACAGGCCGTAGACGGTCACGTCGTCGCCGTTCACGATCAGGCCGCTGGTCGACGTGTTCATCGTCCAGCCGACGCCGTAGGAGTGATCGCCACGCCAGATCCAGAAGTGGTCACCGATCACGTTCTTGCTGTTGATCGCGAGGCTCGTGCCGGCCTTGCCGACGGCCGCGCCGCCGACGCGGAAGAACAGATCGTGCAGCGCGGTGGGGTTGGCGGCGTGGCTCGCGCTCGCGCCGGCGGGCCCGACCTCGAGCAGCACCGGGGAGCTCACCGCGCCGGCGTCGAACAGCAGGCCCGCGATCGTCACGCCGTCGACATCCGCCACCGACATCGCCGCCGCGCCGGTGTCGGGGACGAGCGTCGCGAGGCCGAGGCCGAGCACGACCGTGTCGGGGCGCGTGACGCGGATCGTGTCGTCGAGGTGGTACACGCCCGGCGTCAGGAGCAGGTGCTTGCCCGACGCGAGCTCGGCGTTGATCGTCGCCGCGGTGTCGTCGTACGGCCGCGCGACGTAGAACTGCGCGATCGAGATCGAGGTTCCCGCCGCCGGGCCGTTCGCCCACGACGTGCCCTGGCGGTCCTTGCGCAGCGCCGGCACGAACACCTGGTAGTCGCCCTGACCGTCGATGGTGAGGAACGGCTTCTCGCGGACCACCGGCACCTTGTCGACGACGGTGTACGGCGGGTTCGGCCAGGTGCCGCCGGGCGCGCCGATCACGCCCGCGAACACCATGTTCCAGTTGGACCCGGTCCAGCTGCCCCACTGCGAGCTGCGCGAGAACCACTGCTGCTGCGAGCCCGACGCGACGTTGCCGTCGATCAGCGAGTCGGCGAGGAACCCGCCGCTCGACCAGCCGTTGTCGTCGAGCGCCAGCGAGCCCTTCACGTGCATGCGGCGATACGGCGCCGCCTGCGACACGGCCCAGCGATCGGTGCCGCCGTTCGGGACCACCGCGAGGTTCTCGGCCTCGCGCCAGAAGTTCTGGGTCGCGTTGCCCTGGAACCAGTCGGCCTCTGCGTGCACCGCGCCGGTGATCGTCACGTCGTCGGGCGAGGCGCCGAGCCCCGCGACCTGGGTGTAGAAGCCGACGTTCGCGTCGACCGCGTAGCTCCCCGGCGCGAACAGCACCGCGTAGCGCTCGCCGCCGAACTGGTTGCTCTCCTGCTTGGCGAACAGCGCGTCGAGCCGGGCCTGGATGGTCGCCACCGGCACCGACGGATCGAACACCAGCACGTCGGGCCCGAGGTCCGGCGACGCGGGTGACGGCGGCAGCCGGCGGGTCAGCGAGAACGTCTCCCACGCGCCACCCACCGCCGGCCGGTTCGCGTACAGCGCCGCGCCGAGGTTGAGGTCCGTGCTGACGAACTGCCCGTTCGCCACCGCCTGCAGCGCGAACGTGCCGTCGGGTTGATCGACGCGCGTGAACTCCTCCGCGGTGCCGATCGTGGCGCTCTGCGCGACCAGCCGATCGTCCGCGCCCGGCGCGATGAACATGCCGTTCGATCGCGCGCGCAGCGACAGCGTGCCATCCGCGTTGTCGAGGATCTCGAACTGCTCCCAGTCGCCGACGCCGAGGCGATCCGCGACCAGCGCGCCGGCGGCGTTCTTGTCCGACGACACCAGCAGGCGGTTGGCCATGGCGGTGAGCGTGACGTACTCGACCGTCGGGCCCGCGGCATCGACATCGACGCCGGCGTCGATGGATCCGCCGGGTGGCCCATCGGGGCTGCTGTTCGACGACTCGCAGGCAGCGAGCGTGGCGAGCGCGAGGGCGAGGAAAGCTTTCACGGCGCGGGACTCCTCGAGAAGGTCGCGAGACAGAAGAGGCGTGCCCTCAGCGTATCGGGTCAATCGCGTCGCGCCGCCAGCCCTGATTCGCGATTTCCTCGTCGGGTTGCGCGAAGTCGCGCACCAACGTGCGGTCGGCGGAACTCAACCGCGCTCACCTCCGCCGAGCACCCGATGCCGCGCAACTACGGTGCGTAGACCACCGGGCCCGGCAGCGGCCGCGCGCGCGTCGTGTGCGCGACGAACAGCACCGCGTCGAAGGTGTTCGTGAGCACGGTGCTCGGGCGCCCAGGTTGCTTGTCGGTGAACTGCGCGCCGTACTCGCGCGCCGGATGGGGCGCCGCCAGCCAGTCAACGACCACGCCGGCCGGCGCGCGCCGCAGGTCGACGAGCAGGATCGGCGCGCCGGTCGCGGTGAACGGCGTCGAGAGATCGTCGGTGGGCGCCGGTCCCTGCGTCCACTCGCGCAGGTCGCCCTGCGCGTGGGGCCCGAGCCATTCCCGCGCCTGGAACGAGCCGTCGCCGTAGACGAAGCCGATCGGGAGGTAGTCCGTGCCCAGGCGTTCTCGCAGCAGAGCGCCCATGACGTGCTCCGCTGGGTCGCGCGCGATGTGGCCGTTGTGGGCCCACAGCATCACGCGCGTCCCGGCCGGCTGGTGCGCGCGAATCCACGCGAGATTGTCTGCCATCGCGCGATCGCGGATCACCGTGTGCGCGAAATCGGTGACCGTGCGCGCCTCCGCCGCCTGCTCGAGCACGCGGAGATCCTGCCGCGCGCGATCGTACGCTTCGTCGCCCGCCGCGCGCCGCCACGCCGCCTCGCGCTCCGCGAACCGCGCCACCAGCGGCGCGAGCCCTGCCCGCGCCGCCGCCTGCACCGCGGGCGGGGTCGCGTGCGCCGCCCGATGCCGCAGGCGGTACAGCGCCAGCGGCGCGAACAGGTCGCCCGCGCGCGCGCGATCCACCGCGCGCACGAACGCCTCGACCGACGCGAGCGCCACCGGCGTCTCCTGCATGTCGAAGCCCGCGAACTGCACCTTGTGCCGATGCGCCGGATCCGCGTTCCACGCCCGCATCCACTCGATCATCGCGCGGACTTCCTCGGTGTCCCAGGTCCAGAAGTAGATGCCGCGCAGCAGCTCGCGCACATCGCCGTCGCCGCCGAGGATGTATGCGTTGATCGCCCGGCACTCCGGCTGATTCGCCTCCATCGCCAGCACCGTGAAGCCCTCGTGCGCGACCAGCTCCTCCAGCACGCGGTGCTTCAGCTGGAAGAACTCCCGCGTGCCGTGCGTCGCCTCGCCCATGCCCACCACGTGCGCATCCCCGACGATCGCCGCCAGCGGCACCAGATCATCGAGCGCATGCGTCGGGTCGGCGGTGGCGATCGGGACGCCGGTCGCGCGCAGCCACGCCTCGATCTCGGGCGGCGGCGCGAGGGCGGCGTCGGGCGCGACGCTTGCCGCGGCGCTGTCGGCGGCGGGGACCGGTGTCGCGGCGGGTTCGCGACAGGCCCCGAGCAGCAGCGAGCTCACCACCATCATCGCCCACCTGCGCATGCCCCGAGCTTCGCACACGCGCCCGCCGGGACCACCGTGCACGATGCGGTGGCTCAGCCAACCGACGTGTCGCGACGGCGCAGGATCCGCTCGAACCCGCCCGGGATACACCGGAAGCGATCGACCCACCACGGCCCTCGCGGCGTGGCCGGCGCGACATCGGTCTCGTCGGGCGGCCAGGGCCACGGCGACGGCCCCGGGCCCGCGAGCACGCCCTCGAGCTGCCGCTGGCAGCTCTCGACCGAATCGCCGAGCACGCGCAGCTGGTCCGCGCCCTCGTGCACGTAGCCGTACGCGCGCGACGGCACGAGCGCCCAGCCCGCGGCTTCGTGGAACCCGCGAAAGCCGGCGTCGGTGGCATCGACGTCACCGACGCGGCGGTCGAGCGCGACGCCCCAGCTCACCGGAAGCGGCTCGCGCTGCCAGCGCGCGAGGTCGGCATCGATGTCGGCCTGCGTGAGCTCGACGAGCCAGCCCCGCGCGACGAGCGATGCGATGGCCTCACGGCACCCGTCAACCGTGAGGTCCGGCGGCACGACGTTGGGCAGATTGTCCGCGGCATACGCCGCGAGCTGCTCGCGCGGCAGCACGACTGTGTCGACGACGTGAAAGAGCACCGCGTACTCCGCGGGCGAGAGCTCGGGGCGGGTCGGGGCCTGGCGCGGTGGTTCCATGGGATCGGCGGTTCATGCGCCTCGGCGACGATCGCGCCAGGCCACCGTCGGATCCAGTGCTACGCCTCGCGCATGCTCCGCTACCTGCCGCGGCTCGTGCCACCTGGGACCTCGCCGACGGACGCGCTCGTCCTTCCGCTGATCGACGCGCCTCCGACGAGCCCGCTCGGCGAGCACACGCTGATCCCGGAGATCGCGTGGATGGTCGAAGCGGAGGGCGGCTTCGTACACGTTCCCGCGGGCGAGCGCGACCAGCTGGAGACCATGCGCGGCTCGGCGATCCTGACCATGCTCGACGGCGAGCTCGCGAACGAGCCGCTCGATCACGTGCCCGGCGCATTCGCATCCACGGGCGCCTACGCAGCCGAGCTCCTCCTGGACCGCGATCACCTCACCCAGCTCCACGCGATCCTCGGTGTCGGCGCTTACCTGGCCGGCGCGCCCCGCCGGGGCCGCTTCCTGTTCGGCGGCGTCCGCAGCGGCCTCGACGGCATGCGGGCCTTCGTCGCGCACGTGCGACGCGAGCACGACGCCGCGCCGGCCGCCGATCGCATCAGCCCGGTCGCGCTGCTCGTGCGCGGCGGCGCACCGACCGCGATCGTTGGCGACCTTCAGCTCGCGGCGCTCGCTCAGGCCGGACGCGGCGACTGAAGCGCGGCACTTGTACCGACCTACGACGTGCGCCATCGTCGCCCCGTGACCGTCGTCATCGTCGCGGATCGAGCGTTCGACGCGACCGTCGATCACGTCTGGTTCCCCTCCTTCACCCGGTTCGCGCCGGGCGCGCTCGCCGCGCTCGCGCGGCTGCCGCACCTGCGCTCCGCGAGCTTCGCCGACACCGACCTCGACGACGCCGCAGGGCTCGACCAGCTGGTCCACCTGCCGTCCCTGCGCGTGCTGCTCGTTGACCTCCGCGGCGAGGTAACGCTCGAGTTCCTGCGCGCGCTCTCCGCGCGCATGCCGCGCTGCGCGGTCACGATCAAGGGCCGCGGCGAGCTCCGCGCCGGCGAGTGGGCCTGACGAGAACGACTGCGCGGCCTCGCCGCCGGTAGCCGGCCGACTATCACGGCGAGCGGCGCGCCACCATGGTCACGGAAGCGGAGTTCGAGCGGATCGCCCACGCGTTCAGTGACATCCGGCTCGGCCGCGGCGATCTCATGCTCGACACCAGCATGATCGCCACGCGGATGCCCGCGGCGCGAGCGGCGACACCGCCACTCTACCTCGCCGCTCGGCTCGTCACGAGCGCCCCCGGGGAACACGTTCACGCACTCGGACCGCCTCACCGTGATGAACACCGACGACCCGGCCATCGCGAAGCTGGCGCTCGGAGCGGTCTCGTCCAACCGGCCGTCGTATCGACTGTACGAACCGACCTACGAGCCCGTGGCACCTGGCGCGACCGTGCACCGCCACGTCGAGCGCGCCCTGCCCTCACGTCGTGGGATCCCGTCGGTGGCACCAACCCGCCGTCGCCCAGGACGCGCAGCGCCCGGTTGACGGTCCACGGCTTCGCAGGCGAGCCAGCCTCGTGGCCCACGCTGCCATCGAGCGACTCGGAACCGATCGAGATCATGCGCGACACGACGGGCAGGCTAGCGTGCAGCGCCGCGCACCCGCTAGCTCCGAGTGCGCGTCGCTTCGACGCCGCCCGCGACGACGCGGTCCTGATGCCCGCTGCCGTGGCCGTCCTGCGGATCGGTGATCAGGCCCGCGGTGGTGACCGTCCAGCCCGCCTGACTCAGCCGGAGCACGAGCCCGGGCAGGTGGCTCGCCCCGACGATCCACAGCTGGCTGTCACCGCGGTGCAACGCGCCATGCGCCGAGACCCGACTGCCGATCCACCGCGCGTTGCGCTCCTCGGTGTCCTCGTTGTCCTGGCCTGACTTCATGCGCGCGCCGATCAGCTTCCACATGAACTTCTGATCACCGTTCTGGATCGCAGTCTGGATGTCATCGTGCCAGTCGGGCTTGCCGTGGTTGGCCGGGCCTAGGTCGCGATCGTTCTGTGCCGACGCATCAGCCCGCAAGCCCTCGTTGGTCTCGAGTCCCGACGAGCTGCCTTGCCCCCGGAGCGCGATCGCCGCGTACATCTCGTCGAGGCGCTGCCCACCGACGAGATCGCCCATCTTGTCCTTGTTTTGCATGTAGTGCACCCAGCCCGGTCGGTTGGCCTTCCGATCGGGCTCACCCGCGGTGAGCGTGTCGATCGCGGTGGTCAGCTTGCCCGGATCCGCATCGATCGCCGAGATGTCGTGGGCGAGCTCGGAGAAGACGTGAGTGAACTGATGCGTGGAGAGATACGCGATGATCGCCTTCCCCTCCTTCATCTTGCCCAGGATCTTGCTGTGCATGGTGCCGAGCAGATGGATCGTGACGCCCAGCTCCTCGTTCGTCGTGTCCACGAGCTGAATTCAAGAGGCGCGCCATCCACCTCTCCATCGGATTTCGGTCGCTTGTCCGCCGTCCCTGCCTGGGTGCCGCAGCGGCATGCCGCGACCGGAACGGGCAGATCTCACGCAGAGGGCATTTGGTCGAGCATCGACGAGTCGTCAAAGACGAGCTGCGTCCTGCGGCGTGCGACGATCCCAGTTCGACCGTGGCGCGATCTCGTCCACGATTGGCGCCGCATGACCGCTCGACGAGTCACATCCACGTCGTCGGTGATTCGACGCATTCAGGAGCAACCTCGGAGACTTGCCACTATCCGACCGGCATCGGCGCCAGGCGATGTGGTGATTTGACGTTGGTGCTGCCCGGGGCCTAGGATGCCACTTGTACGAATGGCAGGGTTGGAAGGTGAGGCGATATGAGCGCGACTGGCATCAACTGGGACACACACCGCCACATTCGAGCGGTCAGCCCGACCCGAGCGATCCCCGTGGTCGGCTCCCCAGGCCCTGTGGTCCTCCCGTCGGGAGGGCCCGAGGTCGGCCCCTTGGCTGGCCCCGTGGTCGGCTCCTCAACAGGCCCCGTGGGCTTGCATCCCGAGGGCCCTTTGGTCTCCCGCCTGGCCATGCCCACCTCGGGAGACCGTCCCGCGTTGGATCGCCCAATAGCGAGGTTCAAGCGCCCTCACCGGGGTGATCTCATCGGCTTCGGTGACTCGGGGACCTGGTCGGCGCTGTCCAAGGGCGACGGCACATTCGAGGTCCCACGGCTGGTCACTGGCAACTTCGGACGCAACCAGGACTACGACGTCGCCAAGCATGTCCGTGTCCTCGCCGACGTGACGGGCGACGGCAACGTCGACCTCGTGGGCTTCCACAACCGTGGAGTCGGCGTCGCGGTGGCCAAGGGGGATGGCACCTATGGCGGGTTGATTCTCGGGGTGAACGACTTTGGCAGCGAGCAGGGCTGGACCAACGACCGCCATGTCCGCTTGGTCGCGGATGTCACGGGCGATGGTAGAGGTGACATTATCGGTTTCGGCAACGACTGGGTTCTCGTCTCGGTCGCCAACGGTGACGGCACCTTCAAGGCACCGGTGAACGTCCTGAACAACCTCTGCGCCAGCAAGGGTTGGACCGTCGATCGACATGTCCGCCTGGTCGCCGACGTGACGGGCGACGGCAAAGGTGACCTCGTCGGTTTCGGCACAGACTCGGTCTTCGTCGCGCTGTCCAATGGCGACGGCACGTTCGGTCCACTGATCAAGGTGATGGACAACCTGTGCTCCAGCAAGGGCTGGACCAACGACCGCCATGTCCGCGTCGTTGCCGACGTCACGGGCGACGGCAGAGGTGACCTTGTCGGGTTCGGGACAGACTCGGTCTACGTCGCGCTGTCCAACGGGGACGGCACGTTCGGGCCCTTGATCAAGGCCCTGGACAACCTGTGTTTCGACCAAGGTTGGCGCGTCGACAAACACCCGCGTTTCGTCGTCGATGTGAACGGCGACGGCAAAGCAGACCTCGTCGGCTTCGGCGACGACGGCGTGTGGGTGGCGTTGTCCAGGGGGGACGGGACGTTTGCGCCCCCACAGCTCGTCGTCCGTGACCTCGGCTTCAACCAAGGCTGGCGCGTGGACAAGCACCCTAGGTTCATCGCCGACGTGACCGGAGACGGCAGGCCCGACCTGGTCGGGTTCGGTGACGCAGGGGTGTGGGTGGCGCGGTCCAACGGTGACGGCACGTTCCGCATGCCGCAGTTCTCGATCGCTGATTTCGGGGCCGAGTCGGGCAGCGCCGGCATCAAGCACGTCTTCGTCCTCATGCTCGAGAACCGGTCGTTCGACCACATGCTGGGCTTCTCCGGGATCACCGGCACCGACGCCGAGACCGGCCACCCCACCGTCATCGACGGCCTGAAGGGTGACGAGAAGAACACGGTCCTGGGCGGGCAGGAGGTCCAGGTCCGGCGTCGCGCGCCAGACACCATGGAGAAAGGCCCTGGCCACGACTTCCTGGACGTGCTCGAGCAACTGACCACCGAGAAGCGCTACCCGCGGGGAGGGCCCTATCCGGCGATCAAGCAACCGGCGGACATGGGTTACGCTCAGAACTACCGAGGCGCGGGAGATCCCCAGGAAGTCATGAACGGCTTCACCGAGGACCAGCTCCCGATTCTGCACCGACTGGCCCGTGAGTTCGCGGTCTGCGACCGCTGGTTTTCATCCTTGCCTGGCCCGACGTTTCCCAACCGCTTCTTCGTGCACGCAGCGAGCTCGGGCGGTGTCGACTACGACGCTTCCGACGACGAAGCATTGACCGTGAAATGGGCGACCGTCAGTGGCAAGGCCTTCCCCCACAGCCACATCTTCCAGGTGATGGACAACGCGGAACTCGAGTGGCGCATCTATGCCGGCGACTCCTTCCCGGCGGCCGCGCTGCTGGAAGACGTCAACCTCGCCTCGGACGTCGCCAACTTCGAAGACGAATTTGCAGAAGACCTCAGTGCCGCGGACTTCCGGTCGGTGCGCTATATCCACATCGAGCCGAAGTACTTCGCCGAGCCCGCGTTGACGAACTTCGGTGACTACAGCGGGGGCAACTCGCAGCACCCGTCTGGCAGCATCCACGCCGGTGAGGCGCTCATCAAGCGGACCTACGAGGCCATTCGCAACTCCCCGCTGTGGGAGGAGAGCATGCTCATCATCACGTGGGACGAGCATGGTGGCTTCTTCGACCACGTCCCACCGCCCCCGGCGGTGCCCCCGGGCGATGGGGCCGCGGACGACAACAAGCATGGTTTCGTGTTCGATCAACTCGGCCCGCGCGTGCCGGCGGTGATCATCTCGCCGCGTATCCCGAAGAACACGATTGACCACCGGGTCTATGACCACTCATCCGTTCCCGCGACGATCGAGCGCGTCTTCGGGCTCGATCCCATGACGAACCGGGACGCGGCCGCCAACGCCCCTCACACGCTGCTCACGCTGCGGGAGCCGCGGACCGACGCCCCGGCCCGCCTCGGCGACGTGGCGCAGTCGCCGCTGCCCGTTGCGCGGGTGATGACGCGTGAGGAGCTCGCCAGGCCGCTCGCCGCTGGCGGTGCGCGGGCCTTCCTGCACGTGGCGGTGGTCGCTGATCTCCGGATGTCACCGCCGTCCGAGCACGACGCGATCCTTGCCCGGGTCAAGGCGATCAAGACCTATCAAGAGGCGCGCGACTACGCGCAGGACGTGTCCAGCCGAGTCCGCCTCGCCCGGGTCAAGGCGCGTCCGGCCAGGGCAATGCCGATCGGATAGCGGCAACCGCACGACACCGCTCGGATCGCGCCGCGATCTCATCGGGCAACTGGCCACCCCGGCGAGCGCTGGTGCGCTGGCCGCCGCCAGCCACTGCGCCGTCGCGCCCGCGCCGTGATGGCGCCCGCTCCGCGGAGAAAGCGGACCTCAACGGCGCGGCGATCGCTCGCTCCGAGGGGTCTCCCGCGCAGAAGGGGTCCCGAAAGGGGTCCCGCTTGGTGCCGGGCTAGCTAACTACTTGAGGAGCCACCCAGATTTGAACTGGGGATGGAGGTTTTGCAGACCTCTGCCTTACCACTTGGCTATGGCTCCGGACCGGATGGCCGGGGCGATTCATTTACCGCACCCGGGGCGGGGCGTGCAAGCGGGCGCGACGAGATCGCCCCATCGGACGGTTCGGCGTCAGAAGTTGCCGCTGTAGCTGACGGCGACGACCTCCCAGCCGGAGGCGCCCTTGCGGGCGATGACGAAGCCGTGGAGGACGATGCGGTTCGGCGTGCGCTTGAGCTTCATCGCGACGTCGGCGAACGCGAAGGCGAGGTCGCCCTGGATGACCTCGGCGGTGTCGCCGACCTGGATCAGGTCGAGGTTCTTCCAGCTGCCGACGAGCTTCTTGACGGCGGGCGCGCCGAGGGCGCGCTCGGCCTCGCTGGACCCGAACGCGGCGAGGTCGGGGCTGGCGGCGAGCTGCGCGGCGAGGGCCTTGGGCCGAGCGAGGAGCGACGCGATCTGGCCAGCGTCCTTCGCCAGTGCCGGCTGGTCGTCGTAGCCGATGAGGTTGTCGTCGGGGACGGCCTCGGACAGGAAGACCGCCCGGGTCTTCACCGCGGCACCGTCGGCGACGACCACGGAGACCCAGTGGAACGAGTCCGTGGTCGGGGTCGGCGCAGGATCACCCGCGCCGCCGGCCTCGGCGTGCATGAGCGTGGTCACGCGCAGGTCCGCCGCGACCCAGCCCCACGTGCCCTGCCACCCGGTGCGGGTGCGCGCGATCGTGATCTTCTGCGCAGACGCCACGAAGCCCCACGCGATGCGCGTGGGCCCGCGCTCGGGCTGCGGACGGCCCAGCGACACCATCGCGTCGGGCGTGAGGGTGGCGACGAACGCCGCGTCATCGTCACGCGCGATCGCGGCGGTCTGGACCTTGAGCTGGGCGAGTGCGGCCTTGAGGTGTGGATCGGGCGCCGCGTGGGCCACCGACGCGAGCACGACGAGCGCGAGCAACGCGACGACGATGCGGTTCCCCATCGGGCGATGATACCCGATGCGCCGCGCACGGTGCCGCACGGTCGCGCGCGGCCGCGACGAACCGCTCGCGGCGGACATCGAACCCGCGATGACCCGACGCGCGCACCTCGTCACGACCGGCGCCGCGCTCGTCGCCCTCTACGCCACGTGCGCGGCGGTGGCGCTGACGATGCTGGCGCAGCATCCGGGGATGGCGCCGGCGATCGCCGCGGACCTGACGCTGTCGGCGATGGCGATCGGCTGGCTGCTCGCGGTGCGGCCGGGGCACGCGCGACCGCAGCTCCTGATCGCGATCGGCCTGGTCGGGCTCGCGCTGACGCGGCAGCTGGTGGGACTCGCGGCGCTGGGCCTGGTCGGCGGGGCGATCGAGCTCGCCCTCGTGGCGTTGATGCTCGTCCGCATCGGGCGGATCGCGCGCGCGACCCGGGCGGCGCGGCGCGCGGGCGCGGATCCGATCGAGGCGCTCGAAGCTGGCTGCGCGGCGGCGATGCCGCGCGCGCTGGCGGGCGCGGTGGCGACGGAGCTCGGCGCGGTGGGGCTGGCGCTCGGGGGCTGGTGGATGCGGCCGGTCGCGGGGCACGGGCACGCGCGGCGCGCGAGCTACGGTGCGCTGGTCGGCGCGTTCGCGGTGCTGCTCGTCGGCGAGAGCCTGGCGGTGCACCTGGCGCTGGCGCAGTGGTCGGCGCTGGCGGCCTGGATCGCGACGGGCGGCTCGATCTACACGATCCTGTGGCTCGTCGGCGACGCGCAGGCCGTGCGCCTGGCGCCGGCGCGCCTCACCCATGCCGGCCTGCACGTGTCGCGCGGGCTGCGCTGGCGCGCGGTCGTGCCGTGGGCGGCGATCGCCGCGGCCTCGGAGATCGATGCACGGGTCGACGGCGCGCGCGATCTGTCGGTGCTGGGGCCCAACCTGCTCCTCACGCTGCGCCGCCCGATCGCGCTGCACGGGCCGTTCGGGCTCACGCGCTCGGCGACGCAGATCACGATCGACGTCGACGATCGCGCGGCGCTGATCGCGGCGATCATGGCGCGAATCGTCTGATCGCAGGCGCGCGCGGCGCACGCGGCCGCGGCGTCGGATAGGATCGACGGGTGAGCGAGGACCTCGGCCTGGTCGGCGCGACGCTGGCTGATCGCTACGAGCTGCTCGAGCGGATCGGCCGCGGCGGCATGGGCGACGTGTACCGCGCCCACGATCGCGAGCTGGACGAGTCGATCGCGCTGAAGGTCGTGCGCGACGAGCTGATGCGGGTCGCCGGCGTGGCCGAGCGGTTCCGCGCCGAGGTGAAGCTGGCGCGCCGGGTGACCCACCGCAACGTCGCGCGCACCTTCGAGCTCGGGCGCCACGATCGGCTCACCTTCTTCACGATGGAGCTGGTCGACGGCGAGTCGCTGACGGCGCGGCTCGCGCAGGGGCCGCTCGCAAAGGCGTTGGCGATCGCGATCGCGGTCGCGCTGTGCGACGCGCTGGCCGCGGCCCACGCGGTCGGCGTGATCCACCGCGATCTCAAACCCGACAACGTGCTGCTCGCGCGCGATGGCCGGGTCGTGCTGACCGACTTCGGCGTCGCGGCGCTGACCTCGGCGCACGACGAGTCATCGAGCGGCACGCCGCGCTACATGGCGCCGGAGCAGGCGCTCGGCGAGCGCGCGACGCCGGCGGTCGACATCTACGCGCTCGGGCTGGTGCTGCTCGAGATGCTGACCGGCGCGCCGGCGTTCGTCGGCGGCATCGGCACGGTGCTCGAGGCCAAGCACGACGATCGCGCCCTGCCCGGCCTGGATGCGCTCGATCCGGCGCTCGCGGCGATCATCGCGCAGGCGACGGCGCGCGAGCCGTCGGCGCGCTGGCCGAGCGCGCAGGCGATGCGCACCGCGCTGGCCCCGGCCCAGCCCGCGCCGCACGCCGAGCCCGCGCCGCTGCTCGTGCCCACGCCGGACGACGTCGGCCTGCCGACGGTGCTCCTGACGCCGCCGCGCGCGCTCGGCGAGGTCGCGCACCTCGCGCACGGGTTCCATCAGGAGCTGGTGCGGCGCCTGTCGCGACGCGGCCATCTCCGCGTCCTGCGCCGCACCCACGGCGCGGTCGGCGGCGGCGGCGCGCTGGTCGCGGTCGAGGCGATCGATCACGCGAGCATCGCGATCACGCTGGGCGGCCGCGCCGAGACCATCGCGCTCAACGTGCCGCTCGCGATCGACGCGCTGGTCGAGGGCGCGGAGCTGGCGAGCCGGTTGATCGCCGCGGCGGTCGGCGCCGGACCGGAGCGCGGCGCCGAGGAGCCGCCGCTGCCGGCGCGGGCGCGCGAGCACCTGTGGCGCGGCCAGGCCCGGCTGCGCGGCGAGGATCTCGATCGCCAGGCGACGCTCGCCGAGTTCACCGCCGCGCAGGCGCTGGCGCCGCGCGATCCGCGGGTCATGGCGGGGCTCGCGATGTGCGAGGTCCGCGCGGCGTTCTTCGCCAGCGAGCCGCGCGCCGAGGTGCTCGCCGCCGCCGCCGCGCACGCGACCGCCGCCGCCGCCGCCGCGCCCCACCTCGCCGAGGCGCAGATCGCGTGCGGCCACGTGCGGCTGCACCAGGGCGACGCCACCGGCGCGGCGATCCACTTCCGCGCGGCGATCGCGCGCGCGCCCTACCTCGCCGAGGCCCACGAGTGGCTGGGCCGGATGCTGCTCGAGGCCGGCTTTCTCGTCGACGGGATGGCGCGGACCACCGACGCGCTCGAGATGGCGCCCGACCTCGAGGCGCCGCGCTGGGACCTGGCGCGCACGTTCGCGCTCGAGGATCGCTGGGACGAGCACGACGCGGTGATCGCCGAGCTCGCGGAGCGCGTCGGGCCGCTGCGCGGGCGGTTCGGCGCGCGGCTGCGGTTCGCGGCGTGGCGCGCGCGCACCGACGACATCGTCGCGCTGCGCACCGAGATCGACGAGACCGCCGGCCTGAGCCACTTCGAGCGCGCGATGCTGGTGATGGCGTGCGATGTCGCGCTCGGCATGCCGTGGACGCGCGTGAAGGACGCGGTCGTGGCCCAGGCGCTGGGCCCGAACGCCGGCGCGGGCCGCCGCCGCGCCTTCACCGGTCAGATCATCGCCGAGATCGCGGGCTCGTCCGGCGACGCCGACACGGTCATCGCGATGCTCGACGACGCGACCCGGCGCGGCCTGTTCGATCGCCACTGGCTCGCGCGCTGCCGGCTGCTCGACGTGGCGCGGGCGCGGCCGGAGTTCGCGGCGATCAGCGCCGCGGTGGGCCGGCGCGCCGACGCGGTGCTCGACGCGCTCTACGGCGACCACGCGACCCGCGGCACCGCCGAGACGCTCCTGGTCGGCGCGCCGCGCTGATCGCGCTCAGTTCGCGGTGCCCGGCGAGACCGTGCGCAGCGCCCAGTCGGTCGCGTTGTTGCCCAGGTCCTTGCCGTTCGGGAACCGCGACATGCCGACGTTCGCGACCAGCGCGGGATCGCCCGTCGGGTGGCCCGCGCCCTCGGAGACCGGCAACAGCCCGGTGACGCCGACCAGCTGCGCCGGCGGGGTCGTGCCCTCGTAGCTGAACGCATCGATCACGACCGGGGTCGCGCCGAGCGTGACGAGCGCGACCGCGTCGGGCGGGCCGTTCTGGATCCAGCCCGCGGTCGGCGGGACGACCGTGATCTTGTACGCCGCCGCCGGGAAGCCGGCGACCGCGAACTGCGCCGCGGGCGCGACCACGATGATGCCGCCGACCGGCAGCAGGTTCGACGGCACCGACGCCGACGTCAGCGCGATCCGCTTGCCGACGTTGGCCGTGCCGTTGGTGCCGTCGAAGAAGTACTCGCTCGGCGTGGTGGTGCCGCCGTTGACCAGCACGAGGTTGACGCCCGAGACATCGACCGGCGCGGTGCCGACGTTCAGGATCTCGACGAACTCGAAGAAGCCGCCCGAGTTCTCGGCGCCGACCTGATCGTAGTCGACCTCGTTGATCACGAGCTTGCCGCAGGTCGACGGCGCGGTGCCGGTGCAGGTCGCCCCGACCTCGACCTGGCAGGTCGCCGAGCAGCCGTCGCCGGTGGTGTGGTTCGAGTCGTCGCACTGCTCGCCGGCCTCGACCAGGCCGTCGCCGCACGGCTGGCCCTCGAGCTCGCAGATGCGGCCGTCGGTGAAGCCGACGAACGTGCAGTTGGTGTCGCCCCACTCGCCCGCCGGGTTCACCATCGCGAGGCACTCACCGTTGCCGCCGAGGCCGGCGTCGTCGTCGGGCTCGCCCGGCGCGAAGTGCGTGTAGCCCCACGCATCGGTCGTGACCCAGTCGAAGACCGCGTCGGTGTCGTTGGCGTCATCGACCGCGCCGATCCACGGCGTGCCGGTGTGGATGCCCTGCACGCGGGTCTGCTCGGCGGCGCTGGTGATCGTCACGAGGTGGCCCTGGAGCGCCATGCACGCGGTCTCGGCGTCGGCCCAGGTCGTCGCGTCGGCGTTGAACGCGACGTAGCAGGTGCCGGTGGCGGGATCGACGGCGAAGGCGTCGCCGCCGGCGATCGCGACCGCGGTGCAGATCGGGCCCTTCTGGCACTGCGTCGTGCAGCCGTCGGTCTCGTCGGCGTTGTTGTCGTCGCAGGTCTCGCTGCCGACGACCAGCAGGTCGCCGCAGATCTCGTCGCACGCGCTGGGCGCGCCGGTGCAGGTCCAGCCCGCCTCCTTCACGCAGGTCGCCGAGCAGCCGTCGCCCGAGACGTTGTTCTGATCGTCGCACTCCTCGGGGAACCCGATGACGCCGTCGTTGCAGATCGCGGTGCTCGCGACGGTGATCGCGATCGTCGCGGGCGCGGTGGTGAGCGCGCCGTCGCTCGCGGTGAACGCCAGCGCGTCGGGGCCGAGGTAGTTCATGGTCGGCGTGTACACGACGGTCGCGGTGAACGCGCCGGTCGGCGTGATCGCGCCCAGCGCGCCGTGGGTCGGCGCGGTCGTGATCGCGAAGGTCACGCCGGCCGAGTCGAGGTCGGTCGCGGTCAGGTTGATCGTGAGCGTGCCGTTGGCAGGCGCGGTCACGCTCGAGCCGGCGATCACCGGCGGATCGTTGACCGGGGTAACGGTGACCGAGACCACTGCGGTCGCGACGTCGCCGTCGGCGTCGGCCACCTGGTACGTGTACGCGTCGCCGCCAGCGTAGTTGGCCGCAGGCGTGAACGTGACGGTGTTGTCGCCGTTGACGACCGCGGCGCCGTGCGCGGGCGGCGCGGTGATGGTCACGACCAGGCCGCCGTCGCCCTTGCCGGTGTCGTTGGCGAGCACCGCGGTGGTGACCGCGGTGTCCTCGGCGGTGGTCGCGCTGTCGGCGTTCGCGACCGGCAGATCGTCGACGGACGCGACCGCGATCGTCACCAGGCCGATGTCGGTGAGCGCGCCATCGGACACCACGTACTCGAACGACGCGGTGCCGTGGAAGTCGAGGCTCGGCGTGACGGTGATCGTGCCCGCGGCGAGCGTGACCACCGCGTTCACCGGGTTCTGGACCGCGGTGATCGTCAGCGGATCGTTGTCGGCGTCGGTGTCGTTGCCGGTGAGCGTGGCCGCGCCGAGCATCAGCCCGGTGTCCTCGTTGGTCGCGGCGCTGTCGTCGACGGCGACCGGCGGATCGTTGAGGTTGCCGACGGTGATCGTCACGAGCCCGGTGTCGGTGAGCGCGCCGTCGGACACCGTGTACGTGAACGTGGCGAGGCCGTTGTAGCCAGCCGCCGGCGTGAAGGTCGTGATGCCCGCGGCGCGGCTGACGGTGCCGTGGGTCGCGCCGCCGACCGCGGCGATCGTCAGCGTGTCGCCATCGACGTCGGTGTCGCCAGCGAGCAGCGCGGCGTCGGCGAACGTGACCGCGGCGTCCTGGTTGGTCGTGCCGGTGTCGTCGGCGGCGACCGGCGGATCGTTGACCGACACGACGGTGACGGTGACGTGACCGGTGTCGGTGAGGGTCCCGTCGGAGACGGTGTAGTCGAAGCCAGCGACGCCGTGGAAGTTGGCGGTCGGCGTGAACGTCACCGTGCTGCCGGCGAGCCCGACGGTGCCGCTGGTCGCGTTGCCGACCGCGGTGACCGTGAGCGCGCCGCTGTCGAGATCGGTGTCGTTGGCGACGAGCGTCGTGGCCGCGATCGTCAGCGCGGTGTCCTCGTTGGTCGTCGCGGCGTCGTTGACCGCGACCGGCGGATCGTCGACCGCGGTCACGATGACCATGACGTGGGCGGTGTCGGTGAGCGCGCCGTCGGAGACGGTGTAGTCGAAGCCGGCGGTGCCGACGAAGTTCGCGGCTGGCGTGAACGTGACGTTGCCGCCGGCCAGCGCGACCGTGCCGCTGGTCGCGTTGCCGACCGCGGTCACGGCGAGCGCGCTGTCGACGTCGGTGTCGTTGCCGGTCAGGGTCGCGCCGGTGATCGTGAGCGCGGTGTCCTCGGCGGTCGTGACCATGTCGGCGACGGCGACCGGCGGATCGTTGACCGCGGTGACCGTGACCACGACGTGGCCGGTGTCGGTGAGCGCGCCGTCGGAGACGGTGTAGTCGAAGCCGGCCGCGCCGACGAAGTTCGCGGTCGGCGTGAACGTGAGGTCGGTGCCGACCAGCGCGACCGTGCCGCCGGTCGCGGCGCCGACCGCGGTGATCGCGAGCGTGCCGCTGTCGACGTCGCTGTCGTTGGCGAGCAGCGCAGCCGCGGTGACCGTCACCGCGGTGTCCTCGGCGGTGGTCGCGGCGTCGTCGGTGGCGATCGGCGCATCGGCGACCGCGGTCACGGTGACCGTGACGTGGCCGGTGTCGGTCAGCGCGCCGTCGGTGACCGTGTAGTCGAACCCACCGAGCCCAGCGAAGTTCGCCGCCGGCGTGAACGTGACGCTGCCGTTGGCGAGCGCGACCGTGCCGTTCTGCGGGTTCGCGACCGCGGTCATCGACAGCGCCTGGCCGTCGGCGTCGGTGTCGTTGGCGATCAGGCTCGCGGCGGTCGCGACCAGCGCGGTGTCCTCGGCGGTCGTGCGGCCGTCGTCGACCGCGACCGGCGCCTGGTTGTTGCCGCCGACCGCGACCGTGACGGTGCCGGTGGCCTCGGCGACGCCGTCGGAGATCGTGTACGTGAACGCGGCGTCGCCGGTGAAGTTGGTCTCGGGCGTGAACGTGATCGTGCCGCTCGCGAGCGCGGCGGTGCCGTGGGTGCCGCCGCCGACCCGCACGACCGTGAGCGTGTCGCCGTCGACGTCGGCGTCGTTGGCGAGCAGCGCGCTGTCGGTGATCGTGGCCGGCAGGTTGAGCGCCGCCGCGGCGGTGTCCGGGCCGGCGACCGGCGCGTCGTTGACCGAGGTGACCGTGATCGTCACCGCCACCGACAGCATCGCGTGGCCATCGCTGACGGTGACCATCGCGCTGTCGGTGCCGTGGAAGTTCGCCTCGGGCTGGTAGGTGTAGATCGTGCCGGCGAGGGTCAGCGTGCCGTGGGACGGCGCGGACGCCGTGATCGTCAGCGGCTGGTCCTCGGGGTCGTGCGCCGCCACGTCGATCGTCACCGCGGTGTCCTCCGCCGTCGTCACCGACTGGCTGAGCGCGGTGGGCGGGAGATCGGAGGTGGAGCCACCGCACGCCGCGAGCGCGGCGACGGTCAGGACCAGCACGAGGGGCTTCATCGGGCGGGACAATAGAGGAGCGGCGCCGGTCGCGAAAGCCGAGAGTCACCGCCGCCGTGCGGCGCATCGTCACCGTCAGGTCACCGAGATCACATGGATCCGTGACTTCCTCACGCCTCGCAGGGCACGGCCGACCCGCGCGTGGGCTATACGACCTCCGGATCCGGTCGATCTCGTAGGGGCTGGATCCGCGCCGGCGCGCCGCGGCCCGCGACGCGCC
Source organism: Deltaproteobacteria bacterium (assembly GCA_021413675.1). Classification (GTDB taxonomy): domain Bacteria; phylum Myxococcota_A; class Polyangia; order Haliangiales; family Haliangiaceae; genus JAIOQA01. The sequence goes on along the minus strand of JAIOQA010000470.1, from coordinate 10,771 downwards.
ATGAGCAAGACCCGTGAGTTCCTCGACAACCTGACGCACGAGCAGCTGCTCGATCGGCTGAGCCTCGCGCTCGACGGTGGCGGCCTCGGGATCTGGGACTGGGACCTGCGCGACGACAGCGTGCAGTTCGACCGGCGGTGGTGCGAGATGCTCGGGCTCGACCACGCGACCACGCCGATGGTGCTCGACACGTGGCGGACGCGGGTCCACCCCGACGACCTGGCGCGCTGCTACGCCGACATCGACGCGCACCGGAGCGGCGCGGCCGCGGGCTACGAGAACGTCCATCGCATGCGCCACGCCGACGGCCGGTGGATCTACATCCTCGACCGCGGCCGCATCTCGGGGCGCGACCCGAACGGGCAGCCGATCCGGTTCACCGGCACGCACTACGACGTGACGGCGACCGAGCACGCGCGGCGCGACACCGCGCGGCAGCGGCGCCAGCTCGAGGACCTCATCGCGGGCCTGCCGTCGGGCGTGGCGATGTTCGATCGCGCGCTGCGGCTGCTCGCGGCCAGCCCGCGCTGGCTCCGCGATCACCAGCTCGCCGGTGCGAGCGACCCGATCGGCCGCCCGTTCGCCGAGATCGCGCCGGCGCTCGCCGCGCGCTGGAGCCCGGTGCTCACCGCCGCGATCGCGGGCTCGCCGACCGGGTCCGACGAGGAGGCGATCGACGACGGCGTGGCCCCGCGCGGCTGGATGCGCTGGGACGCGCGTCCGTGGCGCAACCCCGCGGGCGAGATCGGCGGCGCGCTGTTCTGCACCGAGGACGTCACCGATCGGGTGCAGCGCCGCCGCGAGGCCGAGCACGCCCGCGAGTCGCGGCTGGCGTCGCTCGCGATCTTCGCGGGCGGCGTCGCGCACGAGCTCAACACCCCGCTCCAGGTGATCTCGCTCGAGGCGGAGATGCTCGGCCGCGAGCTCGCGAAGCCCGCGCCGCGGGTGGCCTCGCTGCGCGACAGCGCGACCGCGATCGCGACCACCGTGCGCCGCGCCGGCGCGATCACCCACGCGCTGCGCACGCTGTCGCGCGACGCGCGCCACGACGCCACCGCCGCGGTCGCGGTCGCCGCGATCCTGGCCGACGCCGAGGCGCTGTGCCGGAGCCGGTTCGAGTCGAGCGGCGTGGCGCTCGCGATCGACGACCACACCGCGGGCGGGATGATGGAGGCGCGCGCCGCCGAGATCCTCGTGATCCTGCTCAACCTGCTCAACAACGCGGCGCACGCCGCCGCGGCCGGGGCGCCGTGGATCCGGCTCGGGGTCGCGCAGCGCGGCCCGGCGATCGCGTTCCGCTGCGTCGATGGCGGCCCGGGCATCGCGCCCGACGACGCCGCCCGGCTCATGGAGCCGTTCTTCACGACCAAGCCGGCCGGCGTGGGCACCGGCCTCGGGCTCGCGATCGCGCACACGCTGGCCGCGCGCAACGGCGGCAGCCTGCGCCACGTCGCGGGCGAGGCGCACACCACGTTCGAGCTCGTGGTGCCGGTCGCGGACGCGCCCGGGGCGACTACTTGACCGCGTAGCGGATGACCGCGCCGGTCGGCGTCGACACCGCGACCGCGAGGCGCGTGCCCGCCGGATTCCACGCCAGCGCGATCGGCTCGGCGTCGAGCGCGACCTGGGCGTGGACCGCGCCGTCGAGGCCGAGCACCTGCACCGCCTTCTCGTCGATCTCGACGGTGGCGTGGGCGCGGTACCGGCTGGTCGCGACCGCGAGCTCGTCGGTCGTGCCGGGCCGCACCGCGAGCGCCTGGATCGAGCCCGTCACGCTCACGTGGCCGGTCGCGGCGAACGCGGCCTCGCGATCGAAGACGACCAGCTCGTCGTGCTCGGGGTCGACGTAGCGCTGGCCGACGAGGTAGCGCGCGCCGACCCAGACCAGGCGCTCGAAGTCGCCGTTCGCCTCGATCGCCACGACGACGGGGGCATGCGCGCCGCGCGCCGGCCAGACCCGTAGCGTGGTCGCCTCGATCGCCGCGAGCCCGCGCGGGCTGGCCGCGACCGCGAAGCGCGTCCCGTCGAAGGCCAGGAGCTCGCGCTCGACCGGCGCGCCCTCGCCGAAGGTCAGGCGCACGATCGCGCCCCTGGTCGAGCCATCGTCGTGGTCGCAGAGGCACCTGCTGAGCGCATCGCGCGCCGCGATGATCGCGGTCGCGCCATCGGGGCTGAACGCGACCGCGGTCGGCGACGCGCCCCGGCCGAAGCGCCGGCTCCAGGCGTAGCCGTCGAACCGCACCGCGCCGTCGCGATCGAGCAGGCGCGCGCCGGCGGCCCAGCGCCCGTGGGGCAGCGCCACCAGCGGCTCCGCGGCGCGTCCTCGCGCAGCTCGTGCACCTGCGCGGCGCCCGGATCCGGGGCCGCCGCGAGCGGCCGCGAGGTGCACACAGCGAACAGGCCGACGACCGCGAGACACCTCATGTCCCGCGGTTACACGGCCACTGCCGCGAATCGATCTAGCTGACCGGCCACGCGTCGGGGCGCGTGGTCACGCGCTGGTCGGTGTACGAGTAGCGGTGCGGTCGCACGTACCGGTGCTTGGCCTGGTCCGAGGCGACGACGTGCTCGAGGGTGACGTCCTTGTACTCGCGCTCGCGCACGACCATCACCGTGCACCCCGCCTCGCGCACGACCTTCTCCGCGACCGAGCCGAACATGAGGCGGCTGACGCCGGTCCGACCGTGGGTGCCGATGAAGATCAGCTCGGCGCCGACCTCCTGGGCGAGGTCGAGGATCTCCTCGGCCGGCTTGCCGATGCGCGCGTGCACGTAGAAGTGCACGTCGGCCGCCGACGACCGGCCCGCGAACGCCGCGGTGATGCGCTCGCTGATCATGCCCTGCACCTTCTCGGCGTACGCGTACGACACGTCGTCGGTGGGCGCCGCGGGGAGCCCGCGGCTGCTGTCGATCGCGGCGACGACATGCAACACGTGCTGCGGGGCGCGGCACGCGACCTCGACCGCGCGCGCGAGCGCTTCCTCGGCGGTCGGTGAGAAGTCATACGCAACGACGACCTGATGAAGACGTTCAGGCTGGCTCATGCCCGGAGGAGGAGCAACGCCGATGCCAACCTACCCAGGACGCTGGATCGCGAGGTTGTCCCATCGCACCCGACCTCGACCCGCGCAGATTTCGCGTCGGCCTTGCGGGGCCCCGCGCAGGCTGCGCGCATCGGCGAAAATCGCGGCTGGGCGGGCGCCGCGGTGGCATGCTGCCGCCATGTCCACGCGCATCGCCGCCCTGCTCACCTGTGCGGGCCTCGCCGCATGTGGCGCGGCGCCGGCCACCGCGCCTCGCACCGTCGCCCCCGCCGAAGACTCGGTCCGGGTCTCGACCTGCTTGCCCTCGACATTCTCGCGGACGCCGACCAGCGACAGCTGCGTCGACCGGATGGACGCCGCGCCCGAGCACCGGGTCACGCGCTGACGGAGCCGATCAGGCGCTGACGGGTCCGATCAGGCGCCGTGGCAGCGCTTGTACTTCTGACCGCTGCCGCACGGGCACGGCGCGTTGCGCGCGGTGGTGGTCGGCACCGTGACTGGCGCGCGGCGGATCGCGCCATCGGTGTAGTACCAGCGACCCTCGACCTTGCGGAACCGCGACCGCTCGCGCTGGGCGAACGCGGCGCCGCTGGTCGCGCCGCGCGCGATGAACTCGACCTCGCCGGTGGCGTCGTCCGCGCCGCCCGCCGCGGTGTCGACGATCTCGAGGCCCTGCCAGACGGTCTCGCGCGCCCAGCGGTCGGCGGCGCCGACGTCGAGCTGCGCGCGGGTCGCCGGATCGTGGGTGGCGGCGACGTAGTCGATCGCGCCAACGACGAACGCGGTGTAGCGCGATCGCATGAGCAGGACGGCGGTCGGCGCCGGCGCGCCGGCCAGGTAGCGGCCGCAGCAGCTCGCGAGATCGGCGCCGAGGCCGCAGGGACAGGGCGTGCGGTTCTCCATGACGGCCGTGAGAGTCACTCGAATGGCAGCCGCGGAGCACCGCGCCGCGGCGATTTCCGCGATCCGCGGACGCCTCGCCCGCGCGGCAACATCGCCGCAATATCCCCGACGCGAGTTGGTATGGGAGATCGCACTCGTCAGCGAGAAGTTACAATCTTACACAATCTAATACGTTGATTTTACAAGAAAAGATTGGCTGGGCCGGGTCGACTCCATTAGCTTCACGAGCACAAGAGGACCCGTTTCAACTTCGCGGTCCCGGAAAGCTCAGCACCATGAAGAAGCTCACCACTGTTTTCTCGATCCTCGCCCTGACCCTCACCCTCGGCGCCGCCGGCTGCAAGAAGAAGGCGGCTGATGGTTCGGGCTCGGCGTCGGGTTCGGACACGGGTTCGGGCTCGGCCGCGAAGCCGGCCGAGGGTTCGGGCTCGGGCTCGGCCGCGGCTCCGGCCGCTGGCTCGGGTTCGGCGGCGGCTCCGGCCGCTGGTTCGGCCGCGGCTCCGGCCGACGGCTCGGGCTCGGCGGCGGCCCCGGCCGCGGCCGCTGGTGACACCGGCGTCCCCGAGTGCGATGACTTCCTGAAGCTCCAGGACAAGTACTTCTCGTGTGACAAGGTCCCGCAGCAGGCCAAGGACGCGATGAAGCAGTCGATGGACCAGCAGAAGCAGGCGTGGTCGATGCTGAAGGACCCGAACGTCCCGGCCGAGGCCAAGAAGGCGGCGGCGGACGGCTGCAAGCAGGGCGCGGACGCCCTGAAGCAGAGCGCGTCGGCGATGGGCTGCTCGCTCTGAGCTAGTCTTTCCGAGTGACCGCTGACGGCGCCAGGAATCTGGCGCCGTTTGCATTTTCGGTGCGCGCGGCGCGGTCGAGATCGGAGCTCGCGCGTCACCCGCGACGGCGGGTCAGCGCAACGCGCCGAACTGCACCGCGGACTGCACCGCGCTGGCGACGGCGAGCACGGCGACGCCGATCCACATCACCATCGCGCAGCGCGCGCTGCCGCGCCGCACCGGCTCGACCTCGCGGCGGAGCTGCCTGCGCGTCCGGGCTGGAGAGGACATGCCTCGATCCTACGCCCGGACGCGCCGCGACGGGATCAGTGAACGCCGCAGCCCAGCGGCGTGTTGACGCAATCGCCGAGGTTGATCGTCCCGTGCGTGCCGGTCGCGCCGCTCCCGCCCGCACCGCCGGTCGCGGTGCCGCCGCCCGGGCGATGGGTCGCGTTGCCCGGCGGGCGCGCCGGCGGCGGCTTGCTCACCGCGGGCGGCGCCGCGGCGGCGGCCGCCGCGAGCCGGGCCGCATGCTCGCGCATCTCCGTCATCGCCTGGTTGAGGGCGTCGCGATCCCGCGTCGCCTGATCGAGCGCGACCTGCGTCGCCGCGTGCTGGTGCGCGACATCCTGCAGCTGGCGCTCGCGCTCCGCGAGGTCGCTCTCGCGATGCACCAGCAGCACCGCGAGCCCGGCGATCGCCGCCACGCACACCCCGACGATCGCGTACAGCGAGCGCGGCCGCGTGCGCTCGAGCGCGAGCCGGCGCAGCTCCACCTCGTGCTCGATCCGCTGGGCCTCGACCGCCGCCGCCGCCGCGGCCCGGGCGCGGATCTCGGCCTCGCGCAGGCGCAGCTCGTCCTCGCGAGCCGCCGCTGCCGCCGCCTCCGCCGCCGCGCGCTCGGCGCGGGCGATCGCCGCCTGCCGCGCCTCCTCGGCGGCGCGATGCGCCTCCGCCAGATCGCGCTCGTACTGGCGCTGGGCAAGGGCCTCGCGCGCCGCGGCCGCGCGCTCTTCGGCGGTGCGGTCGTCTTCGATCGCGCGCAGCTCGCGCAGCGAGACCAGGACCGAGCTCTCACGAACAGCAGGAGTCGCCATGCACGCGAGACACGCGCCCCGGGCGATTGTTGCAACGCGATCGCGCCGACGTTGTCCAAGCGCGCCGCGCGATCGGCGCGCCGACGTCATTGCCCCGGCGCGACCGCATGGCGATCGCGCGTACGCGTCCGCGATCCAACGCGCGACCGACGCGCGCGCGCCAACGAAAAACGCCCGGGTCTCCCCGGGCGTCTCGTCGCTCAACCGAGCTCGCTGGCTAGCAGCCGAGCGGGTTGTCGAGGCATTCCTTCGACAGCTTGACCTTGGCCTTCTCGCGGGCCTGGGCCGCCTGCTTCTGCTGGTTCTGCGTCTGCTGGATGCGGTTGGCCGTCGCCTGCTTCTTCTGCTCGAGAGCCGCGACCTGGTCCTGCGCGTGCTGACGCTCGGCGTCGGTCTTGGCGGCCTTGAGCGCCGCGTTCGCCTTGCCGATGTCACCATCGAGCTCGGACATCTGGTTGTTCAGCTCGGCGACCTGCTTGTTGAGCGCGTCGAGCGCGGCGTTGCTCTTCTCGAGCTCCGCATCGGCCGCGTCCTTCTGGGCCTGGAGGTCGGCGTTGTCCTGGTTCTTCTTGTACAGGAAGATGCCGAGGCCGATCACGCCGACCACGAGCACGCCTGCGGCGACCATCAGGCCGACCGGGCGCTTCTTCGCGATCTCGTGGCGCTTCAGCTCCATCTCGTGGGCGAGGCGCTGGGCCTCGAGCGCCGCCTGGGCCTCGATGCGAGCCTTGGCCTCGCTCTCCTGGAGGCGCAGCGTGCCCTCGCGCGCGTGGCGCTCGGCCTCTTCGCGGATGCGACGCTCTTCGTCCTTCTCGGCGCGGATGCGCGCTTCCTCGGCCTCGCGCGTCTTGCGCTCGGCATCCATCTTGGCGCGGAGGCGAGCCTCTTCGGCGTCGCGCTCGGCGGTCTCTTCTTCTTCGACCCGCTTCTCCTCGATCTGGCGGAGCTCGCGGAGCGAGAACAGAACGGAATTTTCACGCTTTTCGGGCTGAGCCATGGGACCTCTGTAGTCGCGCGACCCGCGGCGCGCGCGACCCCACGATCTTTATCACGCGCGATCCGGTCCGGCAACGGATGGCTAGCGGGCTGCGCGTGGTCCCGAGCATTGCCTGAGCGCTCCGCGCTCTGCTACACCGCCGCGATGGCCTTCTGCGACCTCCACAGCCACGTGCTGGCCGGGATCGACGACGGCGCGCCCGATCTGACGACTGGCCTCGCGATCCTCGGCGCGCTCGGCGCGCTCGGGTTCTCGGAGGTCTGCGCCACGCCCCACCAAAAGGCCGGCCAGTACCTCCCCACCACCGAGGCGATCGACGCCGCCTGGGCGCAGCTCACCGCTGCTCACACGCGCGATCTCCCCGCCCTTCATCGCGCGGCCGAGAACATGTGGGATGATGTATTCTTCGAGCGATCGCAGCGAGATGCGATCCCGTCCTACCGCGGCGGTCCCGCGTTCCTGTTCGAGCTTCGGCCAACGACTATGCCTGTCGGAATGATCGAGCACCTGTTCCGCCTGCAGACCGCCGGCAAGGTCTGCGTCATGGCCCACCCCGAGCGCTACGAGGCGCTGCAGGACGACGATCTCGCGGAGCGCCTGTCGCGGACCTGCGCGTTCGTCGTCGATCTGCCCGCGGTCGCGGGCTACCACGGCAAGCGCGAGTGCAAGCAGGCGCGGCGCATGCTCGAGCGCGGGCTGGTGCGCGCGGCCGCGAGCGACGCCCACAACGTCGGCGACGTGAAGCAGGCCGCCGAGGGACTGGCGTGGATCGAGAAGAAGCTGGGCGCCGCGGCGCTGACCCGGCTGTGCGACACCGGACCGCGGGCGATCCTCGCGGGGGAGATGCCGGACTGACCATGCGCCTCGCGATCAACCTGCTGCTCTCCCTTGGCATGCTCGCGCTGTGCGTGTGGCTGGTCTGGCCCGACGCCGACGGCCAGCAGAAGCTCAGCGCCGCGATCGACGCGCTCCACATCGCCGACTTCTGGCCGTACCTGGCCGGCTACATCGCGCTGCTCGCGGTCACGCACTTCTGCCGCGCGTGGCGCTGGAACAACCTGCTCGCGCCGATCGGCGTCCGCGTGCCCCACGGCCGGCTGCTCGCGATCTCGTCGGTGGGCTTCATGGCGATCCTCGCCCTGCCCGCGCGGCTCGGCGAGTTCGTGCGGCCCGCGCTCATCCGCAAGCAGGGCGAGGTCTCGGCGTCGGCCGCGCTTGGCACCGTCGCGGTCGAGCGCATCGTCGACGGCCTCATCATCTCGGTATTCGTGTTCGGCGCGTTCCTGTCGCTGTGGAGCAGCAGCTCGCCGCGCTGGATGATGCCGGTCGGGTTCGCGTCGCTCGGCATCTTCGGCGCCGCGCTCGTCTTCCTCATCTTCGCGCTGCGCCGCCCCGAGGCGACGGTCCGCTGGTGCCTGCGCATGTCGCTCATCGAGCGGTTCGCGCCGCGCATCGCGCGCGTGCTCGAGGTCAAGCTGCTCGAGATGTTCCGCGGCTTCGGCGTGCTGCGCGATCGCAAGAACCTCGCGATCTTCGGCGCGTGGAGCCTGGTCTACTGGATCGCCAACGGCTTCTCGCTGTGGGTGCTGGCCCGGGGCTTCCACCTCGATCTGTCGGTGATGGGCGCGTTCGCGACGATGGGCGTGGTCGCGGTCGGCATCACGCTGCCCAACTCGCCGGGCATGGTCGGGCAGTACCAGTGGTTCACGCTGCTCGGGCTGTCGCTGTACCTGGGCCCCGACGCGGTCGACAAGCACGCGCCGCTCTACGGCACGACCCTGGCCTACGCGCTGATCCTCCACGGCCTGCAGGTCATCTGGTACCTGGCGATGGGCGGCCTCGCGATGCTGTCGTCGCACATCTCCTTCGCCGAGCTGTGGGGATCGCGAAAACTGGACCCGGCGGAGGGCGCGCAGGACGATGCGAGCCATGCGTCTAGTGACCTCGGCCGCGATCGCGGCGATCGCGCTGGCAACGACCTCGGCGTGGGCGGAGAGCGCCAAGACGGTCGCGTGGACGCCCGCGCAGGTCTTTCCGACCGCGGTTAGGTTCCTGCGCATCGACGAGAGCCTGGCGATCGTCGAGAAGGACCCGGACGCGGGCTACGTGCTGTTCGACCTCACCGAGGAGAAGCACACCTTCCGCGGCGCGCTCGAGCTGGTCAGCGTCGGCGACGGCGGCAAGGACGGCGTGCGCCTGGTGCTGCGCATCCAGGATCGCCCCGCGTACATGGAGGAGGCGATGCTCGAGCGGCTCGAGCAGAAGCTGCGGCGCGAGCTCGGCCAGCCGAAGCCGGTTCCGCGGCCGAAGCCGGCGCCCGCGCCCGCCGATCCGGCACCCGACGAGACGAAGCCGAAGTGACCGGCGCGCGCGGCCTCGTGTACGCTGCGCGGCGATGACCGCGGCCGACATCGATCTCCGCTCCGACACCGTCACGCGCCCGACCGCCGCGATGCGCGCCGCGATCGCTGCGGCCGAGGTCGGCGACGACGTCTTCGGCGACGATCCGACGGTGCGGCGGCTCGAGGAGACCGTCGCCGAGCTGCTCGGCACCGAGGCCGCGCTGTTCGTGCCGTCGGGGACGATGGCCAACCAGCTGGCGCTGCGCGCGCTGGTGCAGCCCGGCGATCAGGTGCTGATCGGCAAGGACGCGCACGTCTGGCGGTTCGAGTGCGGCGCGCTGGCGGCGCTGTCCGGCGGCCAGACCCACGCGCTGCCCGGCGACGGCCGGTTCACCGCCGCCGACGTGCGCGCGGCGTTCGCGCCCGACGGCGTCTACGGCTCGCCGACCAGGGTGGTCGCGGTCGAGAACACCCACAACTTCGCGGGCGGCGTGATCTGGGATCGCGCCGCGCTGGCCGAGGTCGTCGCGGTCACCCACGAGCTGGGCATGACCGCGCACCTCGATGGCGCGCGGCTGTGGAACGCGGCGGTCGCGACCGGCGCGTCGGAGCGCGAGCTGGCGGCGGGCTTCGACACCGTGAGCGTGTGCCTGTCGAAGGGCCTGGGCGCGCCGGTCGGCTCGCTGGTCGCCGCCAACCGCGCGACGATCGCGCGCTGCCATCGCTTCCGGAAGATGTACGGCGGCGGCATGCGCCAGGCCGGCCTGCTCGCCGCCGCCGGGCTGCACGCCCTCGACCATCACCGCGCCCGGCTCGTCGAGGATCACGCCAACGCGCGCTACCTGGCGGAGGCCTGCGCCGGCATGCCCGGCGTGACGATCGATCTCGCGAGCGTGCAGACCAACATCGTCATGCTCGATCTCGATCAGCCCGCGGCCGACGTGGTCGCGCGCGCCAAGGCGCGCGGCCTCAAGACCTCGGCGATCGCCCGGACCCGCCTGCGGCTGGTCACCCACCTCGATGTCGATCGCGCGGCGTGCACGCGCGCGGTCGAGCTGCTCGCGGTCGCGCTGGCGCGGTGATGGCGCGAGCGATCGCACGCGCGGTCGCGTTCGGCGTGCTGGCCTCGGCGTGCTCCGCGCCCGCGCCGCTCCCCGAGCTCGCAGCGGCCGAGCGCCAGGCGCGCGCGGGCGACGTCGATCAGGCGCTCGCCTCGTACCGCGCAGCCCAGGTCTCGTGCACCGGCATCCGCATCGCGCGGCGCCGGCGCGAGGCCTGCGGCCAGGCGCTGGTCGGCGAGGCCGAGCTGCTGGTCGACGCGGGCCGCGTCGACGAGGCGATCACCGCGTACGCCGCGATCCCCGACAAGGTCGATCACGATCCGCCGCCGTCGGCGACCGGGCTCTTTCGCGCCGGCGTGCTGCGGCTCGCGCGCGCCGAGGCCACGACGCCGCCGGATGCCGCCGAGGAGAAGGCGGCGTGGACGCTGCTCTGGCAGGTCGTCACCGACTACCCCGACGAGGCCTTCGCCGGCGACGCGGTCGAGCGCCTGCTGCACGACGGCCTCGATCGCGACGCGCGCGCGCTGTTCGCGCAGTTCTCGTCGGTGATGAGCGTG
>JAIOQA010000007.1 GCA_021413675.1 Deltaproteobacteria bacterium | reverse complement strand
CCGGCATCCACCACGATCACGCCGGCGCGCCCTACGCGAGCTCCGTCCGCACGTGGTCGCCGAACCTGCGCGGCGTCGAGGATGGCGGCGCCTGGGCGACCGACCCGCTGGGCGCGGTCGCGATCGGCGACGCCGAGGCGGTCGCCGCCGCGCACGCGGTGGTGCGCGGCCACGCCGATCGCCTCTACAGCGTGAGCTTCCCGGTCACCGCGGTCCCGGGCCAGCACGCGCTCCTGGTCCGCGCCGCCGGGCCCACCAAGGGCACCGCGCTCGCGGAGCTGTGCCAGCTCGCGGGCTGCACCCTCGCCGACGCGGTCGCGGTCGGCGACTGGGTCAACGACGTCCCGATGTTCGAGGTCGCCGGCCGCTCGTTCGCGATGGCCGACGCCCCCGACGCGGTGCGCGCCGCCGCGACGGATTCGCTCGACAGCGCGGCCGGCGCGGGCGGCGGCATCGCCGAGGCGATCCGCCGCGCCTGGGGCTAGGCGCGCGTCCGCGCGCGCCTCACGGCACGCAGGTGTACGTGCCGAGATCGGCGAACGTGTCGATGGCGAACCCACCCCACTGATCGGCCGGCGCGAAGACGTCGTTGTTGATCGTGTCGCCGCGGGTCACCGAGCACTTGCGGCGCAGCGTGTTGTCCGCGGTCGAGGTCAGGCCGGTGCCCCACTCGCCACCCGAGCCGCGGTTACCGACCTGGCCGATCGCATCGACGGTCGCGCCGTTGCAGAACAGCTCGATCACGTCGTCGCCGTTGAAGTTCACCGCCGCGGTGGCGCCGCTCGCCGGCACGAGGACGTCGCAGTTCGGGGCCAGGCTCGTGCCCGCCGACGCGTGGCACACGACGAGGACATCGTGGCTCGCGATGGTCTGGGTCAGCGGGAAGGCGAACGCCGAGGTCGTCGCACCGTTCGAGTAGAGCTTCAGCGAGCAGCCCGTGAGATTCACCGGCGCGCCCAGCGGGTTCATGATCTCGACCGCCTTGTTGTTGCTCGAGCCCTCGACGTACTCGCTGAAGAACAGCGTCTCGTTCTGGCACGTCGACGAGCACCCATCCAGGCCCGCCGTGTTGTTGTCGTCGCACTGCTCGCCGCGCACGGTCTGGACGAAGCCATCGCCGCAGGGGTTGGCCGCCAGCTCGCACACCCGGCCGACCACGCCGGCGTCATTGCACGCCGTGTCGAACCAGTTGCTGGCCTGGCCCGAGGGCGCCGCCGAGCTGGTCAGCGCGAGGCAGTCCTCGTCGACGATGCCACCGCCGCTGTCGGGCTGCCCCGGCTCGAAGTGGGTGTACGAGAACGGCTCGGCGGTCGCCCACGTGAACGTGCCCTCGGTGACGATGTCGGTGCCGCCGATCCACGGGTCCTGCGCCGGGTTCTGCACCGAGGCGACGCGCGCCTGCTCCGCCGCGCTGGTGATCGTGACCAGCCGGCCGCCGCTCGCGACGCACGCGGTCTGCGCGCCCGCGAAGGTCGTGACCTCGTCGTCGAACGCGACGTAGCAGGTGCCGGTCGCCGGATCGACCGCGAAGTGATCGCCGGCCGCGAGGCTCACGACGGTCGCGGCGCACACCGGGCCGACCTTGCACTGGGTCGTGCAGCCGTCGGTGTCGATGGCGTTGCCGTCGTCGCAAGCCTCGAGGCCCGCGATCAAGATGCCGTCGTTGCAGATCGGGTTGCACAGGCTCGGCGCACCGCTGCAGCTCCAGCCGTTCTCGACCTGGCAGGTCGCCGAGCAGCCGTCGCCCGACGTGTTGCCCTGGTCGTCGCAGGTCTCGGGCGCGTCGATCACGCCGTCGTTGCAGACCGTGAGCTTCGTGACCGTGATCGACACCGTCGCCGGCGCCGAGGTCGCGGTGCCATCGTTGACGGTGAACGTGAACGCGTCGGCGCCGAGGTAGCCCGCGGTCGAGGTGTAGACGACCGTCGCGGTGGTCGCGGTCACCGGCGTGATCGCGCCGAGCGCGCCGTGGGCCGGCGCGGTGCCGATCGCGAACGTCAATGTCTGCGCCGGAAGATCGATGTCGGAGCCGACCAGCGTGATGGTCGTGGCGACGGTCTGCGTGGCGCTGGCCGCGCCCGCCACGGCGATCGGCGCGTCGTTGACCGGCGCGACCGTGACGGTCACGGTCGCGGTCGCGGTCGCGCCGCCCGTGTCGGTCACGGTGTACGTGAAGCTGTCGGGGCCGCTGTAGTTGGCCGCCGGCTGGTAGCGCACTACGCCGGTCACCAGCGTGACGGTGCCGTGGGCCGGCTGGGTCACCGCGGTCACCGTCAGCGCGCCCTCGACGTCACTGTCGTTGCCGAGCACCGCCACGACCGTGGCCGCGGCGTCCTCGTCGACGGTCAGGGCATCGCCGAGCGCGACCGGCAGATCGTTGACCGGCGTGACCGTGACCGACACCAGGCCGACGTCGGTGGCGATGCCGTCGGACACGACGTACTCGAACGACGCCGGGCCGTTGTAGTTCGCGTCGGGCACGAACGACGGCACGCCGGTGTTGACGACGATCGTGCCGTGCACCGGGTTCTGCGCGCTGACCACCGTGAGGGTCTGCGGATCGGGATCGATGTCGTTGGCGGTGAAGACCGCGCCGATCACCAGCGCGGTGTCCTCGGCCACGGTCGCGGCGTCGTCGACCGCGACCACCGGCGTGTTGGTCTCGGTGACGGTCACGGTGACGCGCCCGACGTCCGCGCCGCCCGCGCCGTCGGACACGGTGTAGTCGAAGCCGCCCGTGCCGACGAAGCCGGTGGTCGGCGTGAACGTGATCGTGCCGGCGGCGAGCGCCACGGTGCCGTTGCTCGGGTTGCCGACCGCGGTGACCGTCAGCGCCGGGCCATCGACGTCGACGTCGTTGGCGGTGTAGACCGACCCGGCGCGGACCAGCGGCGTGTTCTTCTCGACGCTGTCGGCGTCGTCGCTCGCGACCGGCGTGTCGTTGACCGGGACGACGTCGATCGCGACGGTCGCCGGCGCCGAGTTGCCGGTGCCGTCGTTGACCCGGAACGTGAACGAGTCATCGACCGACGAGTTCGCGCTCGGCGTGTAGACCACCAGGGCCGTGGTCGGCGTCAGCGGCATGATCGCGCCGAGCGTGCCGTGGGCCGGCCCGGTGACGATCGCGAAGGTCAGCGGATCGCCGTCGACGTCGGCGCCGACCAGCGTCACGGTGACCGCGGTGTCCTCGTCGGTCGTCGCGGTGCCCGCGTTCGCCACCGGCGCATCGTTGACCGGCGTCACGTGGACCGTGACGGTCGCCGCCGCCGAGGTCGCGGTGCCGTCGCTGACCGTGAACGTGAAGGTGGCGTCGCCGCTCGCGTTCAGCGCGGGCGTGTACGTGACCGACGCCGTGGTCGGCGTGAGCTGCGTGATCGCGCCGAGCGTCCCGGTCGAGGGCCCGCTGGCGATCGCGAACGTGAGGGGATTGCCGTCGAGATCGGCGCCCACGAGCGTGATCGCGACCGCGGTATCCTCGCTGGTCGTCGCGGTGCCGGCGGTCGCCACCGGCGCATCGTTGACCGCGGCGACGGCGATCGCGACCGTCGCCGCGGGCGAGGTCGAGGTGCCGTCGTTGACCGTGAAGGTGAACGCGTCGTTGCCGCTGACGTTCGGGTTCGGCGTGTAGGTCACGTGCGCCGTGGTCGGGGTGAGCTGGGTGATCGCGCCGAGCGTGCCGGACGCCGGCGCGCTCGCGATCGCGAACGTCAGCGCGTCGCCGTCGACGTCGGTGCCCGCGAGCGTGATCGTCACGGCGGTGTCCTCGCTGGTCGTGGCGGTGCCGGCGGTCGCCACCGGCGGATCCTGGACTGGCACGACGTCGATCACGACCGCCGCCGCGCTCGAGGTCGCGGCGCCGTCGCTGACCGTGAAGGTGAAGGTGTCGTCGGCGGTCGCGTTGGCGTTCGGGGTGTACGTGACCTGCGCCGTGGTCGGGGTGAGCTGCGTGATCGCGCCGAGCGTGCCGGTCGCGGGGCCGCTCGCGATCGCGAACGTCAGCGCGCCGCCCTCGGCGTCGGTGCCCGCGAGCGTGATCGTCACCGCGGTGTCCTCGTTGGTCTGCGCGGTGCCCGCGGTCGCGACCGGCGCGTCGTTGACCGGCGTGATCGTCACCGTGACCGTACCGGTATCGGTGTCGGCGCCGTCGGAGACGGTGTAGTCGAACGTCGCGGTGCCGGTGGCGTTGGCCGCCGGCGTGTACGTGACGACGCCGGCGGCGAGCGCGACGGTGCCGGCGCTGGCGTTGCCGACGGCGGTGACCGAGAGCGTCTGCAGGTCGGCGTCGGTGTCGTTGGCGACCAGGGTCGCCGCGTTCACGGTGACGGCGGTGTCCTCGGCGGTCGTGATCGCATCGTCGACCGCGACCGGCGCCTGGTTGGCGCCGCCGACGGTGACCGTGACGACGCCGTCGTCGTTGGCGGTGCCGTCGCTGACCGTGTACGCGAACGTCGCGGTCCCGGTGAACCCGGCGGGCGGCGTGAACGTGATCGTGCCGCCGGCCAGCGTGACCGCGCCCGCGCTGGTGCCGCCGACCGCGGTCACCGTCAGCGCGTCGCCGTCGATGTCGGTGTCGTTGGCGACCAGCGCCGCGGCATCGACGACGACCGGCGTGTTGCGCGTGCCCGCGAGGGCATCGTCGACGGCGACCGGGCGATCGTTGACCGGCGTGATGGTGATCGAGACCGTCGCCGAGGCCGGCAGGACGCCGTCGTTCACCGTCACGGTGATCGCGTCGGGCCCGTTGTAGTCGGGCGCGGGCGTATAGGTCACGGTCGTGCCCGTCGAGGTCACGGTGCCGTGCGCGGCCCCGGTGGCCGACAGCGTCAGCGGCTGGCCTTCGGGGTCGGCCGCCACGACCGCGAACGTCACGGGTGTGTCCTCCGCGGTCGTCACCTGCTGAGCGTCGACGGTGGGGGACTGGTTGCCAGCTAGATTGTCGCCGCACGCGGCCAGAGCCGCAGCCAGCGCCGTGATCACGACGACGGACCTCATCGCGGCCGATGGTACACGCGCGGACGGCCGCAAGGGCGCCGAACGCCCGGTGCTAGCGCGCGTGACGCAGCAGCTCGGCCATGTCCTTCTGGCCGGCCGGGTCGTCGATCAGCGTGACGTCCGCCGCGGTCGTGTCGCCCTTGACCAGCTCGAGCCACAGCTCGAGCGCGCGGCGCGCGCCGATGAGGCCCGAGGCCCGGCCCGGCGCCTGGAGCGCGTAGTCCTTGATGCCCGCGTCGGCGACGACCTGACGGATGCGCTTCGCGTCCTCGCGGAAGCGCGCGTCGTCGTAGCCCTTCGACTCGCCGAGGCCGAACAGCACCAGCCGCTTGAAGCGCAGGCGCCGGCCCGGCGGCATCATGACGGTCTCGCCGCGCGCCCCGCCCGCGCGGCCGGCGCGGATGAGCCGCGACAGCCGGCCGCACAGCCGCCAGTCGGCGAGCCCGGCGGCGCCGCGCAGCGGGCGCTCGTCCGCGAAGAACGGCAGCACCAGCGCGTCGCGGTCGCTCTCGTCCCACTTGCCGAGATCGGCGGCGAGCACGTGGACGGTCATGGGCGCAAAGCCGGCATGGGTCGGATCCTACGACTCCGGCGAACGGCCGAGCGCGGCCGCGACGCGGTCGAGGATGCCGTTGACGAACGCCGGCGACTCGGCGGTGCCGAAGCGCTTGGCGAGCTCGACCGCCTCGTTGATCGCGACCTTGACCGGCACGTCGGGGAAGTCGCGCAGCTCGCAGGTCGCGAGCCGCAGGATGTTGCGATCGACCCGCGCCATGCGATCGAGCCGCCAGTTCTTGGACGCGCCGGCGATGACCTCGTCGATCGCCGCGAGGTGCGCGACCGCCGCCTGGGCCAGCCCGCTCGCGAACTCGCGCCCGGCCGGATCGATGTCGACCTCGAAGTTGTCGTCCCAGCCCGAGGCCGCGGCGTCGACGGCGACCGAGCCGCCGGCGTCGTGGGCGTAGAGGATCTGCAGCGCGAACGCGCGCGCCTTGCGACGAGCCCCGGGCGCCATGATCAACCCCTCTCGATCGTGCGGTAGAGGTTCGCCATCTCGATCGCGGCCATCGCCGCGTCGAAGCCCTTGTTGCCGGCCTTGGTGCCAGCGCGCTCGAGCGCCTGCTCGATCGTGTCGGTGGTCAGCACGCCGAAGCTCACCGGGATGCCCGAGCTCATCGCCGCGCCGGCCACGCCCTTGGCGGCCTCGCCCGCGACGAAGTCGAAGTGCGGCGTCGAGCCGCGGATCACCGCGCCCAGCGCGATCACCGCGTCGATGCCGCCCTTGCCGACGACCTTGCGCACGACCTGCGGCAACTCCCACGCGCCCGGGCAGTGGTAGATGCTGACCTGGTCGAGGTTACCGCCGGTGCGCTCGATCGCGTCGATCGCGCCGGCGATCAGCGGCTCGACGATCAGGCTGTTGAAGCGGCTGGCGACGATCGCGAACGCGAAGCCGGCCGAGGTGAGGTGGCCTTCGATGAGGCGAGGCATGGCGTCTCCTACTACAGGGTTCTACTTGGACTCGGTCTTGGCGGCGGCGGCGGGCACCGGCGCGGGCGCGCGGCGCGGCGCCATCGGGATGGGCACGCGCTCGACGACCTCGATGCCGAAGCCGTCGAGGCCCGGGATCCGGCGATCGCCGTAGGCCAGCAGCCGGATGCGGCGGCAGCCGAGATCGGCGAGCACCTGCGCGCCCAGGCCGAAATCGCGCAGCGCCTCGCTCGCGCCGGCCGGCGTCTGCTGGCTCGGGCGCTGCAGCACGAGCCGATCGAACGAGCGCGCCAGGCTGGTGCGCGCGCGGTTGAAGACGTAGAGGAACACGCCGACGCCGGCGTCGTCGATCATGCGCAGCGCGGCGTCGACGTCGGGCCGGATGCCGAACGGATCGCCGAGCGGATCGAGCGACTGCACGCGGACCAGGACGTCCTTGCCGGCCGCGCTCGCGGCCGCGACATCCCCGCGGACCAGCGCCACGTACTCGGTGTCCTCGACGTCGGTGGTGTAGAGCCGCGCCATGAACGACGCGCCCGGCCCCAGGCCGCCGGGCCGGACCATGCCCTCGCCGCGGCAGCGCACGATGTGCTCGCGCTGCAGCCGGAACGCGATCATGTCGGCGACCGAGCAGATGAGCAGGCCGTGGCGCTCGGCGAAGACCTCGAGCTCCGGCATGCGCGCCATCTCGCCGTCCTCGCGCATGATCTCGCAGATCACGCCGGCCGGCTTGAGGCCGGCGAGCCGCGCGAGATCGACCGAGCCCTCGGTCTGGCCGGTGCGCACCAGCACGCCGCCGGGCCGCGCCCGCAGCGGGAACACGTGGCCGGGCGAGACCAGATCCTCGGGCCGGGCGTCGTCGGCGATCGCGGCGCGCACGGTGACCGCGCGATCCTTGGCCGAGATGCCGGTCGACACGCCGCGGCGCGCCTCGATCGACACCGTGAACGCGGTGCCCAGGCTGGCCTGGTTGTCGCGCACCATCATCGGCAGCTCGAGCTTGTCGATGAGCGGGCCGTCCATCGCGAGGCAGATGAGGCCGCGCGCGTGGGTCGCCATGAAGTTGATCGCCTCGGGCGTCACCCGATCGGCGGCCAGCACGAGGTCGCCCTCGTTCTCGCGGTCCTCGTCGTCGACGAGGATGACCATGCGTCCGGCGCGGATCTCCGCGATGGCGCGCTCGACGCGCTCGATGGGATTCAGCGACATGCTCATGCCAGCCCTCCGCGGTAGCCGCCGAGCAGCTTCTCGACGTACTTGCCGATGATGTCGACCTCGAGGTTCACGCGCCGGCCGACGGGCTTGTCGGTCAGCGTGGTCTTCGACGAGGTGTGCGGGATGATCGCGACGTCCAGGCCGTCGCCATCCACGCGGTTGACCGTGAGGCTGATGCCGTCGATGGCGATCGAGCCCTTCTCGACGACGTAGCGCAGCACCGCGGGCAGCGCGCGCACCGTGTAGACGATGTTGGCGCCGAGGTCCCGGCGGCTGACGATCTCCCCGACCGCGTCGACGTGGCCCGCGACCATGTGGCCGCCCAGGCGGTCGCCAGCCCGCAGCGCCCGCTCGAGGTTGACCTTGGCGCCGACCCGCAGCTCGCTGAGGGTGGTTCGGGCCAGGGTCTCGGCGCCCGCCAGGACCGTGTAGGTGCCGCTGGCGATGTCGGTGACCGTGAGACACACGCCGTCGTGGCTGACCGACTCGCCGAGGGTGAGCTCGCCGATCGGCAGCGCGGCTGGCCGGACCACGAGCACCAGCGCGTCGGAGCGGCGATCGGCGCGCACGATGGTGCCGACGTCTTCGACCAGACCGGTGAACATCGGGGCCGGGTGTACCACAACCGGTTCGATGCGCAGCCACCCGGCGGGTTGCACCGCTGCGCAAACCCGGGAGCTGTGCTTGCACCGTCGGAACGGTCCTGGTCACATGGGACCGTGGACGACTCGGCCCAGGGATGGCTGCAACGATGGCTGCAACGATGAAGTCCGCCGAGGCGGCGCTGGCGGTCGGCGAGGACGGCAAGTTCGCCGAGGCCCGCACGGCGGACCTGATCGATCTGCTCCTGACGATCGGCCACATCGACGGCCAGTTCCACGCCCGCGAGCGGACCCTGGTCGAGAGCTTCCTCGAGCAGGTCATCCTCAAGGGCGCGGAGTCGCTCGGTCAGGATCCCGCGAGCCGCGAGCGGCTGCGCATCAACTATCACCTGCACTTCTCCCGCATCTTCCACACCGTCGACGCCGAGCTCGCCAGCCTGGTCGGCGAGATGCCGCGCGCCGAGCCCGAGAGCTTCCTCGGTCCGCGCCTGACCGTCCGCGCGCTGACCACGTTCGCCAGCTTCCCGATGGCGCAGCGGCCCGCGGTCATGGCGATGGTCCGCTCGCTGATCCAGGCCGACGGCAAGGTCACGCCTGCCGAGCAGGCGGTCCACGACGAGCTGATGACGTTCGTGGCCGCCAAGGCCACGCCGCACCCCGCGCCCGGGCCGGCCCGCCCGCTCGCGATCTCGGCGATCCACTGGAACGAGCTCAAGGCGGTCTCGCACCCGCTGCTCGATCCGCTCGAGATGACCTACTCGCCCCACCCCATCGAGCTCAAGTCGCAGCTCGATCGCGATCAGGATCTCGTCGACCGCGCGATGCAGGCCTGGAACCGCCAGCGGATGATGGGCAACCGCCGGCTCGAGGGCGTCACCGACATCGGGCAGCTGCCGCCGGGCAGCCAGTTCCTCGACGGCTTCGTCCACGTGATGCGGCCCGATCGCCCGGTCGAGCTGATCGTGCTCGGCGATCTCCACGGCTGCTATGGCTGTCTCAAGGCCGCGCTCCTGCAGTCGGACTTCCTGCGCCGGGTGTGGCTGCACCAGTGGGATCCGGCCAACCACCCCGACGTCAAGCTGGTCTTCCTCGGCGACTACATCGATCGCGGGCTCTACAGCTTCGACGGCGTGCTGCGCACCGTGCTGCAACTCTTCACCGCGCTACCCGACAACGTCGTCGTGCTGCGCGGCAATCACGAGTCGTTCATCAGCGGCCCCGAGGGCGTGTGGAGCGCGGTCGCGCCGGCCGAGGCGCTGACCTCGATCATGCCGTACGTGCCGCGGCCGCTGCTCGAGAGCTACAAGCTGCTCTTCGACCAGATGCCGACCAGCTTCTTGTTCGACCGCACGATGTTCGTGCACGGCGGCATCCCGCGCGACGACAGCTTCGCCAAGCACTACCAGGACCTCGGCAGCCTCAACCACGGCGAGCTGCGCTTCCAGATGCTGTGGAGCGATCCCAGCCAGACCGACGCGGTGCCGCTCGGGATCCAGAGGCGCAACCCGCGCTTCAACTTCGGGCGCGAGCAGTTCCGCGCGTTCATGGAGAAGACCGGGTTCACGACGATGATCCGCGGTCACGAGAAGATCGACGCCGGCTTCGAGCTGACCTACGACCTCGGCGACCTGATGCTCATCAACCTGTTCTCCGCCGGCGGCTGGGACAACCGCGACCTGCCGCTCGACTCCTCGTACCGCAAGGTCACGCCGATGGCGCTCACGCTCCGCCACGGCTACGGTGCGCCGCTCGCGATCCCCTGGCCGATCCACTACCAGCCGTTCAACTTCGACACGCACAACGGCTTCCACCGCGAGCGCATCGTGCTGCCGTACCTGTCGGAGTAGCGCGCGCGGTCACGGCCGCGCCGCGATGCCGTCGAAGAGCAGCGCGACCAGGCGATCGGCGAGCGCCTCGGGCGATGGCATGCCCGGCATCTGCAGCACGTGCAGCGCGATCTGCGGGAACAGCGCCGCGCCCGCGGTCATCGAGAGCAGCAGCGGCGTCGGGACATCGGCGCGGATCTCGCCGCGCGCCTTGCCGCCCTCGAGCGCGGCGAGCACGAGGGGGATGTGGCCGCGCCAGAAGCGCTCGAACATGCGCACGCGCCGCGTCGCCGAGGTCAGGACCTCGCGCGCAGCCAGGCCCGCGACCTCGCGCTCGTCGGGCGTCATCGCGCACAGCCGGCGGTAGAGGTCGCGGATGCGCTCGCGCACCGGGCGATCGCCGCCGAGCGCGGCCGCGAGATCATCGACCACCTTCGCGTACGGCGCCTCGATCACCTCGGCGAACAGATCGTCCTTGGTCGGGAAGTAGTAGTAGATCATCCCGAGGTTGGTGCGGGCGGCGCGCGCGATCGCGCGCAGCGGCGCCGCGTCGACGCCGTGGGCCAGGAACACCGGGCGCGCCGCGGCCACGATCCGCGCGCGAATGTCTGATGCGGGACGCGCCATCAGGGCACCGCCGTCCACAGCCGCGCGGCGCGGCGCGCGGTGGGGCCACCGGCGCGGTCGCCGCGCCGGACGAACATGTCGGCGAGGCTCCGCCTCGCCAGAGGGGACGGGCAGGTCCCCTGGATGATGTCGCGGGCCATCAGCCGAGCTTCTTCCGGAAGCGGAGCGCGGTGACCGCGACCAGCACGCCGAGGATCGCCGCCAGCCACAGCACCTCGCCGGCGAGCTCGGCGTAGCCCGCGCCCTTCAGCACGATGCCGCGGATGATCCGCAGGAAGTGGGTCAGCGGCAGGCCCGACGACAGGATCTGCGCGAACCGCGGCATGCCGGCGAACGGGAACATGAAG
Source organism: Deltaproteobacteria bacterium (assembly GCA_021413675.1). Classification (GTDB taxonomy): domain Bacteria; phylum Myxococcota_A; class Polyangia; order Haliangiales; family Haliangiaceae; genus JAIOQA01. The sequence goes on along the minus strand of JAIOQA010000007.1, from coordinate 60,666 downwards.
CCCGACAGGAGGATGTTGGGCAGCAGGAAGAAGAACGACATCTGCATCGCCTGCTGCTGGGTCTTCGCGAGCGTCGAGAAGAACAGCCCGAGGGCGAGGTTGCCGGCGATGAACAGGGACGCGAGCAGGTACAGGAGGCGGATCTCGCCGGCGAATGGCACGTCGAACAGCTGGGTGCCGACGATCAGGATCAGCGTCATCTGGACGTAGCCGATGACGATGTACGGGACGATCTTGCCGATCACCAGCTCGACCGACTTCACCGGCGAGACGATCAGCTGCTCGAGCGTGCCGCGCTCGCGCTCGCGCACGATCGCCATCGACGTGAACATCACCATCGTGAGCGTCAGGATCACGCCGACCAGGCCGGGCACGATGTAGACCGCGGTCCGGAGATCCGGGTTGTAGAGCACCGACACCGCGAGATCGATCGCCGGCGCGGTGGTCACGCCGAGCGCGGCGGCGCGCTGCTGGGCGAGGTTGCCGGCGAGCTGCGCGACCACCGAGCTGGCGGTGTTGGTCGCCGAGGCCACGGTCTGCGGATCCGAGCCATCGACCATGAGCTGCGCGTGGGCCGGCCGGCCGCGCGCCAGATCCTGGCCGTAGCGCGCGGGCACGACCAGCGCGACGCCGGCGGTGCCCTGGCGGAACGCGGTCGCGATCTCGTCGTAGCTCTCGACCGCGCCGATGACGTCGTAGAAGCCAGTGACCTCCATGCGCCGGACCAGATCGCGCGACGCCGCCGAGCGATCGGCGTCGAACACCACGGTCGGCATGTGGCGCACGTCGTTGTCGATCGCGAAGCCGAACAGCACGAGCTGCATCAGCGGCAGCATCACCATCATGCCGATCGTGAGGCGATCGCGCCGGAGCTGGATGAGCTCCTTGTAGGCGACGACGCGGATGCGCCCGAGGCTGCGGCCGATCGCGCTCATGGCGCCTCCTCGCGCCGCACCATCGACACGAACGCGTCCTCGACGGAGACGCGGACCTTGCGCGCCGGCCACTCGCCGGCGTACGGCGCGAGCAGCGCCACCGGATCGTGATCCTGGCGGGTCACGACCCGCAGCGTGTGGCCGTAGAACTCGACCTCGTCGACGCCGTCCATCGCGCGCAGCGCCGCCGCGATCGCGACGCCGTCGATCGCGCCGGTCAGATCGACCTCGGCCGCGACCAGCTCGCGCCGCGCGATGACCTCCTCGGGCCGACCGACGTCGAGCACCTGGCCGCGGAAGATGAACGCGAGGCGATGGCAGCGCTCGGCCTCGTCCATGTAGTGGGTCGTGAGCAGCACCGTCGTGCCGCCCGAGGCGAGCCGGTGGATCTCGGCCCAGAACGCGCGCCGGCTGACCGGATCGACGCCGGCGGTGGGCTCGTCGAGGAACAGGAGCGGCGGCCGGTGGATCGTCGCGGACGCGAGCGCGACCCGCTGCTTCCAGCCGCCCGACAGCGTGCCGGCGAGCTGGCCCTTGCGCGCCTCGAGGCCGGTCGTGCCCAGCACCTCGGCGACCCGCGCCTTGCGATCGCGCCGCGCCACGCCGTAGATGCCGGCGTAGAACCACAGGTTCTCGTAGACCGTGAGGTCCTCGTAGAGCGAGAACCGCTGGGTCATGTAGCCGACCCGCTCCTTGATGCGCTCGGGATCGCGCGCGATGTCGAAGCCGACGACGGTGCCGCGCCCGCCGCTCGGATCGAGGATGCCGCACAGCATGCGGATCGTCGTCGACTTGCCGGCGCCGTTGGGGCCGAGCACGCCGAAGATCTCGCCGCGCCGCACCGACAGCGAGACGTCCTTCACGGCGATCAGATCGCCGAAGCGGCGCGACAGGTTCTCGGTGCGGATGATGAGATCGGCGTCGGGATCGGGCGCGGTGGCCGCGGCGGCGGTCACCGCGCACCACCGTCGAGCGCGGGCGCGTCGGGCGGCGCGACCGCAGGCGCGGCGTCGAGCACCGGCGCGGTCGCGACCGCCGCGCCGCGCTCGAAGCGCGCGTAGGCCGGCAGCCCGGCGTGCAGCGCGCGCGCGTGATCGTCGATGCGCACGCGCACGCGCATCATGAGGTTGGGGCGCTCGCGCGGCGAGAACACGAACCGGGGCGTGAACTCGGCCTGGGCGTAGACCAGCTCGACCACGCCGCGCGCCTCGGTCGCGCTGCCGTCGATCGCGAGCAGCGCGGCGTCGCCGACCTGGATCTGCGCGACGTCCGCGACCGGCACGAACACGTCGGCGTAGGGATGGAGCGCGTCGATGAGCGCGATCACCGGCGTGCCCGCGCTCGCCATCTCGCCCGGCTGGATGTAGACGTCCTCGACGATGCCGGCGGCCGGCGCGAGCAACGCGCGCTTGGTCAGCTTGGTGTCCTCGGCGACCAGCGCCTGCGCCGCCTGCGCGACGCGGGCCGCAGCGCGATCGATCTCCTGCGAGCGCGCGCCGTTCCTGAGCGCGCGCAGCCGCTCCTCCTGGGCCTGGCGCTGGCCGGTCGCGGCGGCGAGCTGGGCCTCGAGGGCATCGAGGCCCGCGGCGGGCAGCGCGCCCTTGTCGACCAGGCCGCGCAGCCGCGCGAGCTCCTTCTGCGCGTCGAGCTCGGCGGCCTTCGCGGCGGTCAGCGTGGCCTGCGCGCCGCGGATGTCCTCGGGCCGCGCGCCCGCCTTCACCAGCGCGAGCTCGGCGCTGGCGACCGCGACATCGCGCACGCGGATCTCGCGGCTCTCGCGATCGAGGGCGTCGTCCTGGCGCGCGATCAGGGCGCCCGCGGTGAGCTCCTGGCCGCGCGTGACCGCGACCTGCGCGACCCGGCCCGCGAGCTCGAAGGCGAGATCGCGGCGCTCGTATTCGACCATCCCCTGGTAGCGCCCGTCGGTCAGCTCGGGCTTGCGACAGCCGCCGGCGAGCCCCGCGAGGACTGCCGCGACGACCAGCGCCTCATTCTTTACCATGCGTCTGAATATATACCTCAACGAGCTGGAAGCAATGATGAATATGCTGAGCGATCACGTGGACGTGGACGTGGACGTGGACGTGGACGTGGACGTGGACGTGGACGTGGACGTGGACGTGGACGTGGACGTGGACGTGGACGTGGACGTTGACCTTGTCCGCGACGGCGACGGCGACGTCAAACTTCGACGTTGACCTGTCCACGCGGTTCGCCGCGCGACGTCAAGGTCAAGGTTTCACGTCGCCGTCGCCGTCGCCGACCACGTGAACGCCCACGCCCACGTCAACGGCACGTGATCGTCAACGTCAACGTGATCGCTCGCGCGGACGCGTGAGCATCTCCCACCGGACGATCGTCGCCATCGCCTCCTCCGCCGACTCGCCGCACATCTCCGCCGCTGGCTGCAGGCTGCCGCAGACCGCGGGCCGCGACGGCAGCCCGAACAGCGCGCACGTGATCGCCTCGGTCAGGTGCGGGCAACGCACGTTGGCGGCCTTGCCCTCGGGCAGCGCGGGGTGCGATGGCGAGATCGACGGCGCGATACAGCACGCGCCGCAGCCCGCGCGGCACGCGATCGCGGCGGTCACGAGCGCGGCCGCGCGATCAAGAGCCAGTCGTCGCCGAGGCGGCGCGGCGCACCGACCCACGCGAACCGCGACGCGTCCGCCAGCGTCTGCGCGCCACCGCCGCCGACCCACGCGCGCGCGCCGCCGCCAATCACCATCGGCGCGACGTACACCCGCAGCTCGTCGGCGAGGCCCGCGGCGAGGAAGCCGGCGTGCAGCTCGCCGCCGCCCTCGACCAGGGCGTCGAGGATCTTCGCCGCGCCGAGCCGCGCGGCGAGCGCATCGAGCGATACCCGACCGCCCTGCGCCGGCAGCCGCCAGACCTCGGCACCCGCCGCGACCAGCCGCCGCTCGCGGATCGCGGGCGCGCGCGCGGTGGTCGCGATGATCGTGCGCGCGGCGCTACCGCCGATCGCCGGCAGCACCTTCGCGGTCGGCGGCGTGCGCAGCCGGCTGTCGACGATCACGCGGATCGGGTCGCGTGCGCCGCGCCGGCCGCGCGCGGTGAGCCGCGGATCATCGGCGAGCACGGTGCCGACCCCGACGACGATCGCGTCGACGATCGCGCGCTGGGCGTGGCCGTCGGCGCGCGCTGCAGCGCCGGTGATCCACTGCGACTCGCCCGACACCGCGGCGATCTTGCCGTCGAGGGTCATCGCCGCCTTCAGCGCGAACCGCGGCCGGCCGTGCGCCGCCCAGGTCAGGAACGGCGCGTTGGCGTCGCGGCAGGCGTCGCCGAGGATGTCGGCGGTGACCGCGATGCCGGCCCTGGCGATCGCCTTCGCGCCACCGCCGTGGCCCGGCATCGGGTCGCGCGCGCCGAGCACCAGCCGCGCGGCGCCCGAGTCGATCACCCGCGCCGAGCACGGCGTGCGGCCGCCGTCGCGGTGATGGCAGGGCTCGAGGTTGCAGTAGATCGTCGCGCCGCGCGCCGCGCCGCCGAGCTTGGCGAGCGCGTCGGCCTCGGCGTGGAGCGTGCCCGGCCCGCGGTGCCAGCCCTCGGCCAAGAGCCGGCCGCGCCGATCGACGATCACGCAGCCGACCATCGGGTTGGGCGAGGTCCGGCCGCGCGCGCGCCGCGCCAGCGCCAAGCACCGCCGCATCCAGCGCGCGTCGTCGGCGCTCACTCCGCGGGCTCGTCGTCGGACGGCCCGCGCATCGCCTCGATCTCGCGCGCGAACTCCTCGACGTCGCGGAAGTCGCGGTAGATCGACGCGAACCGGACGAACGCGACCTGATCGAGCTCGTGCAGCTTGGGCAGCACCCGCTCGCCGATCGCGCGCGAGTCGATCTCGGCGACGCCGAGCTCCGAGATCTCGCGCTCGACCTGATCGGCCAGCCGCAGCACCGCGTCGTGCGCGACCGGCCGCTTGGCGACCGCGTGCTGGATGCCGCGCTCGATCTTGTTGCGGTCGAACGGCTCGCGCCGCCCGTCCTGCTTGATCACCAGCGGCATCGACTCCTCGATCCGCTCGTAGGTCGTGAACCGCCGCTGGCAGGCGAGGCACTCGCGCCGCCGCCGGATCTCACGCCCGTCCCGGGACGAGCGCGAGTCGATGACCTTGTCTTCTTCCGCCGTGCAGAAGGGACAGCGCATCAGCGCGTGCTCCCTCGCGCGACGCGACGCGCGGTGGGGTGAAGGGCGAGGCTCCGCCTCGACCGAGGGGACGGGAACGTCCCCTGTCGATCAACGACCTTGTCCTCCTCGGCAGTGCAGAAGGGACAGCGCACCGATCAGTCCGTCGCGCGATCGAGCGCGGTCAGCTTGTCGACCCGCATGCCGTGGCGGCCGCCCTCGAACGTGGCGTCGCGGAAGGCGCGCAGCGCGGCCTCAGCCACGCCGTCGCCGACCACGCGCGCGCCGAACGCGACCACGTTGGCGTCGTTGTGCCGGCGCGCCATCTCGGCGGTGTACGTGTCGTGCACGAGCGCCGCGCGGATGCCGTGCACCTTGTTCGCGGCGATGCTGATGCCGATGCCCGAGCCGCAGACCACGAGCCCGAGGGCCTCGCCCTTGGCGGCCGCGACCGCGCGACCGACCGCCGCGCCGTAGTCGGGGTAGTCCACCGAGGCCTTGTCGTTGGTGCCGAGGTCCTCGACCTCGTCGCCCAGCCCGCGCAGCGCGGCGACGAGCAGCTGGCGCAGCTCGCGACCCGCGTGATCCGATCCGGCGTACCAGCGCATGGTCATCTCAGTCTCCGCGGTAGCGGTTCATGATCAGCGCCGCGTTGGTGCCGCCGAAGCCGAAGCTGTTCGACATCGCGGCCTCGACGCGCAGCTCGCGCGGCGTGTTGGGCACGTAGTCGAGATCGCACTCGGGATCCGGCGTCGTGTAGTTGATGGTCGGCGGCAGCACGCCGCGCGCGATCGCCAGCGCCGTGATGCCGGCCTCGATGCCGCCGGCGGCGCCGAGGGTGTGGCCGGTCATCGACTTGGTCGACGACACCGCCATCTTGTACGCGTGGTCGCCGAAGACCGTCTTGAGCGCGAAGGTCTCGTTCTTGTCGTTGAGGTCGGTCGACGTGCCGTGCGCGTTGCAGTAGCCGATCGACGTCGGATCGATGTTCGCGTCCTTGAGCGCGCGCCGGAAGCACGCCTGCGCGCCCTTGTGCTCCGGCGCCGGCGCCGCGACATGGTGCGCGTCGCTGTTGGCGGCGTAGCCGGTCAGCTCGGCGTAGATCCGCGCGCCGCGCTTCTTGGCGTGCTCGAGCTCCTCGAGCACCAGCACGCCCGCGCCCTCGCCCACCACGAAGCCGTCGCGGTCCTTGTCGAACGGCCGGCTCGCGTGGAGCGGGTCGTCGTTGCGGGTCGACATCGCGCGCATCGCGTTGAAGCCGCCGACGCCGAGGATCGTGATCGTGGCCTCGGCGCCGCCGGCGATCATGCACTCGGCGTAGCCGTGGCGGATCGCCCGCATCGCCTCGCCGATCGAGTGCGCGCCGGTGGCGCACGCCGAGACGTGGCTGAAGTTCGGCCCGCGCGCGCCGGTCCGGATCGAGACCATGCCGGGGATCTCGTTGATGATGATGTCGGTGACGAAGTACGGCGAGAACCCGTAGCGCGGGCCCTTCTCCTTGCACGCGACGTACGTGTCCTCGATCGAGCGCACGCCGCCGAGGCCCGCGCCGATGTACACGCCCCAGTCGTCCTCCTCGCCGGCCGGCACCTTGCCGTCGGCGAAGCCCGCGTCGTGCATCGCCATCATGCCGGCCGACACGCCGAACTGCAGGAAGCGATCGAGGTGCTTGACCTCGCGCTTGTCGAGGTAGGCGAGCGGATCGAAGCCCTTCACCTCGCACGCGAACTTGGTCGCGAACTGCGAGGCGTCGAACAGCGTGATCGGCCCCGCGCCGCTCTTGCCGGCGAGCAAGCTCGTCCAGGTCGTCTCGCGATCGTTGCCGATGGGCGTGACGAGGCCGATACCAGTGATGACGACGCGGCGCATGGGAGCTCCGATGAAAATAGAGCGAGCGGGCGATGGCCCGCTCGGATCACTTGGCGTGAGTCTTCACGTAGGTCAGCGCGTCGCCGACCGTCTTGATCTGCTCGGTATCCTCCTCGGGGATCTCCATCTTGAACTCCTGCTCGAGGGCGAGGACCAGCTCGACGACGGCCAGCGAGTCCGCCTTGAGGTCATCGACGAACGAGGCGCTCGGCTTGAGCTGCTCGCTCGACACCTCGAGCTGCTGGCAGATGATCTCGCGGACCTTGTTCTCGATCTCTTCGGGCGACATGGGCATTCCTTTCGGTCGTCTTGTAAGCCGATTCGGCGGCTACATCAACATCCCGCCGTTGACGCGTATCACCTGACCGGTGATGTAGCTGGCCTCGGGGCCAGCCAGGAACGCGACGGCGTTGGCGACATCCTCGCTCGCGCCGATGCGGCCGAGCGGGATGCCCTCGATCAATTTCGCGCGCTGGGCATCGGGCAGATGCTCGGCGGTCATGTCGGTCTCGATGAAGCCCGGCGACACCGCGTTGACGGTGACGCCGCGCGACGCGAGCTCCTTGGCGAGGCTCATCGTGAGGCCGATGAGGCCGGCCTTCGACGCGGCGTAGGCGGCCTGGCCGCCGTTGCCCATCTCGCCGACGACGGACGTGATGTTCACGATGCGGCCGGCGTCCTTGGCGCGGAGCAACAGCGAGGCGGCCGCGCGGGCGGTGTGGAACGCGCCGGCGAGGTTGGTGTCGAGCACCTTGTCCCACTGCTCGTCCTTGAACCGCATGATCAGGCCGTTGATCGCGACGCCCGCGTTGTTCACGAGGATGTCGAGGCCGCCGTGGTCCTTGCCGAGCGTCTTGATCGCCTCGGTGACCGCCGGACCGTCGCTGACGTCGAACTGCGCGACGACCGCCTGGCCGCCGGCCGCGGTGCACAGCGCCGCGGTCTCGCGCGCGGCGTCTTCGCGGCCCGCGAAGTTGACGATCACCTTGGCGCCGCGCTGCGCGAGCGCGACGCACACCGCGCGCCCGATGCCGCGCGAGCCACCGGTGACCAGCGCCACCTTGCCGTCGAGAGCCTTGTCGTGGATCGCCATGGTTCGCTCCTCACGCCGTGAAGGCGTCGACCTCGTGCGGCTCGCCGATCGTGGTGCACTCGATCGCGGCGATGCGCTTGACCAGGCCCTTGAGCACCGAGCCCGCGCCGAGCTCGAACGCGCGCGTCACGCCCGCGGCGTGCATCGCGGCGATCGACTCCTCCCAGCGGACCGGGCTCGTGACCTGGCGGACCAGCAGCGCGCGGATCTCGTCGGGATCCTGGGTCGGCGCCGCGGTGACGTTGGCGTAGACCGGCACCGACGGGCGCGCGATCGTCACGTCGGCGAGCGCGGCGGCCAGCCGATCCGCGGCCGGCTTCATCATCGAGCAGTGGAAGGGCGCGGACACCGCGAGCTTGACCGCGCGCTTGGCGCCCTTGCCCTTGGCCATCGCGACCGCGCGATCGATCGCGGCGGTCGCGCCCGAGATCACGATCTGGCCGCCGCCGTTGAGGTTCGCGGGCTCGCACGGCTCGCCGGGCGCCGAGGCCTCGGCGCACAGGCCCTTCACGGCATCCAGCTCGAGGCCCATGAGCGCGGCCATCGAGCCAAGGCCGACCGCGACCGCCTCCTGCATGAACTTTCCGCGGAGGTTGGTCAGCCGCACCGCATCGGCGAAGCCGATCGCGCCGGCGGCGCACAGCGCGGTCCACTCGCCGAGGGAGTGCCCGGCGACTGCGTCGAACGCGAGGCCCTTCTCCGCCTGCAGCACGCGGAACACCGCGATCGAGGTCGCGAGGATCGCGGGCTGCGTGTTCGCAGTGAGGGTCAGGTCGTCCTCGGGGCCGTCCCAGCACAACGCCGACAGCGCGAAGCCGACCGCGGCGTCGGCCTCGGCGTAGGTCTCCTTCGCCAGCGGGAAGCGGATCGCGAGGTCGCGGCCCATGCCGACGCGCTGGGATCCCTGCCCGGGGAACACGAGGGCGGTGGTCATGGCGTGGGTTCTTCGCACGAGTTCCCGCCGGCGGAAAGCTCCCAGTGGGGCGAAAACGTTTGCCGCATAGCGCCACGCGCGGTGCGTCGGCGGCTTCGCGGTTGGTCCGACCGACGACGCATGCTAGGCGCCCGCGGCATCGGCCGCGATCGCGGCGAGATCGCGCCGCAGCGCCGCGATGAGCCCGCGATCAGCGAGCCCGCGCGTGGTGTCGAGCGCTACCGCGATCGCGGTCGCAGATGAGCGGCCGTGCGCGACGACGACGAGGCCGTCGACGCCGGCGAGGAGCGCGCCGCCGGTGCTGGCGTAGTCGAAGCGGTGCGCGAGCGCGTGGGCCGGCGCGGGCTCGCCCAGCTCGCCCGCGAGGGTCGCGAGCAAGCCCTCCCCGATGGCCTCGCAGGCCTTGAGCACGACGTTGCCGGTGAAGCCGTCGGTCGCGATCACGTCGACGCGACCGCCGCGGCCGGCGTCGAACAGCTCGGTGCCCTCGACGTAGCCGACGAACTCGAAGCCGGCGCGCGGCGCGACCGCGGCGATGAGCGCGGCGGCGGCGCGGGTCAGCTCGGTGCCCTTGTGGGCCTCGGCGCCGTTGGCGAGCAGCCCGACCCGCGGCGGCGTGCGGCCGAAGCCGACGCGGTCGTAGCAGGCGCCGAGCACCGCGAACTGCGCGACCATCGCCGCGGTGACGTCGACGTTGGCGCCCGCGTCGCAGAGGATCGCGTGATCGTGGCGGGTCGGCAGCACCGCGGCGATCGCCGGTCGCGCCACGCCCGGCAGGCGGCCCAGCACGAGCTGCGCGGTGGCCAGCACCGCACCGGAGTTGCCGGCGGACACCACCGCCTGGGCCTCGCCGCGGCGGACCAGCTCGATCGCCACGCGCAGCGACGAGTCCCGCTTCCTGCGGAACGACTCGACCGGGTGGTCCTCCATGGTGACCACCTCGGACGCGTGCACGAGCCGCAGGCCCGCGGGGAGCTCCCCCAGCCGCGCGAGCTCGGCGCGCATGCGCGGCTCGTCACCGACCGCGACGACCTCGACGCCGCGATCGCGGACCGCGGCGAGCGCACCGGCCAGCTCGGGCCCGGGCGCGCCATCGCCACCCATCGCATCCAGCGCGACGATCGTCACGCCGAAAAACCTGCCTTCCAGTGGAAGGCAGGTCCAGCTCCATCGATCCTGATCCGGAGCCGCATCACGGCATCCCGCTCAGGTTGTGACGCTCACTCGGCGTCGGCGGACTTGGCGGCGACGACCTGCACGCCGTTGTAGAAACCGCACGACATGCACACCCGGTGCGGGATCCGCGGCGCGGCGCAGTTCGGGCACGCCTGGACCATGGGGCGGTTCTCGCCCGACTTCTTCATCCAGGCCGACCGCTGATGACCAGTGGTGGCGGGACCGCGACGACGCTTCTGCAGAGCCATGGCTACCTATTCCTTCTTCACGACGTGAGTTTCAAGCCCTTGAGGGCAGCAAACCGGGGATCGATCGGGGATTCGCACGCGCAGGGGGCGGTGTTGAGGTCCGCGCCACACTGCGCGCACAGGCCCTTGCAGTCCTCGCGGCACAGCGGCGCGTACGGCACCGCCAGCACGAACTGTTCGCGGATCAGCGGCTCCAGGTCGATGGTCTCGCCATCGTAGTGGAACAGCTCGAGATCGTCTTCCTCGAGCTCGAGGCCGTCGCTGTCGCCAGCCTCGACCTCGGCCTCGATGGCCGCGATGGCCGCGGGGTCATCGGTGCCCGGCACGTAGGTGACCCGCAGCTTCTCGTCGATGACGATCGTGGCCGGGCCGACGCAGCGGCCGCACGCGACCCGCAGCTCGCCCTTGATCGAGCCGTTGGCGAAGACCGTGGTCTCGTCCGCGTAGAGATCGAGATCGACCACGCCCTTGCCGGCGTTGGCGTCGTCGGGCGGCGCCTCGAGCGCCTCGCGCATGGGCATGCCCACGAGCGACGACGCCACGAACGCCCCATCGACCTCGATGTGGCGGTGAGTCGGGAGCTCCCGGAGCAGGACCTTGAACAGCGGCGCGGTCATGACGAAGCGCGGCAGTATAGGCACCGGCCCTCGCCTGTCAAGGCTCCGGTTCTGCAAGCGGGTTCGGGCACTTGCAGCTGCCGAGAGATCTTGGCCTGACCGGTTGGGTTGTGCACGATGGCGCCACATGACGCGCGCCCTCGCCGCCCCTGCCCTCGCGCTCGCTCTTGCCGCCTGCGGCGACAGCGGCCCGACCGACATCACCTTCCCCGCGATGGGGTCGATCAGCGCGCCCAGCGGCAAGGGATCGTTCCGGTTCGGCGTGGCCACGGCAGCCACCCAGATCGAGGACATGAACCCGAACACCGACTGGTACCTCTGGACCAAGCCGACCGCCGACGGCGGCCTGGGCCGCGGCGCCTTCGTCGGCGATGCCTCGGACGGCTACACCCTCGCGGTCGCCGACATCCAGCTGCTGAAGGACATGCACGTCGATGTCTACCGCTTCAGCATCGAGTGGGCGCGCATCGAGCCGGTGAAGGGCCAGATCGATCAGGCCGCGCTCGATCACTACGGTGAGGTCCTCGATAACCTGCGCACCGCCGGCATCAAGCCGGTCGTGACGATCCACCACTTCTCGAACCCGGTCTGGGTCGACGACCCGCGCGACACCAACTGCGCCGCGGGTCCCACGGACACCAACCTGTGCGGCCTCGGCCACCCGACCGGCGGGCCGATGGTGATCGCGGCGATGGCCGCGCACGCCGGGCTGCTCGCCGAGAAGTTCGGCGATCGCGTCGACGAGTGGGGCACGCTCAACGAGCCGGTCAACTACCTGCTCGCGGCCTACGGCGTCGGCCAGTTCCCGCCAGGCAAGTCGAAGATGTTCAGCGATCTGCTCGCCGACTTCGTGCCCGTGGTGCGCGACTACATCGCCGCGCACGCCGCGATGTACGACGCGATCAAGGCGCACGACACGATCGACGCCGACGGCGACGGCGTCGCGGCCTCGGTCGGGCTGTCGCTCTCGGTCGCCGACTGGGTCGCGTCGCAGGACAACGAGATCTCGACCGATCCGATGGACACCGCGGCCCGCGACAAGGTCGTCTACGTCTTCCACCACCTCTTCATCGACTCGATCGTCAACGGCAACTTCGACGCCAACCTCGACGGCACGCCCGACGAGCAGCAGCCGACCTGGACTGGCAAGCTCGACTGGCTCGGCGTGCAGTACTACTTCCGCACCGGCGTCTCGGGCCACCGCGGCCTGGTGCCCGTCCTCAAGCTCACCCCGTGCTTCAGCGGCTTCGACGTCGGCTCGTGCCTGCCGCCGATCGACAACACCTTCTGCGTGCCCACCATGGGCTACGAAGCCTACGCCCCGGGCATCTACGACATCCTCAAGGACATGGGCGCGCGCTACCCGAACCTGCCGCTGGTGGTGAGCGAGGCCGGCATCGCGACCTCGACCGGCGAGCGCCGCGCCGAGAACGTGGTCCGCATCCTCGAGGAGATCGATCACGCGCGGCGCGATGGTGTCGACGTGCGCGGCTACTACCACTGGAGCCTCTACGACAACTTCGAGTGGGCCGAGGGCTTCGTGCCGCGGTTCGGGCTCTACACCGTCGACTTCGCCAGCGGCGCGCGCACGCCCACGCTCGGCGCCACCGTGCTCGGCACGATCGCGAGCACGCGGACGCTGACCGCCGCGCAGCGCGGCCAGTACGGCGGGACCGGCCCGATGACGCCGGAGCCGGGCGTGGATCCGGCGCAGAACAACTGCCAGGCGCTCAAGCAGTAGCGAGTTCCAAGGCCACCGCGCCCCCCGCGCGGCGCCAGCGGGTCACTTGGTCGGCGGCGCCGCCTCCGCGGTGGCCTGGCACTTCTTGTACTCGCCCGAGGCCTTCTCGTACTCGGGGAGATCCATCGTCTTCTCCCAGGCCTCGCGGCTGCCCGCCGCCTTCATCGCGCCCAGGCGCCACTGGACGAGCTCGTCATCCACCGTCTTGGCGCAGGTGGCGTCCTTGCAGGCGCACATCTTGTCCTTGAAGCCCTGCAGGCCGGCGACGACATCGCCGCCCTTTCCACAGGCGCCCAGGGTCACGAGGCCGACGAACACGAGCATGAGCTTGGTCATGACGCCTATTCTCTCACGCCAGCTCGCCGCGTGATCGCGCTCACGGCCCCAACCGCGCGGGTCGCGATCGCCCCTACGCCGCAGGCGCCGGCCGCTCGGCCAGGAACGCGCGCCGCAGCCGCCGATCGGCACGAGGAACGCGACGAACACCAGCGTGAGCCCGACGAACTGCGCCTCGCGGAACACCGCGGTCCGCTCGACGATCGAGGCCACGCCGAAGACCGCGAGGCCACCGACGCCGAGCGCGATCAGCACCGCCAGCATCGCGATGCGCCGGCGCTCGGCCTTGCGCGCGTCCCAGTGGGCCTCGCACGCCCGGCAGGCGGCGCCGGCCTTGAACGGCCCGTGAAAGCCGCACACCGGCGCCTGGCAGCGGACGCACGCGCCGCTGGCGCGCTCGTCGCAATCGGCGCAGGTCGCCGTGTTCGCCTTCGGCCGCCGCGCCATCAGTTGGTCGCGTTCGCCACCGCCGAGCCGCCGACGGCGAGCAGCGCAGCGAGGTCATGGTCGTTGAACTTCACCATGCCGCCGACGAAGTAGTCGCGGCCGTAGTGGAAGTTCTCGAGCTCGAGCGGCACGTCGGTCGCGCCCTGGACGACGCGCAGGGTCTTGGGCGAGTTGAGCACCTCGTCCACGCCGCCGAGCACGTAGACGTGGCGGAAGATCTCGTACGCAGCGGCGACCTTGAGGCGCGGCAGCTGATCGAACGCGGCGTCGAACAGATCGACCGAGAGCTTCAGGTCGCGGCCCCACCAGTGCAGATCGGCGTCGGCGCCGAGGCCACCCGACGATTCCTTCAGGCCGTATCGCAAGGTCAGCCAGCCGAAGCGCTTGGCGAACTGGAACGTCACGCGCGTGCCGTTGGTGATCTCGGCCTTGCGGATCCAGTTGTTGGGATCGACCGTCGGATCGAACACCAGCGTGACGTCGGGGTACTCGCCGCGCGGGCCGCGCTCGAGCTCGAACAGGTAGTACTTGTCCGGCCGCGAGTGCAGCTCGATCGAGATGTAGTTCCGGGTCTGGCGCGCGAACATGTTGTACTCGGTGCGCAGCCCGACGTAGGTCTGGAGGTTGAACAGCGTGCCGAGGAAGCCCTTGGCGTCGTCGGTGATCTGCTCGACGTTGTCGGCGATCGCGCCGTCGTTGACCAGGCGCCCGAGCGTGCCCTGATCGCCGTCGATCTTCTTGGCGATGCTGTCGGTCGAGGCGATGACGTCATCCACCAGGTCGAGCTTCTCGCGGACCTTGGCGCCGGTGTCCTCGACCTCGTGCTTGGCGCTCGCGACCAGCGCCTTGGCCTCGGTCGACGCGGCGTCGAGGTTGTCGAGCACCTTCGTCAGCTTGGGCCCGGCCTCGCCCGACAGCGCCTTGATCTCGCGGGTGATCGCGTCGATGCGGTTCATCGAGTCGTCGGCCTTGGCGAGGATGTTCGCGACCGTGCCCGACTGCTGCTGCACGAGCTGATCGATGCGCGCCGCGGTCGACGCCAGCGGCCCGTTGACCAGCCGGCGCACGTCCTCGGACAGGCTCTTCACCGAGGTCAGCACCTCGTCGACGCGCGGCATCGTGTCCTCGATGTGGCGCAGGATCTGATCGGGCGACGTCGACTCGACGACGTGCTCGACCTGCTCCTCGTCGACGAGCTTCTTGGGCGGCGTGGGCGTGGGCACCGGCGCGCGCATGTCGCCCTCGCCGGGATCGATCTCGAGGTAGTGATCGCCGAGCAGCGAGGTCGACTTCTTGAGCACGACCGCGTTCGACCAGACGGTCACGTCGTCGCGCACGCGGAAGACCACGCGCGCGTAGCGGCCCTCGATCTGCAGCCGCGTGATCTCGCCGACCGGCAGGCCGGCGACGACGACCTTGGAGCCGACCGGCAGGCCCGAGGCGTCGCGGAACTTGGCCCACAGCGTGTAGCTCGACGAGCCCGCGGGGTTCACGCGCAGGCTCTTCCACACGACGTACGAGCCGAGCGCCATGACGATCGCGAGGATGCCGACGCGGACACCGGCGGAGACGCTCTTCATGCGCCCGCCCCACCCGCGGCGACGACACCCGACGTGCGGATGAACTCGTAGACCCGCGGATCGGTGTCGTTGCGGATCTCGTCGGCGGTGCCCGAGGCGAGGATCTTGCGGTTGTGGATCATCGAGATGCGGTCCGCGATGCGGAACACCGATGCCATGTCGTGCGAGATCACCACCGAGGTCACCTTATACCGCGCCGCGGTGCCGAGGATCATCTCGTCGACGTTGCGGGTCGCGATCGGATCGAGGCCGGTGGTCGGCTCGTCGAAGATCAGGATCTCGGGATCGAGCACGAGCGCGCGGGCCAGGCCGACGCGCTTGCGCATGCCGCCCGACAGCTCCGCCGGGTACTTGCGCTGGGTGCCGTCGAGGCCGAGGGCAGTCAGGCGATCGTTCACGATGTCCCGGATCTCGGCCTTGGACTTCTTGGTGTGCTCCTTGAGCGGGAACGCGCAGTTCTCCTCGACGCTGAGCGAGTCGAACAGCGCCGCGAACTGGAACACCAGGCCGAACTTGCGGCGGAACTCGGCGAGCGGTCGCGGGTCCAGCGAGAAGACGTCGGTGCCGTCGACCCAGATCGATCCGGAATCCGGGCGCAGGAGGCACATCATGTGCTTCACGAGCACCGACTTGCCCGCGCCCGATGCGCCGATGATCACGTTCACCTTGCCGCGCTCGGCATCGTAGTCGAGGTGATCGAGCACGAGGTTGTCGCCGAACCGCTTGGTGAGGCCGCGCACACGGATGTGCCAGCGCGGATCCGCGACCAGCAGGTTCTCCGCGGTCACCGCGGGCGCGGCGTAGTCGATCACGTGGCCGGCCCGCCCATGATCGTCAGCAGGAGATCCGACAGGAAGTAGTCGAGGATCAGGATCGAGGCCGACGCCGTGACCACCGCGCGGGTCGTGCCCAGGCCGACGCCGCGGCCGCCACCCGAGGCGTTGTAGCCCTGGTAGCAGCCGATCAGGATCACGAGCATCCCGAAGACCACCGACTTGATCACGCCCTGCGCGACGTCGCTGATCGTGAGGATGGATTTGACGTTGGCGACGTACTGGCCGTGATCGATGCCCTGGATCACGACCGCGACGAAGTACGCGCCGGCCATGCCGACGATGAACGACAGCAGCGACAGCATCGGGCCGACGATCATCCCGGCGACCACGCGCGGCAGCACGAGGAACTGCACCGGGTTGACGGCCATCGACTCGAGCGCGTCGATCTGCTCGGTGATGCGCATCGTGCCGAGCTCGGTGGCGATGCCGGCGCCGGCGCGGCCGGCGAGCATCAGCGCGGTGAGCACCGGCGACAGCTCGAGCGCGAGCGCCTTGGCGGTGACGCCGCCCGCGTACGACTCGAGGTTGAACGTCCGGAACGCGTACACCGACTGCAGCGACATCACCATGCCGGTGAACGCGCCGACGAGCAGCACGATCGGCAGGCTGCCGACGCCGATGTAGTCGGCGGCCTCGAGGTAGTTGGCGGTGCGGACCGGGCGGCGCGGCAGCCACGCGAACGCGCGGCCGGCGAGCATGAGGTGGCCGCCGAAGACGTCGAGGAAGCGCGTGATCGGGCTGAAGGCGTCCTTGACGCCGATCCACACCGCGTTGCCCAGCGCGACCTCGGGCTCGCCGGGCGGCGGCGCGGCCGGCGGCGGCGCGGCACCGGGCGCGGCAGGACCAGGCGCCGCGGCGGATGTCGGTTCCGGGGCCGGCTCAGCCACCCGCGCCTCCGACGTGCACCCTCGGCACGCGCTTCGACATGCCGCAGGTTACTTCATACTCGGTCAACCCGCTCCACCCCGCGTACTCGGCGGTGGAGATCGGCGCGCCGCCCTCGGGGCTGTCACCGAGCAGCACCGCGAGCGCGCCGGGCCTGACATGCGGCACCGCGCCGATGTCGGCGATCGCGATGTCCATGCTGATCGCGCCGACCAGCGGACAGCGCACGCCGCCGATCAGGACCTCGGCGTGGCCGGTCACCCGGCGCGGCAGACCATCGGCGTAGCCCAGCGGCAGCACCGCGAGGCGGGTCGCGCGGGGCGCGCGCCAGAGCGCGCCGTAGCCGACCGGCGTGCCCGCGGCGACCTCGTGGATCTGCACGACCTCGGTGCACAGCCGCATCGCCTGGCGGCGCGGCGCGGCCTGGGCATCGGTGGCCCAGTGGCCGTTGCCGTAGATCGCGATGCCGGGGCGCACGCGATCGAAACGCGCCGCCGGGAACAGCATCGCGCCGGAGCTGTTGGCGGTGTGGCGCACGGTGATCGGCGCGCCCGCGCCGCGCGCGATCGCGGTCGCGCGCTCGAACGCCGCGAGCTGCGCGTAGGTCATGCAGCCCGGATCCGCCGGATCATCGCTGTCGGCGCACGCGAAGTGGGTCATGAGCCCGACGACGATCAGGCCGCCGGCCTGCGCCCGCGCGACGATCGCCGCGAGCTGGTCGATGGCCACGCCGAGCCGGGTCATGCCGGTGTCGACCTTGAGGTGGATCTCCACCGGTCGACCGCGGCGCGCGACCGCGGCGACCAGCCGCTCGACGTCGCCGGGATCCGAGACCACCGGCGTCATGGCGCGCGCGATCATCTCGTCCTCGCCACCGGCCTGGGCCGGGCCCATGACGAGGGTCGGCGCGACCACGCCGGCGTCGTGGATCGCGACGCCCTCCTCGACCAGGCTGACGCACAGGCCGCCGACCGCGCGATGGGCGACGAGCGCGCGCGCGACCGCGGTGGCGCCGTGGCCGTAGCCGTCGGCCTTCACGACCGCGTGCACCGGCACGCCGGTCAGCGCGCGGACCGAGGCGACGTTGGCGAGGATCGCGTCGAGATCGACCTCGATGCGCGTCGGGCGCACGTGGCGCCGCGGCGACGCGCGCCGCTCGACCGGCGGCGCGACGCGCGCGTGCTCAGGATCCGAGGGCGGCGCTGACACGGGTGCACTACAGCCCCCGAAAGCGGGGCTGTCAAGGTAACGCATGGGATCTGCGGCGCATTCAGCGCGCGATCCCGAGCGTCGAGCCTCGCTTCGCGAGGCTCAGGCCGCCTTGCGCTTCTCGGCCTTCTCGATGAGCGCGGGCGTGACGACGAGGGAGCGGCCGCGCGGGATGATGAGGCCGTCGCGCGCGAGCTGGTTGAACGCGCGCGAGATGGTCTCGCGGCACGAGCCGATCATGTTCGCGAGCTCCTGCTGGGTCGGGCGGCGGCGCACGACCAGGCCATCGGGGCTCTGCGCACCCTCCTCGCGGGCCAGGCCGACGAGGCGGTGGATGAGGCGCTCGTTGACATCGCACAGCGCGAGCTGCGCGATGGTCTCGTCGGCGCGGCGCAGGCGGCGCGCCATCTCGCCGAGCAGGTTCATCGACGTGCGCGGGTGGGCCGCGAGGTGGCGGAGCAGATCCTCGCGCGACAGCGCGAGCAGCGAGGTCGGCTCGATCGCGACGCAGTTGGCGCTGCGGCTCTGGCCGTCGAACAGGGACATCTCGCCGAACGAGTCGCCCGGGCGCAGGATCGAGAGCGTGACCTCGCGGCCGCTCTCGCCGAAGATCACGACCTTCACGCGACCGGACATGATGACGAACATCGAGTCGCCGGGCTCGTCCTGGGTCACGACCGTGGCGCCGACGGCGACGCGGCGGACCTGGACGCGCGAGGTCAGATCTTCGATGGCGGAGATCGGGAGGGCGGCGAACAGCGGCGCGCGCGCGATCGCGGCGCGGATGCGCGCCGGATCCTCCGGCCCTGGCGGGGTGCGGAGGGGGAGCGACGACGGCTGGGAATAAGCGGGGCGAGCAATGCCAAGCGACATAGTCAACTCCTGGGAAGCGGCGACCGGGCGACGCTGATGGGATCCGGATAAAGCAAAGGTGATGCCGCACCGGGGATCGTTTCTGATCCTGGGAGTTTCGATGCCTTGCGAAGTCGCACCGACAGGTACCACGTGACCGAGACTTCACATTTCTGTGCACCCCCGGGGCGTGGATGTCGCGATCATCACACAATCATGCGCCGCGTCACGACGCGTGGCAGCCGGCTCCGTGCCGGCTCCGATCGGTGTGTGCTAGCGTGCGCCCCGAGCCGCATGTCGGGCGCAACTATCGAGATCACGGTCAACGGCGAGACCCGTCAGGTTCCCGAGGGAACCACGGTGCTGGCCCTGATCGCCCTGCTCGGCCTCGCCGATCGGCGGGTCGCCGTCGAGCGCAACCGTGAGGTCGTGCCCCGCGCGCGCCACGGCGAGACCGCCCTGGCCGCGGGCGACCGCCTCGAGCTGGTGACCTTTGTCGGTGGGGGGTAGCCCCCCGCCTGGAGACACGATGCCCACGATCCCCTCCGACGACTCCTGGACCCTCGGCAAGCACACCTTCCGGTCGCGCATCATCGTCGGCACCGGCAAGTACGCGTCGATCGAGGAGACCCGCCTCGCGCTCGAGGCCTCGGGCACCGAGATGGTGACCGTGGCGCTGCGCCGGGTCGATCTGTCGTCCGGCGCGCCGACCGTGCTCGACGCGATCGATCGCAAGCGCTACGTGCTCCTGCCCAACACCGCCGGCTGCTACACGGCGGACGAGGCGATCCGCACGCTGCACCTCGCGCGCGAGCTCGGCATGGACGAGCTGGTCAAGCTCGAGGTCATCGGCGATCCCAAGACCCTGTTCCCCGACAACGCCGCCACCGTCGAGGCCGCCGCGCGCTTGGTGAAGGAGGGCTTCGCCGTCCTGCCCTACTGCTCCGACGATCTGGTGACGTGCAAGAAGCTCGCGGACGTCGGCTGTCTCGCGGTCATGCCGCTGGCCGCGCCGATCGGCTCGGGCCTCGGCATCCGCAACCCGCACAACATCCGCCTCATCATCGACAACGTCAGCGTGCCGGTGATCGTCGACGCGGGCGTGGGCACGGCCTCGGATGCGGCGGTGGCGATGGAGCTCGGCGCGACCGCGGTGCTCATGAACACCGGCATCGCCGGCGCGAAGAAGCCCGTGCTCATGGCCGAGGCGATGAAGCTCGGCGTCGACGCCGGCCGCAAGGCGTTCCTCGCCGGGCGCATGCCGATGCGCGCGTACGCCAACGCGTCGTCGCCCAACGCCGGCCTGATCGAGTAACGCGATGAGCTGGGCCGCGGTGCGGCTGGTGCTCGTGACCGACGTCGCCGCCATGGGCGTCGATGATCTGATCACGTTCCGCGCACGCATCGCCCGCGCCCTCGACGGCGCGCCCGCGGGGACGGTCGCGGTCCAGGTGCGCGACAAGACCGCCAGCGGCGCGCTGCTCGCCGCGATGGGCCGGGCCGCGATGGAGGCCGCGCGCTTCCGCGCGCTGGTCGCGGTGAACGATCGCCTCGACGTCGCGCTCGCGATCGGCGCCGACGCCGTGCACCTGCCCGAGGCCGGCCTGCCGGTCGCGGTCGCGCGCGCGGTCGTGACCACGCTCGGTCGGCCGCTGCTGATCGGCGCCTCGCGCCACGCGGTCGATCCCGCCCGCGCGGCGCTCGCCGACGGCGCCGACTACGTCCAGCTCGGCCCGATCTGGGAGACGCCGTCGAAGGCCGGCATGGGCGAGCCGCTCGGGCTTGCCCCGCTCGGCCAGGTCGCGGGGCGGTGCGTGGCGGTCGGCGGGATCGAGGGCCCCGAGCGGGCGCGCGCGGCGATCCACGCCGGCGCCTCGGCGGTCGCCGTGATCCGCGCGGTCTGGTCGGCGCCCGATCCCGCCCGGGCGGTGGCCGCGCTGCTGGCAGCCATCGCGCATCCATAGATGTGGAGGCGATCGCCCGATCGTGCCGCTCCACGTCGCCGGCATCCCCGCTTGCAAAGCGCCCCGCGTCTGAGGTAGCTATCTGCCCTCCCCGCCGACGTAGCTCAGGGGTAGAGCAACGGTTTCGTAAACCGTAGGTCCGGAGTTCAAATCTCCGCGTCGGCTCGAAGCAACCCGCGCAAGCGGTGTTCGCGAGCGCAGCGCCCCTCGGGTCGCAGCGCCGAGCGTTTCCCTCGCCGCCTGCGCTCAGCGCCGGCGGCGCGCGAGCATCGCGGCGATCGCCGCTGCCATCGCGAGGCCGCTGCCGCCGCCGGAGGCCTGGCAACCACCGCCGCCGTCCGCGGGCGGCGGCGGCGTGTACGGCGCGATCGCGACGATGACCTCCTGCTGGATGGCGCCGCGGGTGGCGCCGGTGACGATGACCTCGAGGTCGGCGCTCGCGGCCTCCCCATCGAGCGCGATGTCGAAGGTGTGGCTGGTCGCGACCGTGTCATCGCCGACGCGCGTGATCGTCGGGTCGCCGGTGGTCGCGCGCACGTCGAGCGCGACCGGCTTCATCGCCGTGACCGTGATCCGCGAACCCGCGGTGACGCCGGTGATCGGCACGTAGCGCGCGGACAGGCCCTCGGTGATCACCGTGGCCTGGCCCGGCGCGGCCACCGCGGTCTCGCGCAGCGCCGTCGCCAGCCGCGCGGCATCGGGGTAGCTGGTGCCATCGGCGAATGTGCCGGTGCGCGCGTTCCAGCGCGTGAACTCGATCCACGCCGCCTCGACGGTCGTGCCGCGCGTCGCGAGCTCGGCGTCGAGCGCGCCGAGGAATGACGGGTCCGCGCCGGTGTCCTCGCAGCGCGCCCAGGTGGCCGCGACGATCCCGGCGCCGTAGTGGGCCTCGAGGAAGTACGGCCACAGCGCCGCACCGTACGGATACAGATCGCCGAACCCGGCGCCGTCGCGCTCGAACGGCCGGAACGGCTTCGCGAGGAACGCCGCGACCAGGTGCTCGAAGTCGCTCTGCGCCGGGTACACGACCTCCTCGGCCCAGACCGCGGAGCCCTCGGACCACGCGATGGGCTGATCAGCGTCGTAGGCGTTCTGCACCGCGTGGAACAGCTCGTGGCTGGTCAGCACCTGGATGCCGAGCGAGGTCGTGGGGTAGCCGTAGCCGGCGAAGTCGTTCTCGAGCGTGACGTGGCCGGCGCAGGTGAACGGCGTCTGGGTGCAGGTGTCGGCGGTGAAGCTGCCGTCGGCGCCATCGAGGTTCTCGAGGTACAGATCGAGGCGGTCGTCGCCGCCGAGCGCGCCGTCGGTGAGCGGCGCGCGGAACCCGAGCTCCGCGTAGCGCGCCAGCGACTCGTCGCCGCGCAGCGCGACCTCCTCGACGAAGTCGGGCACGCCGCTACCGTCGGCGTCGGTCGGCAGGACCGCGTCGACGGTGGTCGTGACGTAGTGGACGCGGACCCGGCCGCCCGGGCGCGCGTAGGTCTCGGGCGTGGTGCCGGCCTGCCACGGATCGCGATCGGCGCGCGCCGCGGGGGGGGCCGCGACCAGCGCGACGAGCCCGACGAGCCCGGCGAGCCGCGCGAGGTTCACAGCGCCGCCCACTCGACCTTGTAGTACGCGCCGCGCATCGTGTTGGCCGGATCGCCATAGTAGGTCTCGATGCGCAGCTTGCGGTACACGCCCGGCGCGATCTGGATGACCCAGACCTGGGCCTTCGGCGTCAACACGTGGGTCTGGCTGTCGTAGTCGTACCAGGCCGACATGACCGTCGCCGGCTCACCGGTGGGACCGGCGACCAGCGCGCAGCTCGCGTCCGCCCAGTCGTCGACGGCGAGCCCGGTGGGCGCGGCGGTGACCTCGGCGAGGGTGGCCGCATCGACCGACGCGGCCGACACCGTGCCCGGGCCGGAGTCGCCGCCGTTGAGCTTGATGCCGGCGCGCTTGAAGGCGACGTGCCACGCGGTCGACGACAGCGACGCGGTGTCGGTGATGTCGACCTTGGTGCCGCTCATCAGGTCGAGATAGACGTACGGGTTGTCGGCGGCGGCCGCGGTACCGCCGGCGGTGGCGTCGATCGTGCCGCTGGTGACGCCGTTCGCGGTCGTGACCGTCAACGCGCCCGTCGAGGTCATCGCGATCGGCCGCCACTGCGTCGGCAGCGCCGTCGTCGGGTCGCAGCCCGCGGTGGCGTCGATCGCGACCGCGGCGTCGACGTCGGCGGGGGTGCTCGGGTCACCGCCGCAGGCAGCGACGAGCACGCAGAGGGCGATCGGGCGGAGGATGCGCATGGAGGTTGACGATGCGCCGATCGATGCGGCCGATCAATCGGCGACGCACGCCGGGCGCGCACGCGTGTCTTTGGTTCGCGCCGCGGCGCGGTTCGCGGGCACCGCGGTTCGCGCCGCCTGGCCGCGGTTCGCACCCCGATTCCCGCCGCTCGTCGCAGGACGCCGGCGCGCCGGTCAGGCGCTGCTTATCGTGCCGGCATGCACCTCCGCCTCTCCTCGATCCTCCTCGGGCTGGCCGCGTGCGGCGCGGCCGTGCCCGCCCCCCGCGCCGCCCTGCCCCTCGACGGCAACTCGTTCGTGGTGATCGACGCGCGGGTCTTCGATGGCGAGCGCGCCATCGAGCACGCCAACGTCGTCGTCCGCGACGGCCGCATCGCGTCGGTCGACACCCACGCGCCGCCCCGCGATCTGCCGGTGGTCGACGGCGCCGGGCGCACGCTCTTGCCCGGCCTCATCGACGCGCACACCCACGTGCGCACCGAGACGATGCTGCGCGATGCGCTGCGGTTCGGCGTGACCACGCAGCTCGACATGTTCACCGAGGTGCCGTTCATGCAGGCGCACCGCGCCCAGCGCGACTCCCTCGCGCGCACCGATCTGTCCGACATGTTCTCGGCCGGCGCGCCGGTGACCTCGGCGGGCGGCATGGGCACGCAGTTCGGGATCCCGTTTCCGACGATCGCCGGGCCCGAGGAGGCGCCCGCGTTCGTCCGCGACCGCCTCGCCGAGGGCTCCGCGTTCCTCAAGATCCTCTTCGAGCCCGACGCCGAGATCGTGTCGACGATCTCGCAGGAGACGCTCGCCGCGGTGGTCGCCGCGGCCCACACCCAGGGCGCGATCACCGCGGTCCACATCACGTCGCAGGCCGGCGCGCGCGGCGTGGTCGCGGCCGGCGCCGACGGCCTCGCCCACCTGTTCGGCGACCAGCCGATCGACGACGTGCTGATCCACGCGATCGTCGCGCACGAGATGTTCGTGATCGCGACGCTCACCGCGCACGCGCACCTGACCGGCAAGGGCATCTCGCCGTCGCTCGCCGCCGACCCGCGCATCGCGCCGTTCCTCACCGCCGGGCAGCGCGAGGACCTCGCGGTCACGGCGCCGACGCCGGACGATCCGATGGGGCCGTACCTCGTGCGGTTCAACCTCGCGCAGGCCTCGGACAATGCGCGGCGGCTGCGCGCGGCCGGCGTGCCGATCCTCGCCGGCGACGACGCCTCGAACTTCGGCGCGTATGGCGCGGGGCTCCACGGCGAGCTGGAGCTGCTGGTGCGCGCCGGACTCACGCCCGCCGAGGCGCTGACCGCCGCGACCCTCGCGCCGGCCCGCGCGTTCGAGCTCGCGGACCGCGGCCGCATCGCGCCAGGCGCGCGCGCCGACCTCGTGCTCGTCGACGGCGACCCGCTGGTCGACATCACCGCGACCCGCGCGATCGTCCAGATCTTCAAGAACGGATATCCGATCGACCGCGCGCCCCGGTGATCGCCTACGCTTCACGGAACGTGGTCTCTCCGCGACAACCGAGCGCGCTCGCGCGGATCGTCGGCTGGCGGCGGGTGCGCTTCGTCCTCGGCGCCGCGCTCGGCGCCTGGCTCTTGCTCAGCCCCGAGTGGCGCAGCGGGCTGACCTCGGTCTTGCCGCGCGCGATCGCCGTGGGCCTGGTCGCGATGATCGCCTTCGGCGTGACCGAGCAGTGGCCGCGGCGCCTGCCGCGCTGGCTCGCGCGCTGGGTGCTGCAGGTGATCGTCACCGCGCTCGCGGTGCCGCTCGGCTCGCTCGCGATGTACCTCGGGTTCATGGCGCTCGGCGATCCGCCGTTCTGGCAGGACCAGGCCCGCTTCGAGGGCTTCTTCTACCTGACCTTCCTCGGCGTGCTGATCGCGCCGTGGGCCGCGCTCGCCGCGCTGGTCCGCCAGCGCGAGGCGTTCGCCCGCCACCAGGCGCTGGAGTTCGACCTCGAGCGCAGCGAGCTCGAGCGCCAGGCGCTGGAGGCGCGGCTGCAGCTGCTCCAGGCGCAGGTCGCGCCGCACTTCCTCTTCAACTCGCTCGCCAACGTGCAGGCGCTGGTCGACGCCGGCTCGCCGAAGGCGGCGCCGGTGCTGCGCAGCCTGACGACGTACCTGCGGGCCGCGGTGCCGCGCCTCGATGACGCGCACACGACCCTCGCCGACGAGCTCGAGCTGGTCCGCGCGTACCTCGAGCTGATGCACCTGCGCATGCCCGACCGCCTGGCGTTCGCGCTGCGGGTCGACGACGGCGCCGGCGGCGTGCGCTGCCCACCGATCACGGTGCTGACGCTCGTCGAGAACGCGGTCCGCCACGGCATCGATCCGAGCGAGGACGGCGGCCGCATCGACCTCGATGTCGCGTTGCGCGACGGGCGCTGCATTGTCCGGGTCGCGGACACCGGGCTCGGCCTGAGTACGAGCACGGGTGGCCATGGCACCGGCCTCGCGACCCTGCGCGCGCGGCTCGCGCTGTCCTACGGCGACGACGCGCACCTGCGGCTGTCCGAGGTCGCGCCCCACGGCGTGTGCGCCGAGCTCGATCTGCCGGCGAAGGACGCGGCGTGATGCGCGCGACCGCGCTGATCGCCGACGACGAGCCGCTGCTGCGCGAGGCGCTCGCCGCGCAGCTCGCGCAGGCCTGGCCGGCGCTGTCGATCGTCGCCCTGGCGCGCAACGGCCGCGAGGCGATCGCGAGCTTCGACGCGCACCGCCCCGACGTCTGCTTCCTCGACGTGCAGATGCCCGGCATCTCGGGGGTCGAGGTCGCGCAGCACGTCGGCGCGCGCGCGCACCTGGTGTTCGTGACCGCGTTCGATCAGTACGCGGTCCGCGCGTTCGCGCAGGGCGCGCTCGATTACCTGGTGAAGCCGGTCGAGCCGGCCCGGCTCGCCGACACGGTCGCGCGGCTGCAGGCGCGGCTGCGCGCCGCGGCGCCCGCGGGCGACGTGGAGGCGCTGCTCCGGCAGCTGACGGCGCAGCTCGCGCCCGCGGCGCAGCCCGAGCGGCTGCGCTGGCTCAAGGCCCAGGTCGGACGCACGGTGCGGCTGATCGCCGTCGACGACATCGACTACCTGCGCGCCGACGCGAAGTACACGCTGGTCGCGTGGCGCGACGGCGGCCAGCCCGCCGAGGCGCTGGTGCGGCTGGGCGTGAAGGAGCTGCTCGCCCAGCTCGATCCCGACCAGTTCGCGCAGGTCCACCGCGCGATCGTGGTGAACCTGCGCGCGGTCAGCCACGTGGTCCGCGGCGACAGCGACAGCGCCGACATCCATCTCAAAGGCCGCGCGGAGGTGCTGCCGGTGAGCCGGAGCTACCTGCACCTGTTCCGGCAGATGTGACCGCGGGCTACCAGGGCAGCGGCGGCGGCCGGGTCGGATCGATCCGCGGCAGGTCGCGGATGATCACGAGGCCCGGATCGAGGGTGAACAGGCGCGGATCGAACACGCGCCACGGCACCGGCTCGGGTTCGCCGCCGCCAGCGACCTGCGCGAGCGCCGCCGGGGACAGCTCGGTGCCGCCGTGAACCTGCATGAGAGGACGCTTGATCATCGAGAGACTCCTGGATTGTTGATTGACACGCTCACTGGACAGCTGAGGAATGGTCCACGGATGTCTGGCTGATCGGCAGTGCCGCCGATTCCCCGGTCGTGCCCGGCGGATCACCGTCGGCCGCCGTGCCGTAGGGCTCGACCGGGAGCACCAGCAGCGCGCGGTGCGTGACCAGGAACCGCACGATCGCGGCGAGCGAGGCGTCGTCCCAGTCCTCGAACGCCTGGACCAGCGCCGCGAACGCGAACCGGCGGCGCGGCGCGAGCGCCCAGTCGAGGATCGGCAGGACGTCGGCGTGGAGCGACGCGCGGACCGGCGCGGCACCGGCGACCGCGACCTCGACCGCGAGCGCGTCGCCCGCGACGGCGAGCGCGACCTGCGCGACCGGGTTGCGCTGGAGCTGCGCGCCGCGCGTGAAGCCGAGCGCCGCCGTGCCCTTCTGGGTGTGGCGCAGCAGGTGCTCGGTCGACAGGCCGCCGAGGTGCCCGGCGAGCTCCGCGAGCAGCTCGCGCAGCCGCGCCTCCACCGCCGGCCGACCCGCGGCCTCGTCGGGCCAGGCGCCGGTGATCGGTTCGCGCCAGGCCCCGGCCTGCGCCAGGTAGTCGGCGAGGTACGGCACGAGCAGCTGCGCGTAGCTCGGCGTCATCGCCTGGATCACCAGCGTCACCGAGCGCCCGCCCGCGCCGCCGATCGTCTCGTGGTAGCAGCCGCGCGGCAGGAACAGCACCGATCCGGGCGACAGCACGACCGTCTCGGCGTCGGCGGGCAGCGGCGTCCACGTCGGCAGGCCGTCGGGGCTCTGCGCCAGCGCGGTGCGCGACGGCTCGCGCGACGGCGCGTGCGACATCGAGGTGTGGCGCGCGAGCGGGTTGGGCGCGAACCGGAACTGCTTGGTGCCGGCGAGCTGGATCGCGATGTGCTCGCCGGGATCGCAGTGGGTCATGAGGCCCACACCCTCGGCGTTGATGAACGCGTGCAGGCTGGCCGCGCCCTCGGGGATGCCGAGATCGCGCTCGAGCGCGCGCAGCCACGGCGTCGCCGCGGGCAGGTAGGTCTCGAGCTCGGAGAAGCGCGCGGCCAGGCCGAGCACGTCGAAGTACACGCTCGGATCCACGCCGCTCAGCCGGAACTGCCCGAGCTTGCCGTTGGTCACCTCGACGACGCCGCGGTACACGCGGGTCAGGTTGCTCGGCTCGAGCAGCAGCGGATCGACGAGCGCGCCGGGGAGCTCGGCGAGGCTGCGATGAACGACGAGCGGCCGGCTCGGCCAGTGGGCGCGGAGCTGCGCCGCGCCGGCGGTGCCGAGCAAGGTCTCGAGAGCGGTCAGGGGCGTGCACATGCGCGGACTCCGCGAGATCGAGGTCGCGAAAAAAAGGGGGCCGCGGGCCGATCGAGACCTCCGATCGGCCCGCGGTATCAAGCGCTCAGCCGCCGCCGAAGACCGGGCCGACCGGGATGCCGTTGACGAACGGGCCCTTGATCACGATGTTCCCGAGGTTGCCGAAGATGCTCGTGTTGAGCTGGTCCCAGGGAATGCCGTTGACCAGCTCGTAGCCACCACCGGTGGCGGGCGCGAGCTCCGCGGTCTCGAGGGTCTTCAGGTCGCCAGCGCTGAGGGACTTCTTGATTTGCTTCATGGGGGATGCCTTTGTCTGATCAGGTCACGTGCGAACGATGAGCCGTTCGACGGGCCGCAACACTGCAATGCATCGGCCAGCAAACTCGGCATCTGGCAATCACATGGTTGCCAGCATCGATGTGCGAATCCACCCGGCAAGCGGAACCAGGGTGTGGCGATCCGTCCACGTCCACCGGGGCAATTCGCACCAGGCAGACTCTGTACCGTCAGGAAATCGCAGCGGATTCTGCCAGGCCCTGCCGAGGAACGGCGCCATTCCCTGGCGCGATCCCCTGCCGTGAATTGCCCGTCTCGCAGCGCAACCCGCGCCGCGCGATCACATGGGCAATTGGCGACTACCGATCAGGCGAAGCGGACCGCGAGCCCGCCCGCGAGCGCGTCCTCGAGCACCGCCTGGAGCTCGCGGGTCTGGGCGACGGCCTCGGCCACGCCCTCGGTCGCGACGTGGCCGGGCCGGTCGGCGAGATCGAGCAGGCGCGAGTGCGCCCGGAGGATCGGCAGCGCCGCCGCGTCGACCCGCAGCTGCGCGTCGGTCACGGAGTCGCGGAGCGCGTCATCGAGGCCGGCGAGGAGGTCGAGGAGCTCGGCGATCGAGCGCGCCGAGGCCGCGTTGCCCTCGTCCTCGATGACCCTCTCGACGATCGCCTCGATCTGGCGCGCGCGCTCCGGCCAGCCCGCGAGCCGCCACAGCTCGATCGCCACGTCGACCTGGTGCGCGCCGCGCGGGCAGACCCGCACGATCACCTCGGGGTCGATGGAGGCCACGCCGCCCCAGGCGCGGCGCACGAGCACGAGCCCCGCGACGACCTCGAGCGCCGGCTCGCGCGCGCCGAAAGGCGCGTACTCCAGGGGCTCGCGCGCCAGCGCCAGCACGTTCATCACGAGATCACCCCCACGGTCCACGTCGCCAATGCACCCACGCGGCCATCGTACGCGGGCCGCGATCCGAGCTCAACCGGGCCCAGGGTGAGGCGCGACGTGACATCGCGATGACAGCACCAGCGCCCGCCGCCGACATCGAGACGCGACCGCGCGCCCTAAGCCCGGGCGACATCCCGCCGCGCCCCGAAAAAATCGATGGCCGAGACGCAACCGGCGCGCGCATGTCGCGACACTCGGGGCAACGCCACCGGCGTGAGGAAACGTTGCACAATGATCGAGGAAGCGTCCCGCCATCGCGGGCGCCAGAGGAGCGACATGGGTGGATCACGTCTGGTCATCGCGGTGCTGGCACTCGGCGCCTGCGGCAAGTCATCGGGTGACAGCGGGCTCGCCAAGGCCACCACCGGCGCCGCGGGCGCCTTCGCGGCGGGCTCGGGCGACACGCCGAAGACGCCTGTCGCCCCCGCGGGCTCCGGCGCGGTCACCCCCGCGCCGCCCGCTGACACGCGCGGCGCCGACACCGGCCTCGCGGCGAGCCAGGGCCTGCTCGCGGCGATGGCCGCCGGCGACAAGGCCGCCGCCCGGCGGTTCGTGCCCGATTACGCAGCGTGCGCGGCGGTGCCCGCGTTCAAGCGCTGTCCCGAGGTCGTCGACATGCTCGACAGCGCCTGGGATCAGGCGGTGGCGGTCGGCGCCGACTACAAGGCCGCGACGCTGACGAAGTCCGACGAGGCCATCCCGCTGCCCGGCGCCGAGCTCTACCTCGCGAACCTCGACGGCAAACCGCCGCTGCAGTTCCTCGCGTTCACCGCCGAGAACCGCCACTTCGCGGTGGTGCGCCTCGCCGATCCGGTGAAGCCACCGTCGACCGGCAACGAGATGCCGGCGCAGACCACGGCGATGTCCGCGGCCCAGGCCCGGCAGATCGTCGACGAGGCCGTCGCGCGCGTCGAGAAAGATCAGGGCGAGTGCGAGCAGGTCGTCGACGGCCTGCAGGCCGCGCTGCCGGTCGCGTTCCCCGAGGAGAAGGTCCCGCAGGAGGCGGTGCCCGGCCTCAACACGCTCGGGCTGTGCGCGACGAAGACCGCGCGCTGGCGCGCGGCGATCGGCGCGGGCTTCACGCTGCTCGACATCGCGCCCGACGATCGCCTGCCGGCGCGCATCGTGCGCGCGATCGCCGAGCTCGGCGAGTACGACCGCGCGATCAACACCGCGAAGGCTCTGGCCAAGCAGTTCCCGAAGAG
The DNA here is from genome assembly GCA_021413675.1 of Deltaproteobacteria bacterium. GTDB lineage: Bacteria > Myxococcota_A > Polyangia > Haliangiales > Haliangiaceae > JAIOQA01. The sequence goes on along the minus strand of JAIOQA010000007.1, from coordinate 30,188 downwards.
CGGTCCGATGCTGACCGCGGCCCTCACCTTCGTGTACTGCCGCGCGGAGCAGTACGACGCGTGCGAGGCGTCCGCCAACCGCGCGCTCGCGGATCTGGCGCGCGCCAAGATCGCGCCCACCGACGAGGCCGTCCAGCTCAACCGGCTGCTGCGCGCCACCGCCGAGGTCGTCACCGGCCACCCCAAGGATGCGATCAAGGAGATCGCCGAGGTCGGGAAGTCCAACCCGCGGGTCACCGCCGCGATGGCGCAGGCCCGGCAGGCCGGCGAGCAGGCGGTCGCGCACGGCTTCTACTTCGAGGCGGTGCCGCTGCCGCAGCTGCCGATCGGCGTGTACCACCTGATGGGCAAGGCCGAGACCGGCGCGCTGGTCACGATCAAGCTGCGCGAGCACGCCGGCGTCGCGCGCACCTTCCGCATCGAGGCCGAGGTCCCGGGCGTGACCGAGCGCAGCTCGAACTCGGTGTCGCTCGACGCCAAGGGCTCGCAGGTGCTGTGGGTCGCCCCGCCGCTCAAGATGGACTTCGATCCGGCGATCATCCGCGGCCCGCGCCCGGCCCAGCTCGCGCTCAAGGTCATCGAGACCACCAAGGGCGCCGACCGCGCGATCCTCGACGAGACGATGCCGATCGAGGTGTTGCCCCGCGACTACCTGCCGCTGCGCCGCAAGGTCGGCGCCGACTCGATGGTCCCGACGTACGGCTACCTCGGCGCGTGGATCACGCCCAACGACAAGGCGGTCGACGCGTTCCTGACCGAGGCCAAGGCCCGGCTCCCCGGCCACGCGTTCGTCGGCGAGCAGGACGCGACCACGCCGCAGATCAAGGCGCTGTTCGACGCGCTGAAGGCCCGCGGGGTCAGCTACGTCATGGATCCCGACGTGACCAGCACCGCGCACTTCGTGCAGCGCACGCGCCTGCCCGGCGAGGTGCTGGCCTCGACCAACGCGCAGTGCCTCGAGGGCACGCTCCTGTTCGCGACGCTCATGGAGGCGATCGGCATCAAGCCGATCATCGTGCTGGTGCCGGGCCACGCGTTCGTCGGCTGGCACACCGTGGCCGCCGATGGCACCAAGGGTGATCCGCTGTTCGTCGAGACCACGATGGTCGGCGGCCCGGCGACCTTCGAGCAGGCGATGGCGGTCGCGAACAAGCGCGCGGTGCAGGAGCTCAACTCCGGCGCGTTCAAGAGCGGCGCGTCGACCTTCATCGATGTCGCGCAGATCCGCGCCCAGGGCTTCACCGCCCAGCCGATGTAAGGCGCTCCGGGAGATCCGCCCCGCCAGCTACCGCGCTATTCCATAGCCAGGCAAACTACGTCGGTAGTAATGGTACTAAGCGCGTCGTAACCGCGCGTGGCGTTCGTGATCCATCGACGCGAACGCGGGGACTCCCATGAACGTGCACGAAGCGATCACCGCCATCAGCGTTGCCACCGTTCTCGCGGTGCTCCCCGCGTGCAAGCAGGCGGCGGACGACCAGCCGAAGCCCGCCGCGCCTGCGGCCGCCCCGAGCCCAGCGGACGCCACGACGACGACGACAAGCAAGACGCCCGATGCCAGGTCCGCGCCTGCCATCGCGGCCGGTACCGATCAGCCGGCCGTCCCCGGGCTCCCCAGGATCTCGAGCTGGGAGCTCGACCCGGAGAACTCCTCGGTGACCTTCGTCGGCAAGCACGCGAACTTCACCAACGTCCGGGGCATGTTCCAGAAGCCGTCCGGAACCGTCGTGCTGGATGACGCCACACCCGTCCATTCCAGGATCACCGCGACCATCGACGTGAAGTCGATCACGACAGGCGTCGAGGAGCGCGACACGCACCTGAAGAGCCCCGAGTTCTTCGACGCGGCCAGATACCCGGTCATCACCTTCGCGTCGACCAGCGTCGCGAGGTCGAGCGACACCGCCTACGAGGTGACCGGCAACCTGACCATGCACGGCGTGACGAAGCCGGTGACGCTCGCGGTCACCGCCTCGCCGCCCTTCCAGCACTTCGGCACCATCCGCCGCGGCATCGAGGCCACGACGTCGGTCAACCGGCAGGACTTTGGCGTGGGCGTCGATGCCTGGAACGTGCCGGCCGAGAGCGGCGGCCTCCTCATCGGAGATCGCGTCGAGATCACCGTCGACGCGGAGCTGGTCCTCGTGCCCGAGCCGGGCAAAGGCCACTGAGGACGTTCGACACCCACCGTCGGCCCCGGCGCGGCGCGCCCCTGGACGCCCCGCAGATCCGCGCCGCGCGCTTCACTGCGCACGCGATGTGGCGCACGATCGCGCCATGCGGCCCGCGCCCTCCTACGCCCACGGCACCAGCACCACGCCGCTCCTCGGCGAGACCATCGGCGACAACCTGCGCCGCACCGCGGAGCGGGTCCCCGACCGCGAGGCGCTGGTCGTCCGCGCCCAGGGCTTCCGCGCGACCTACCGCGAGCTCTGGGATCACACCACCCGCATCGCGCGCGGGCTGATCGCGCTGGGCGTGCAGCGGGGCGATCGCGTCGGCATCTGGTCGCCGAACCGCTGGGAGTGGGTCGTCCTGCAGTACGCCTCGGCGCGGGTCGGCGCGGTGCTGGTCAACATCAACCCGGCGTACAAGACCGCCGAGCTCGAGTACGTGCTCGGCCAGGCCGGCGTGTCGGTGCTCGTGCTCGCGAAGGCGTTCCGCCAGAGCGACTACGTCGGCATGCTGGCCGAGGTGCGGCCGCGGCTGCCCGGGCTGCGCGACGCGATCGTCATCGACGACGACTGGGACAAGCTCGCCGGCGCCGGCGGGTTCGTCACCGCGCAGGCGCTCGACGAGCGCGAGGCGACGCTGCAGTTCGACGATCCGATCAACCTGCAGTACACGTCGGGCACGACCGGGTTCCCCAAGGGCGCGACCCTCACGCACCACAACATCCTCAACAACGGCTACTTCGTCGCCGAGGCCTGCGGCTACACCGAGGCCGACCGCGTGTGCATCCCGGTGCCCTTCTATCACTGCTTCGGTATGGTCATGGGCAACCTCGGCTGCACCAGCCACGGCGCGTGCATGGTCATCCCGGGCGAGGCCTTCGAGCCGCTGGCGGTGCTCGAGACCGTGCGCGCCGAGCGCTGCACCTCGCTCTACGGCGTGCCGACGATGTTCATCGCCGAGCTCGATCACCCGCGGTTCGCCGAGCTGCGCCCGACGACGCTCCGCACCGGCATCATGGCGGGCTCGCCCTGCCCGGTCGAGGTCATGCGCCGGGTGCAGACCGACATGGGCATGCGCGAGGTCACGATCTGCTACGGCATGACCGAGACCTCGCCGGTCTCGACCCAGAGCGGCACCGACGATCCGCTCGACAAGCGGGTCGCGACCGTCGGGCGAGTCCACCCGCACGTCGAGGTGAAGATCGTGGATCCCGAGTCGGGCGCGATCGTGCCGCGCGGCGCGCCGGGCGAGCTCTGCACCCGCGGCTACTCGGTGATGCTCGGTTACTGGCAGAACGACGCCGCGACCCGCACGGCGATCGACGCCTCCGGCTGGATGCACACCGGTGACCTCGCGACGATGGACGCGGAGGGCTACGTGAACATCGTCGGCCGCATCAAGGACATGATCATCCGCGGCGGCGAGAACGTGTACCCGCGCGAGATCGAGGAGTTCCTCCACACCCACCCGGATGTGGCCGAGGCCCAGGTGATCGGCGTGCCGAGCGAGCGCTACGGCGTGGGGGTCTTGGCGTGGGTCCGCCCGCGCGCGGGCGCGACCCTCGACGGCGCCGCGCTCGAGGCCTACTGCCGGGGCAAGATCGCCACCTACAAGGTGCCGCGGTTCTGGCGCATCGCGCTCGAGTTCCCGATGACCGTCACCGGCAAGGTCCAGAAGTACCGGATGCGCGAGATCGCCGTCGAGGAGCTCGGGCTGCACCAGGCGGCGGCGACGAAGATGGCCTGACGCCGCCGTGATGTCGTGGGCGCGCGCCGAGCGGCGGCCCGATCGATAGATTCCGCCCCGCCCTGCCCGTATCCTGACGACAATGGAGTCGATCGATCGCGCGCTCGCTCAGGTCGGCGCTGTCCTCGTCGAGGATCGGCTCCGGCGGCGGGTCATCAAGCGGCACCGGCGGCTGCCGGGCATGGGCCTGCAGGTGCCGCACGCGCACTGCTACGCGCTGCCGCGCGCGGACCTCGAGAAGCTGGTCGAGCCCGGCGAGATCGCGATCGATCCGACGATCTCGTCGCGGCTGGTGATCGTCGCCGGCGATCGCGCGGCGGTCACGGCCGGCGACGTGCCGGCGTGGCGCCAGGTGTGGCGCGGCATCTTCCACGCGCGCATCCACCAGCACTACGACGAGCTCCTCGCCGATCAGCGGCTCACGGTCGCGGCGATCCGCGAACGCATCCACCGCATCGGCCAGACCGAGTTCGACGAGATCCGCTACGTGCTCACGCAGGAGGATCTGCTCCTGCCGCCGGTCGACGACGCCTCGACCTACGTCGAGTTCGTGGCGCTGTACCTCGAGCTGGCGCGGTTCGCGCCGGCCGCGCTCGCGCGCACGTTCCCGGCGCTCCACGATCCCGCGCGGGTCGAGGCGACGATCGCGCTCGACCTCGATCACGCGACGCTGCTCGCGGCGTGTCGCCCGACCGGCGCGCCGGCCGAGCCCGCCGACCCGATCGCCACCGCGGTCGACGCCGCGCCCCGCGCCGCGCGCGCGCCTGATCCCGAGGCCGCGCTCGACGCCGCCCGCGCCCGCGACAAGGGCAACCGCGCGCGCGCCGCGATCCTGTCGTTCCGCGCCGGCAACCGGCTGGCCGCCAAGGCGGACCTCGAGGCGCTGGCGGCGCGGCTCGGGCGCGCGCTCGGCTGCGAGCCGACCGGCTGGGCCGACGGCCTCGCGCCGGTCGCCGAGTACGCCGCGGGCGAGAGCGTGCTGCGCTTCACCGCCGGCGCGCGCCTGCTCTACGATCTGCAGGCGGCGTGTGTCGTCGCCGAGCGCGAGGTCAAGGTCATCGATCCCGCGGGCTGGGCGCTGTCGCGCGGCAAGCAGCCGATCGCCCGGCCGCTGCCCGCGACCCGCGAGGTGCGGATCGCCAAGCACCTGCACGCCGCCGGCAAGAAGATCACCAAGTGCGGCATGGCCACGGCCGCGGACCGCGAGCGGCTCGCCGACGCGGTCCACGCGATCATCGCGCGCGGCGACGACAACGTCCGCGCGATGCTGCGGCCCAAGCTCGAGGCCGCGCTCGACGAGGTCGAGCTCAAGCCGCGGCAGCTGCCCGAGCGGGTCGCGCAGAAGAAGATCGTCGACGAGCTGCTCGATCACGCGGTCGCGGTCGGGCGGCTGTCGCTGGGCAACCTGCGCGACGCGATCTCGCACAACGATCTCAAGCTCGCCGATCTGTCGGCGCGCCAGCTCGCCCAAGGCGATCAGCTGCTGCGCGCCGACCAGCTGCTGTCGCGCTCGCTCGACGGCGTCTACCGCCGCGGCGAGGTCTACCTGCGCTTCCTGCAGAAGCTGTCGTCGATCCTGTCGGCGACCAGCGTCGGCCGCTTCCTGAGCCTGTACCTGCTCCTGCCGGTGATCGGCTCGTTCATGCTGGTCGAGGGCCTGCAGCACGTCGTCGGCCCGCTGTCCCACAAGCTGTTCCACGTCGAGCCCGAGATCGCGACGATGCCGGCGTTCGTCGGCGTGGGCGTGTTCCTGTTCCTGCTGTTGCACGTGCCACCCGTGCGGACCGCGAGTCGGTTCGCGCTGCGCGTGCTGGGCCGGGTGCTGCGCACGGTCTTCGTCAGCGCGCCGCGCGCCCTGTGGCGGCTGTCGTTCGTGCAGGCGATCGCGAAGGCCAAGGTCACGCGCTGGGTGATCCTTCCCGCGATCCCGGCGGCGATCGCCTGGTTCCTGTTCGGCGGCGTGGTGCAGTGGCCGGTCGCGCTCGGCGTCTTCGCGATCGTCGAGGTCGTGGCCAACTCGCGCATCGGCCGCCTGATCGAGGAGCACGTCACCGACTACGTCATCCGCTCGGGGCGCCAGCTCACGCGCCGGATCCTGCCGGGCCTGGTGCGCTACCTGCTCGAGTTCTTCACCTGGCTCATCGAGCTGTTCAACCGCCTCATCTACCGGATCGACGAGTGGCTGCGCTTCAAGCAGGGCCAGTCGACGTTCACGATGGTGATCAAGGGGACGATCGGCACGATCTGGTCGGTGATCGCGTACGCCCTGCGGGTCTACGTGAACCTGTTCGTCGAGCCGACGGTGAACCCGATCAAGCACTTCCCGGTCGTGACCGTCGCGGCCAAGCTGATCCTGCCGTTCACGCCGCAGCTCATCAGCGCGTTCAACGGCCCGGCGACCCAGCTGCTCGGCCCCACCCTCGGCGGCTCGTTCGCCGGCTTCACGGTGTTCGTCTTGCCCGGCCTCGCCGGCTTCCTGGTCTGGGAGCTCAACGCCAACTGGAAGCTCTACCGCGCGACCCGCGCGACCGAGCTGGGCGCGGTGTCGATCGGCCACCACGGCGAGACCATGGTCGGGTTCATGAAGCCCGGCTTCCACTCGGGCACGATCCCCAAGCTCTACGCCAAGCTCCGCCGCGCGGCGTGGAAGGGCGACGAGAAGCGCGCGGCGCGCCAGCGCGAGGGCCTGCACCACGTCGAGGAGGCGATCTGGAAGTTCGCCGATCGCCAGCTCGCGTCGATGCTCAACGAGGCCGCGCCGTTCCGCGCGACCGATGTGGCGATCGGCCACGTCGAGGTCGGCTCGAACCGGGTCGAGATCGAGCTGGCGTGCCCGAGCCAGGGCGCGACCGCGGCGGTGATCGCGTTCGAGCACCAGTCGGGCTGGCTGGTGGCGAGCGTGCCGGTCACCGGCTGGATCGATGCGCTCGCGGCCGATCAGCGCGCGGTGTTCCTGATCGCGCTGGCCGGGTTCTACAAGCTGTCGGGCGTGGATCTCGTGCGCGAGCAGCTCGAGCAGGTGCTCGCCGATGGCGCGGCGACCGCGCCGCCCTACGACGTCTCCGACGAGGGCCTGATCGTGTGGCCGGGCACCGGCTACGACGTCGAGGTGATCTACGATCTGCACGCCAAGCACCCGACCGCGGTGACGCGCGGCGCGCCGTGGGACGGGCACCTCGTGCCGCTCGGCGATCGCCAGGCGCGGTTCGGGCGCGAGTCGTTGACCTGGGCGATGTGGGCGACGACCTGGCAGGAGCTGGCGCGCGGGCACCAGGCGCTGCCGGTGATCAGCGGGCCGAGCTTGCTGCCGCCGCCCGCGGCGATCGCCGACGCGCCCGCGGCGTGATCGTGGTATCGATCGCCGCATGATCCGCCAGCGGCCCCGCTCCCGGGACGCGCGCACGCCGGCCGCGTAGCCGCGATCGCGCTGGCTCGAACCTCGTCCGGCCGCCGCGCCCGCGCGCGCCGCGGCCCCTCGTTTGATCGGCGCCCGCGGGCGCCGGGAGATCATCCCATGTTGCTCCGCGTCCTCCTCGTCGAGGATACCCGCGAGCGTCAGGCGATCCTGACCTCGCTGTTCCGCGATCACGCCTGGATCCTCACGCACACCGCCGCGCGCGCGTGCCGGCTGCTCGACGTCTACGCGTTCGATCTGGTCGCGCTCGACTACAACCTGGCCGGGCCCGGCACCGGCGCCGACGTCGCGCGCCATCTACGGAGTTCCGCGAGCGCCGCGGCCCGGGTCGTCATCCACTCGATGAACCCGCGCGGGCGCGCGGCGATCGCCGAGCTCTTGCCCGACGCGACGGTCCTGCCGGTGGCGCGGATCGCGCGCTCGAACCGCGCGCTGCGATCGCTGCGCGCGGCGATCACCGACGGCGACCTCGCGGCGCTGCGCGGCGCGATCAGCGCCTGCGCGGTGATGAAGACGCTCAGCGCCGGCCCTTGAAGCCCATCATCCCCTGGATGACGGACTCGCTCTCGCGCGCGACCTCGCCCTCCTCGCGCGCGCGATCGGCGCAGTCCTCGCACAGCTTGACCTTCTTGCCCTCGACCGTCACCGCGACCAGGGCGTCGACCTCTTCCTTGCATCCGCGACACGTCGGCATGCGATCAGTATCGCCCGAGGCCGGGCGAGAGAAAAGTCAGCCGGCCTTGGCGGCGCGAGGCGCGGGCGCGCGCTCGATCGAACCGTCGGGGCGCTTCGCGAAGCGGCCCTCCTCGCGGGCGTGCACCGGGCCGTCCGCCGGCCACGGCCAGCCGCCGAAGCCGGTGCGCCGGTAGTCCTGGAACGCGCGCTCGATCTCGGTGCGGGTGTTCATGACGAACGGCCCGTACGAGGCGACCGGCTCGCCGATCGGCCGGCCCTGCAGCAGCAGCAGCTCGCACTCGTCGGTGGCCTCGATCGCGAGATCGACCTCGGCGCGCACCTTGACCGCGACCTTCTCGCCGACGGCGCGGCCCGCGATGCGCAGGCCCTTGCCGCGGAACGCGAACAGCGTGCGGTTGGTGCCGGCGCTGGCGCGCGGGATGGTCCAGGTCGCGCCGGCGGCCAGGCGGATCGTCCAGATCGCCACGTCGCTGTCGGGCCGCGCGGCCCACGACCGCGGCGGTGGGGGCGGCGGCACGTGCTCGCCGAGGCGGCCCGCGACGACGGTGACGTCGATCGCGCGGCCGTTCGCGTCGGTGAGCGCGACCCGCGGGATGTCCTCGCCCCACAGCATCGCGAAGTGCGCGGGCGCCATCTTGTCGGCGGCGGGCAGGTTCAGCCAGATCTGGAACAGCTCGAGCGGGTTCGGGCGATCGCGCTCGACCAGCGGGAACATCTCGGCGTGGACGACGCCGCCGCCGGCGGTGAGCCACTGGGTGTCGCCGCGGCCGTAGCGCGCGGTCGCGCCGAGCGAGTCGGAGTGGTCGACGAGGCCCGAGCGCACGACCGTGACGGTCTCGAAGCCGCGGTGCGGGTGCTGGGGAAAGCCCGGCACGACCTCGCCGTGGTACATGCTCCAGCCATCCTTGCGGCCGAAGTCGCTGCCCAGCTCGCGCCCGGCGAGCGACGCCGCGGGGCCGAGGTCGGCGTTGCCCGCGGGGTAGGCGTCGTCGTGGTGGACGCAGAACAGGAACGGGTCCGACGTCGGCCACGGGAAGCCGAGCGGCTGGACCTGAAGGATGTCGGTGCTCATGGTCCGTCACGATGGGGGCCGATCGGGGCCGGCGCAACCATCGCCGTCGCGGCCGCGGCGCAACAGTCTGTTCGGGCGGGCGTCACGCCTCCTGCCGGCGCCCCGGCGCCGTCGTCGGGTGCGCCGGCGTGGTCACCGCCGCGCCCCGGCCCTCGCGGCGATACGGCGCGCGGGTGCGGGTCTCGGCCCACGCCGCGCGCGCGTCCGCCGGCGTCCACGGCGGGATCTCGGTGATCGCGTCGAGCGCGGCGCCGAGCGCGGCGGCGTCGCGGAAGCGATCGACGGGGTGCTTGGCGAGGCAGCGCGACACGATCGCCTCGAGATCCATCGGCACCTCGTGACCGCGGCGGCGGCCGATGGGCACGACCGGCGCGCTGGCGTGCGCGCGCCACAGGGTCGCGTCCCCGACGACGTCGAACGGCGGCACGCCGGTCAGCATGAAGTAGATGGTCGCGCCGAGCGCGTAGACGTCGGACGCGGGCGAGACGTCGCCGCCGAGGAACTGCTCGGGCGCCATGAACTCGGGCGTGCCGACGGTCGTGCCCTCGCGCGTGACCATCGCCGGGCCGCTCGCGCGCACGACGCCGAAGTCGAGCACCTTGAGGAAGTCCTCGTCGCCCGACGACGCCAGCGCGAACAGGTTGCCGGGCTTCACGTCGCGGTGGACCAGCCCGCGCTGGTGCGCGTCCGCGAGCGACAGGCACGCCTGGCGCGCGAAGTGGAGCGTGCGCCCGACCGCGAGCGGGCCCCAGCCGCCGACCAGGTAGTCGAGGTCGGCGCCGCGCAGGTACTCCATCGCGATGTACGCGATGCCGTCGTCGCTGGCGCCGTAATCGAAGATCTTGATCGAGTGCGGCGAGGACAGCGTGCTCGCGACCTGGGCCTCGCGCTCGAAGCGCAGCCAGCGATCGTCGCTGGCGCCCGGGACCGCGCGCAGGATCTTGAGCGCGACGTCGCGGCCGAGCGCGCTGTCGCGCGCGAGCCAGACCTCGTTCATGCCGCCCGCGCCGATCGGCGAGGTCAGGCGGTAGCGCCCGAGTCGCCGGGCCTCGAACAGCTGCCGGCGCGAGACCCAGAGCAGGTGGCTGATGCCGACCGAGAACGCGAGCAGGCCGGCGGTGAACAGGCCGTTGACCATCGCGTGGATGACCGGCGCGCGCTCGGCGAACTGCCCGGACCAGCGCGCGCTGGCGGCGACGACGACGAGCTGGCCCGCGAAGGTCGCGAGCTGCAGCGGCAAGAGCATCGCCAGGCAGCGCCGCCACGGCGACGGCAAGAGCGCCGCCGTGCCGACGTAGTAGAACGCGACGCCCGCGACGTAGATGCTGTCGAGGCCGCCGAAGTGCGCGGCCATGCCGCCGACCAGCGCGCCCGAGACCGCGTAGCAGATCGCGGTGGCGACCACCATCGCGCGCACCGTGGGCGCGCCGCGCCGCGCCCACCACGCCCAGGTCGCGATCGTCACCACGCCGAGGCCGCGGCCCGCGCCGATCCACGCGCGCGGTGCGTCGGGGTACAGCGTCAGCTCGAGCAGGACGTCGAGCATCGCGAACGCCGCGTAGCCGACGAGCCCGACGGTGGCGAGGCGGCGGATACCCTGCTGCAGCGCGGCCCGGTCGGGATCGGGCCGCGTACGCGACATGGCAGACGTCGAGCCCACGGGTGGGGCAACGCTAGCACGAGGCCCGTGTCCGGGTTCCGGACACCCCGAAACGGCGCGAGGCCCGGCAGATCGCCAGGCCTCGCAGGGAACACGATGGTCAGGTCACGGGGTCGGCGGGTCGGCCAGGCACGCGAGCAGCGCGTCGGTCTGGGTCCACTCGCAGGCGCCGTTGGTCTGGCGCTCGCACGCGGTCGAGTCGTTGTGGTAGCAGGCGTACTCGGGCTTGTAGATGCAGGTCGAGATCACGCCCTCCTCGTCGCTGCAGATCTGGCCGGAGCAGCCACCGACGAAGCACGGGCCGAGGACCTTGGTCCACAGCTGGGTCGCGGTGCGAGCCTTGCCGTTGCCGGCCTGGCCGTGGACGGTGTAGCGGTCACCCGCGATGATGAGGCCGTCGCCGAACTCGGCGCCGACCGCCGCGGCGATCTGCTCGTCGGTCGCGCCCGACCACGAGAAGTCGACGTCGGCGATGACCGCCTTGCTGCTCGAGTTGAGCTTGAGCTCGTGGGTGCTCGGGCACGGGGTGGTGATGCAGCGGACGCCCGCGTCCTTGAGCTTCACGAACACGCCGTCGGCCGGCGCGTCGGTGGTCGGCAGCCACGCCTCGGTCGCCTTGAACACGCCGAGCGTGCCGTTGGCGCCGAACGACTTCTTGGCGATCGTGCCGCGCAGCAAGACCTGGCTGGTGGCGCTGTGGGCCTGGCCGATCACGGTGTCGGTCGAGGCGGTCGGCAGGCCGGTGCCGTCGAGGTTCAGCTCGGCGACGTAGCACTTCTCGGCGTAGGTGCCGTCGGCGCACTTGGTGGTGCCGAGGTTGATGCGGTCGACCCAGAACCCGCCGCACTTGGGCGAGGCGCAGCGGCGCATGTCGGGGGTGACGAGGAAGTAGGTGTACTGGCCGGTGCTATCGGCCTTGCCGCCCTCGGCGGCGTCGGCGGCGGCGGCGTCGTTCGCGCCCTCGGCGGCGAGCTCGTCGGTCGAGACCTCGGTGGCACAGGCGGCCAGCGACAGGAGGGAAGCGAATCCAAGAAGCAGTGCGCGGTTGCGGGACACAGTCGGCTCCGATGCGAAGTGAAGTGTTGCCGGCCGCATGAGCAAGCCCCGGGCCGTGAGGGTGTTCCCGCCAAGTGCGTGAGTTGGCTACGGTGTGATCCCGTGTGGCCACTCGACAGGCCAGACCCGCCGAGTTGCCGCTGCGCCATCGTGGCGCAGTGCCAGAACCTCGATGGATCCGGTGGGGCTTCAACATCTGTCGCACCCGATAAACGCCAGTAGCACCTAGCGAATCAGGGGAAATGGCGGCAACGGCGTGGCTGTGACAGGTGGGCGCGGCGCTTGCTGCGTAGGCTGTCAACCAGGAGTCTCGCCGTGTACCTCGAACGCCCCCTCGCCTCGTTCCCGATCGATCACGCGACCGACCTGGTGACCTCGCTGTTCGCGATCGACGGCCCGCTCGGCCGCGCGCTCGTGCGCCAGGCCAGCGGCCACGCCGATCCGGTGACGGCGGCGCGCCGCGAGCTCGACCAGGCGATCGCGGCGCTCCGCGGCGCGTTCGCCGACGCGATGGTGGTGGGCCGATCGCGCGCCGGCGGGTTCGAGGCGGCCGCGATCTACGCGCTGTCGCCGCTGACCGGACATCCCCTCGCCCGTCGCCTGACCGGCGCGATCGGCGCGCCGTGCCGCGCGGCGTTCGCGGCGCCCTACGGCCTGGTCCACGCGATCGCGCTGCGCGACCCCGGCGATCTGGCCGCGCACGCGGCGATCGTCAGCCACGTCGCCCATCGCGCGCTCGCCCGCCTCTACGGCGCGGTCTTCGTCTGCGCGCTCGATCGGGGCACCGCCGGGGTCTACCGGCGCTTCGGCCTGGAGTTCCCGGCCGAGCTTGCTTCGGTTGGGCCAGCCGTCGGGGTGCTCGAGCCGAGCCTGCCGTCGAGCCTCGCGATCCTCCGCGCGCTCGACCAGGGACACGACCTGGCTGCGTGATTTGTGTTGGCAAGCCAACTCGTCACTTGAGCGGCGGACGCAGATCGGGCACGGTCCGCGCAAGATGCGCCCCCGTCACCTGGTCCTCGTCGCGGCGCTGCTCGCGTGGCCCGCGCTCGCGCGCGCGCAGGTCGCGCTCGACGGCAACCCCAAGACGATCAACTTCACCGGCTTCACCGCTGCGGGGCTGACGCCGACGCCATCCGCCGGACAGCTCGACTCCGACGAGTGGCGCATCACCGGCATGAGCGATCCCGGCGGCGCCTTCGGCGCGACGCTCACCACCGGCGACTTCGCGCGCGGCGCCTCCACCGGCGGCGTCACGACCGGTGGCATCTACGCGTTCGACACCGGCGGCGGCAACCCGGGCCTGGGCGTGCAGCCCGCCGGCGCCGACTTCACCCCGGGCTCGATGCGGCTGAAGCTGGTCAACGGCACCGCCGCGGTGATCACCACGCTGCGCGTGCGCTTCACGCTGTGGACGCTCAACGACCAGAACGGGCAGACCGTCTGGACGCTCGCGACCTCGGCCGACGATACGACCTACACCGCGGTCCCCGGCGCGACGTTCACGTCGACGGCGGCGATGGACATCGGCGCGGTGTGGGTTGCGACGCCCTTCGACACGACGCTGACGGTGTCGATCGCCCCAGGCGCCACGTTCTTCCTCGGCTGGCAGTCGGACGACGGCGTCGGCTCGGGCAGCCGCGACGAGTTCGCGCTCGACGACGTGATCATCTCGCAGCCGCACTGCGGCGACGGCGTGGTCGACACCGGCGAGAGCTGCGACGACGGCAACGGCACCGCCGGCGATGGCTGCGCGGCGTGCGCGCTCGAGAGCGGCTGGACCTGTCCGCCGGGCGGCGGCGCCTGCGCGCCGACCTGCGGCGATGGCGTGAAGCTGGCGCAAGAAGCGTGCGACGACGGCGCGAAGGTGCCGGGCGACGGCTGCGACGCGACCTGCCTCGTCGAGGGCGGCTGGAGCTGCACCGGCGCGTCGCCGTCGGTGTGCACGCCGATCTGCGGCGACAGCGTGGTGCGCGGCGCCGAGACCTGTGATGACGGCGTCAACAACGGCAACGGCTGCAACAGCAACTGCACCGTGACGCCGGGGTGGACCTGTCCGCCGACCGGCGGTGCGTGCGCGCCGATCTGCGGCGACGGCGCGCTCAAGGGCGGCGAGACGTGCGACGACGGCGGCACCGCGCCCGGCGACGGCTGCGGCGCGACCTGCGCCAAGGAGCCGGGCTGGACCTGCACCGGCGCGCCCTCGACCTGCACCGCGAACTGCGGCGACGGCGCGGTCGTCGGCGGCGAGGCCTGCGACGACGGCGGCCTCGCGCCGGGCGACGGCTGCGGTGCGACCTGCGCGATCGAGACCGGCTGGAGCTGCCCGCCGACGGGCGGCGCGTGCACGCCGGTCTGCGGCGACGGCGTGAAGAAGGGCGGCGAGACCTGCGACGACGGCGACGCGCTCGCCGGCGATGGCTGCGATGCGACGTGCCACGTCGAGGCCGGATGGGTCTGCCCGGCGGTCGGCGCGGCGTGCCTCTCGATCTGCGGCGATGGCCTCCTGCGCGGCGCCGAGGCCTGCGACGACGGCGACACCAACGGCGGCGACGGCTGCAGCATGAGCTGCACGCTCGAGAGCGGCTGGACCTGCCCGACGGCGGGCCAGGCGTGCGCGCCGACCTGCGGCGACGGCGCGCTGAACGGCGGCGAGACCTGCGACGACCACAACATCGCGCCCGGCGATGGCTGCTCGCCGAGCTGCGCGATCGAGACCGGCTGGCGCTGCACCGGCACACCCTCGACCTGCGCGCCGATCTGCGGCGACGGCATGGTGTTCGCGCCCGAGGGCTGCGACGACGGCGCGAAGAGCGACGGCGACGGCTGCTCCGCGGGCTGCGCGATCGAGGCGGGCTACATGTGCACCGGCATGCCGTCGACCTGCTCGCTGATGATGGCGTGCGGCGACGGCACCGTCGACGCTGGCGAGGAGTGCGACGACGGCAACAAGGTCGGCACCGACGGCTGCACCGCGACCTGCACGGTGGCCGCGGGCTACGTCTGCGCCGGCGCGCCGTCGGTCTGCGAGCGCGACACCGACGGGGACGGCGTCGCCGATCCCGACGACAACTGCTTCGCGACGCCGAACAGCAACCAGGCCGACGCTGACAGCGACGGCGTCGGCGATGCGTGCGAGACCTCGAACGGCGGCGGCGGCGGCTGCCACGCGGGCGGCGCCGATCGCGGCGCGCTGGTGCTGATCGCGCTCGGGCTCGTGCTGCGCCGCCGCCGGCGCGCGCGCTAGTCAGGCCAGCGCGAGGTCCGCGGCGCGGACCGCCGCGGCGACGCGGATCGCGTCGCCGTCGAGCTGCGCGAGCGCGACCGGCATCGTCTCGGTCGCGTGGACCGCGGCGAAGCGGCCGTGCGCGTCGACGGCGATCACGCCGCCCGAGCCTCCGTGCGCGACCAGCTCGGCGATCGCCTCGTCGGCCGCGGCCGCGATCGCCGCGCCGCGCGCGATCCGATCGACCAGCGCGCGGGTCAGGGTCACGCGGATGATCGCCTCGCCGTCGCCGGTCGCGGACGCCGCGCCCACGCGCGACGCCCACGTGCCGCAGCCCGGCAGCGGCGAGTCGCCGATCCGCCCGGGGAGCTTGCCCAGCGTGCCGCCGGTCGAGGTCGCCGCGGCCAGCTGGCCGCGCGCGTCGATCGCGACCGCGCCGACGGTGCCGCCGTCGCGCTCGAGCGCCTCGAGCCGCTGGCGCTCGTCCTGCCAGCGCGCGCGCATCCGCGGCGTCACGAGCGCGCCCGGCGCCGCGCGCACGAACCCGCGCGCCGCCGCGAAGTCCCAGACCGCCGGCCCGGCCAGGAGCACGTGCGCGCCGTCGTCGAGGACCGCGCGCGCGACCGCGATCGCCTCGGCGAGATCCGGCACCGCCGCGACCGCGCCGACGCGCCCGGTCGCGCCGTCCATGATCGAGGCGTCGACCTCGACAAGGCCGTCCCGGTTGAGCACCGCGCCGGTGCCGGCGTTGAAGGCCGGATCGTCCTCGAGCACGCGGACCGCGGCCTGGACCGCGTCGAGCGCCGCGCCGCCCGCGGCCAGCACCGCCGCGCCCGCCGCCGCGGCCGCTCGCACACCGGCCTGCACCTCGTCGTGGCGTTCGGCGGCGATGCGCCCGGCGCCGCCGTGGACCAGCACGCCCGGCGTCACCGCGTGCATCGGGCTCACCGCGCGTCCGCCGCGCAGCGGAACCCGACGATCGCGTGGCGCACGCCGATCGGCCGGCCGTGGCGCTGCGCGCCGCGCCCGAGCCCGCCCCAGTCGTCCCAGGCCGAGCCCTTCACCGTCATCTTCGCCGCGCCCGGGCCCGCGCCCGGCGGCCACGGGGTCGAGGTCCACTGGTAGACGTTGCCGGCGAGATCGAGCACGCCGAACGGGCTCGCCCCGGCGGTGAAGCTGCCGACCGCCATCGTGTCGTCGGGGCCCGTGACCCGGCTGTCGAGCTTGTCCGCGGCGTACTCGTCGCCCCACGGGAACATGCGCCCGTCGGTGCCGCGCGCCGCCTTCTCGAACTCCGCCTCGGTCGGCAGGCGCCGGGCCTCGCCGACGAGCCGCCCGCGCCACGCGCAGTAGTCCCGGGCCTGCGCCCAGGTGACCAGCACGACCGGGTGATCGGCGCGCTCGGGCGGCGGCTGGGCGTCGCGCCACACGAACCGCTCGACCTCCTCGGGCCACTTCTGATCGAAGCCCTGCGCCTGCCACGTCGCCGCGTCCATCGTCGGCGCGGGCGCGCCGCCGGCGGCCACGAACTCCGCGTACGCGGCGTTGGTGACCGGCGTCAGATCGATCCGGAACGCCGGCCCCTCGGTCACGTGGCGATCGTCCTCGCGCTCGAACCACTTGCCGCGGCGCGCGACGTCCTTGCCCGCGGTCGCGAGGAACGCGTCGTACGCGGCGCCCCGCTCCTCGGGGGTCGAGCCGACGATGAAGCGGCCGGCCGGGATCGCGACCAGCTGCGCGTCCGCGGCGCGCGAAAGCGGCGCCGCGACCTCCGGCGTCCCGGGGCGCGCGGCCCCGGCGCAGCCACCGAGCGCGATCGCGAACAGCCAGCGGCGCCTCACCCCACCACGGTACACCCTCACGGATCCGGCGACTGCGACAGCGCGTGCACGAGGATCTGGCGCAGCGTCTGGCGGTACTCCGGCGCGGCGTGCAGCGCCTGCGGATCGAGCGCACCGGGGCCGAGCGCCGGCGCGAGCCGCGACACCGCGCCGATGCGATCCTTCAGCATGCGCAGGGTCGGCGGCTGCTCGCGCAGATCGGCGTAGACCACCGACGACAGGAGCGGCTTGCCGGTCGCGACCTGGCGGTACAGCGAGGTCGCGAACAGCCAGCGGCCATCCGCCGACCAGACCGGCCCGCTCTCGTCGGTATCGGGCCCCTCGACCAGGACCCGCCGATCACTGCCGTCGGGCGCGACCGCGAGCAGGTCGCTGTCGACGCCGCCGCCCTCGCGCGCCATCGGCGCCGAGAACGCGATCGCCTTGCCATCGGGCGACCACGCCGGCGTGCCGTCGCCGGGACCCAGCGTGATCATCCGCGGCTCGCCCTGATCGAGCACCGCGATGCGGCTGCGCAGGCCGCCGCTCTCGTCGCGATCGATCGCCGCGAACGCGATCCGGCCGTCGCGCGCCACCGTCGGCGCGAGCTCGGCGCCGGGCGCATGGGTGAGCTGGGTGAGCGCGCCGGCGCGCAGCCGATCGCCATCGCGCGTGAGCGCGATCTGCCACAGATCGAACGAGCCGCCGCGATCGCTCGCGAACACCAGCGCGCCGCCGTCGGGCGTCCACACCGGCGCGAGGTCATCGGCGGCGTCGTCGGTGATCCGCAGCGGCTCGCCGCCGATCACCGCGGGCGCGACCCAGATGCTGGTCCGCGCGAGATCCCGGGTCCGGGACGACGCGAACGCGATCCACGCGCCATCAGGCGAGAAGGCCGCGCTGTTGTCGCGGGCGGTGGTCACCGCCGCGGGCACCAGCACCGCGCGCCGGTCACCGGCCTCGTCGATCACGACCAGCCGGCCGCCCGCGCCGCCGCGCTCGGTCGCGACGATGCGGATCGCGACCGGGGTCTCGGGATGCTTGACCGGCGGGCTGCACGTGGTCGCGAGGAGCGCGACCGCGACCGCACCGGTCTTCGAGGAGTGGGAAAGCGCGTTTCCCACCGTCACGTCACTTCGCCGGGGCGTTCGGTCCCTGCAGGTTGCTCATGTTCATGTCCTTCGACATCGCCTCGTTGTCCGGATCCTCCGGCGCCACGCCGAAGTACACGCCGAGCATGAGCACGAACATGATGCCCGCGACGATCGCGGAGACCGTGAAGCTCTTCTTCGAGGCGACGGCCATCCGCTCCTCGTACACCGTGAAGGTCTGCTCCTGGGCAGGCGACAACGACGAGAAATTCTCGAACTGGCTCATGGGCGACCTCGGCGTGACGGTAGTCGGAGACGGGGTGCGGGGTCAATCGGTCGAAATGCAACCGAACTTTCAGGCGTCGTGTCCGTTGGAACAGGAGGCAGATGCGCGACCTAGACCCAGTGGCTCGACTGACACCGGCCCGCGGATTCGGTTCCAAGAATCTTCGCCGGGCAGGAACCCTCGTGATCTCGGTCGTCTGCGCCTGCCGCAGCGCGGAGGCCGAGCGCGCGACCGAGAAGGCCCCGGCCGCGAAGCCGCCGTCGGGCCCGGTCAGCGCCGAGCCCCGTGCCCCGGCCGAGAGCTGCCTCGGCGTGGCCGACCGCGGCATCTGGTCCGATCTCGACCCGCAGGTGCAGATCGCCCTGCCCGCCGACCTCACGCCCGACCGGGTCAGCGCGACCGTCGATGACAAGCACCAGGTCCTGGTGCTCTACGTCGACGACTGGCCGACCAAGCCCTACCCGCTGGGCGGCGACGCGACCCTCGCGGTCGGCGATCGCACGCTCCACCTGCGCCCGGGCGATCGCACCGAGCTCGCGCCCCTCTTGCGCGCCGACCGGCTCGCGGCGCCGCGCGGCGCCGATCGCGACAAGGACGGCATCCCCGATCCGCTCGACACGTTCCTCGGCGCGGCCAAGACCGTGCTCAACGCCGACGCCTACACCGAGGGCTACGTCTCGATGCGCTACCCGATGGGCGACGTGCCGCGCACGATGGGCGTCTGCACCGACGTCGTGATCCGCGCGCTGCGTAACGCCGGCCTCGATCTCCAGGCCGAGCTCCACGCCGACATCGCCCGCGCCCCGCGCGCCTACCCGATGGTCAAGGGCAAGGGCGATCCCAGCATCGACCAGCGCCGGGTCCGCACGATCTTGCCGTTCTTCCAGCGCCACCTCGAGGCGCACACCGCGGCCGCAGACGACGCGACCGATCCCTACCGCCCGGGCGACGTCGTCTTCATGGACACGTTCCCGTCGCGACCCGGCCCCGACCACATCGGCGTGGTGTCGTCGCACAAGGACGCCGACGGCCTGCCGCTCATCATCAACAACTGGACCGATGGCACCGTGACCGCCGAGATGGATCTCCTCACGTTCGTGCCGATCACGCATCGCTTCCGGCTGGCGCCGCGCAAGTAGTTGGACCGATTGCGGCGACGGTCACCGTCGCGTTACGTTACCGCCAGCATGCGACGGCTACTCCTGGGGTGTCTGGCGGCGAGTTGGATCGCGACCGCAACGCCGGCCCACGCGGGCGGCACGGTCTCGAGCCGCCTGGTCGTCGATCGCGCGGATCTCGAACCGACGCCGATGCCGGGCGTGGCTCGCCTGCGCCTCCTGGTGACCACGCTCGATCCGACCCGCACCGCCGGCCCGCTGGCGATCTACGGCGACAAGGCGTGGAAGCTGCGGGTGTCGAACGGCGAGAAGCGCCTGGCGTACATGGCGGGCTTCTACGACGCGACGACCCTGCCGACCGCGATCGTGATCCTCGTCGAGACCACCGACGACTTCAAGACCGACCTCCCGATCATCGCCGCCGCGCTCGACAAGCAGGTGCTCAGCACGCTGCCCGCGAACACCCAGGTCGCGGTCATCGGCTACAGCGACAAGATCGGTGGCGGCACCAAGCTCGGCCCGGTCAAGCAGGCCCAGACCAAGCTCGCGGGGCTATCGACCGAGGCCGGCGACACGCCGAAGCTGGTCGCCGCGGTCGAGAAGGGCCTCACGATCCTGCGCAACGCGAAGGCCGACCCCGAAGGCGTGCCGGTCCGCAAGATCCTGCTCATCATCGGCGACGGTCGCGATCTCGACGAGGATCGCACCAAGATCACGAACCTCGGCACGCGCGCGGGCAAGGCCGGCGTCCGCATCGACACGATCGCGTACGTGCCCAACCTCAAGGCGCCGCCCGGCGGCGTCGCCGGCTCGAAGGGCCCGCTGCTCCACCTCGCCGAGCTGTCCAAGCGCTCGCTCGGCGCGTTCCGCTACGTCGAGCTCGGCGGCGAGCAGGGCTTCAACGCCGCGTTCGAGCGCGTCCACGACGAGATCAACCACCAGTACGTGCTGACGTTCCTGGTCGCCGCCGACGAGGTCGCGGGCAAGAAGGTCGGCGTCGCCACCGACAAGCCCGCGCTGGTCTCCAACGACGTCAAGGTCCCGATCGCGCCGATGTGCGCCGGCCAGGAGTGCCCGGCCGATGGCTACTGCGCCGCCGATCGCTGCGTGCAGCCGCGGGTCGAGGAGAAGCGCAGCATCCTCGGCTGGCTGCTCCTGCTCATCGGCGGCGGCGTGGCCTTGCTCGGCGGCCTCGCGGTCATCGGCGTCGTGATGACCAAGCGCAAGCACAAGAAGGCGGGCGGCGCGCTCGATGCGTTTCTGGCCGGGGCGCCCGGCATCGTCGACGCCGCGGGCAACGCGCCGCCGACCGCGGGCATGCCGGCGGTCGGCGGACCGCCCGCGCCGGTCGCCGCTCCGCCCGCGGTCGCCGCGCCGATCTACGGGCCGCAGCTCTTCATCATGAACGGCCCGCGCGAGGGTCAGCGCATCGGCCTCCGCCACGGGTTCACGATGGGCAAGGCGCCGGGTTCCGACCTCATGCTCGATCAGGACGGGTTCGCGTCGACCAACCACGCCCACATCCTCATGGACGCGGCGGGCAACTGCACGCTCGTCGATCTGGGCTCGACCAACGGCACCTTCGTCAACGGCGTGCGCGTCACCCAGTACTCGCTGAGCCACGGCGTCGCGATCCGGGTCGGCTCGACCGAAGTCCGCTTCCTGGCACAATAGAGGGCGATTCCATGGGCCAAGTCATCATCGCCGGCGTCCCGATCGAGATCGACGCGCCGATCGTCAACTGGACGCAGAACGGCTGGGACGCGACGCAGGAGCGGTGCCTGGATCCCGACCCGGGCAACACCTGTCCGGGCGGCGGCACGATCCCCTACGGCCTGAAGGGCGTGCAGTACACGCGGCGCTACGCGCTGCGGCCGTCCCTGCGCAAGTACGGCAGCGAGTGGGTGCACAACCCGAACGCCAAGAAGCCGCCGATGGACGAGGTGAAGAAGGTCATCCGGCAGTTCGTGTTCCACCACGATGGCTGCCTCGATGCCCGCATGTGCTGGCAGGTGCTCCAGAACGAGCGCGGCCTGTCGTGTCACTTCATCTGCGACAACGACGGCACGCTGTACCAGACGATCGATCTCGCCCTGATGGCCTATCACGCCGCCGAGTACAACCTGAACTCGATCGGCGTCGAGATGTCGAACCGCGGCGACGCCCACAAGGAGCCGACCTACTACTCGCGCAAGAACATGAAGCGCGACGTGTTGCCGTGCAAGATCAACAACACGAAGATCCTCGCGTTCGACTTCACGCCCGAGCAGTACCGCGCGATGCGCAAGCTGTGCTCGGCCCTGACCCGGCTGTTGCCGAACCTGCCGGTCGAGTACCCGCAGGACGCGCCGGGCCAGCAGTCGTGGAAGACGCTGCCGCCCGGCGGTGGCTTCACGTTCGCCGGCTACGTCGGCCACTACCACCTCACCGGTCAGAAGTGGGATCCGGGGCCGTTCGACTTCAAGAAGTTCTGCGAGTCGCTGCGCGGCGAGCGCTGCTTCCCGCTGTGGGCCAAGAAGACCGAGCCCGAGCCGGGCGAGCGGCCGATCATCCCCAAGAACGCCGACGACATCAAAGACTCGCTCAAGCTCCTCTACGCGATGAACGAGGACAAGGCCGAGGGCGGCTACTTCCCGGTCGGCCCGTGGGGCGAGCAGCGGCTCTGGCACGGCGGCATCCACCTCGCGTCCAAGGAGAAGCAGGCGATCTACTCGACGTTCTCGGGGCGCATCGTCGCGGCGCGCATGGGCCGGACCTCGGCGATCGGCAGCGTCAACTTCGTGCTCGTGCGCCACGACATGAACGTGGGCACCGTCGGCATGCGGTTCTTCGCGCTCTACATGCACCTCTACGACGAGAGCAAGGAGGCCGATCCCAAGGCGTCGCCGCCGTGGATGGCCAAGGACGGCTGGAAGAACGCGAAGGCCGACGGCCCGCACGGCAAGAAGGGCGGCGTGGTGCTGCTCGACGAGCCGATCGAGGCCGGCGAGATCATCGGCCGGGTCGGCAAGGCCGGCCCCGACGGCAAGGCCCAGATCCACTTCGAGATCTTCGCGCAGGAGGATCTGCTCAAGAAGCTCGACGACGCGCAGGTCTCGGCGCTCGGCTCCAAGGCGGTGCTGATCGACGGCTCGGTCACCGGCCGGTTCGCCGAGGACGCCGATCTGCTCGACAAGATCGACACCGATCCGCACGACGGCATGCTGTCGCGGCGCGAGCTGATGAACTTCTACTCGAGCGGCGGCGAGCGCGATCAGTACCGGCTGAAGGTCACCTACCACGTCAGCGAGTGGATCGCCGAGCCCGACTGGACCGAGGCGCTGCGCGCGGCGCCCGAGTTCCGCAACACCAAGCCCGCGGACATCGCGGAGCTGGTGGACGCGCAGATCACGCCGGGCCTGTTCTGGAGCGACGAGTTCTCGGCGCACACCGGCCTGCCCTCGGACGGCGTGGTCTACCACTTCCACCCGCTCTACTTCCTCGGCTTCATCAGCGAGTCGATCGCGGCGGCGGCGGCCAACGCGCCGCCACCCGACACCAGCACCGACGACGCCGGTAGCCCGCCCGCGGGCGTCACCGCCGACCGCGAGGGTGAGCACATGGTCACCGAGGGCCAGACGATCGACGCCGATCCCTTCGCCGACCTGACCTTCGAGCAGATGGTCCAGGGCTACGACGGAGCGCCCCAATGAGAACGTGTCCTCAAGTTCGAGGTTCTGCGGTTCCGCTCGATGACGTCCGCGCGCCGGACGAGGCGAATGAAGCCGTCGCTGCCGAGCCGTCGGCGTCCGCGCCAACCCGGCGCGGCTTCCTCGGCGGCCTCGCCACCGCGCTCGCCGCGGTCGCGGTGGTGCGCACCGCCCAGACGCCCTCGGATCGCCCCGCCGAGCCCGTGCCCGGGCAACTGCCGCGCTGGATCGGTCACTTCTAGGCGTTCGCGCGGGCGCCCAGGACGGGCGTGGAGGGAGGGCGTATGGGGACGGTCTTGATCGCCGGCATCGCGCATCCGATCGACGCGCCGGTCGTCGATGGGCGCACGCGCGGCTGGGACGCCACGCAGCCGCGATGCATCAAGCCGGCGCGGCCGTGCGTCGGGGACTTCCCGTACGAGCAGAAGGGACTGCCGTACACCCGGCGCCACGGCTTCCGGCCGGGGCTGGCGTCCGCGCGCGGCGCCGTGACGCTCGGCGCGGTGCAGGCGGTGATCACGCAGTTCGTGTTCCACCACGACGGGCTCGAGGACGCGGCCTCGTGCTGGGAGGTGCTGCACAACGAGCGCGGGCTGTCGTGTCACTTCCTCTGCGACAACGACGGCACGATCTACCAGACGCTCGATCTCGCGCTGATGGCCTATCACGCCGCCGAGTTCAACCCGGCGTCGATCGGCGTCGAGATCTCGAACCGCGGCGACGCGTCGGATCGCAACTACTACGCGAAGCGCGGCCAGGCACACGACCGGCGGCTGACCGAGTGCGAGGTCAACGGCGCGCGCATCGCGTGCTTCGACTTCACGCCGGCGCAGTACAAGGCGCTCCAGGCGCTGTGCCGCGGGCTCACCCGCCTGCTCCCCAACCTGCCGGTCGAGTTCCCGCAGTCGTCGCCGGGCCAGCTCGCGACCCGGACGCTCGACAACCCGTTCGCGTTCAAGGGCTACGTCGGGCACTACCACCTGACCCAGCAGAAGTGGGATCCGGGGCCGTTCGACTTCAAGACGTTCTGCGCCGGGCTGCGCGGCCAGCGCTGCTTCCCGGTCGCGCCGCGGCCCGGCGCCGAGCCGGTCGCGCCGGTGGTGCCCGCGCGCGATGACGAACGGCGGGCCGCGCTCGCCGCGCTGTACGCGCGCAACGAGGTCGACGGCGCGGGCGGCTACTTCCCGGTCGGGCCGTGGGGCGAGCACGGCCTCTGGCACGGCGGCATCCACCTGCACGGCGCCGAGCGCGAGCCTGCCTTCGCCTGCTTCGCCGGGCGCCTGGTCGCGGCGCGGATCGGCGCGACCTCGCCCAACGGCCAGGTCGACTTCGCGCTGGTGCGCCACGACATGAGCGTGGGCACGACCGCGATGCGGTTCTTCGCGCTGTACATGCACCTCGCCGACGAGACCCGCACGACCGACGCCGGCCGACCGCCGTGGCTCGGGCGCGACGCGTGGAGGCTCGCGAGCGCCAAGGCCCAGCCCGGCGAGGTCGTGCTGTTCGACGATCCGGTCCAGGCCGGCGAGGTGATCGGGCGCCTCGGCCGCGCCGGCCCCGACGCGCAGCCGCAGCTCCACCTCGAGTTCCTCGCCGACGCGCCGCTGTTCGAGGAACTCCGCGCGACGCCCGGCAACGCCATCGATCCGCGCACGGTCTCGATCGACGGCTCGAGCACCGGGCGCATGGTGACGCCGGAGCTGCTCGCCGAGCTCGACACCGCGCCGCGCGACGGCGATCTGTCGCGGCGCGAGCTGGTCGGCTTCTACACCGCGCCCGGCGCGCGCGATCAGCACCGGCTGAAGGTCACGTTCCACGTCAGCGAGTGGAGCGGCGAGCCGAGCTGGGCCGACGAGCTGGCGGCGGCGCCCGGGTTGCACGCGCTGCCGCGCGAGGCGATCGATCAGCTGGTCGCTGATCAGATCACGCCGGCGGTGTTCTGGAGCCCGGCGTTCGCGGCGCACACCGGCCTGCCCGCCGGCGCGGTGGTCCATCACTTCCATCCGATCCACTTCATCGGGGTGATCGCGGAGGCCCAGGCCGCGGCCGCCGCGATCGCCCGCACCCAGGCCGCGGGACCCGCCGGCGGCGTTCCGCCGAACGTCACCGACGACCGCGGCGGCGAGGGCATGATCACGAAGGCGCAGGCCAAGAGCCCCGATCCCTCCGACGCGCTCACGTTCGAGGACCTGGTGAACGGGTATCCGTAGGCCGCTGCGCCGTCGGCCCATCGCCGCGGGGCCGGGATGGGCCGAGTTGCCAGCGGCTGCGAAGGGCCGGTGCCCCGGTCGACCGTGAGACTTGGTGTACTGTCGCCGCATGGTTCGCGCCCGTGCTCTCGTCCTCGCTCTCGCGCTCATCCCGCTCGTCGGCGCCGCGGCCCTCGCGCAGCCGGCGAAGAAGCCCGCGCCCGTCGAGCTCGACGCTCCGCTCGACGGCGACGCCAAGCCCGCGGGCGACGGCAAGGGCGACGCCGGCACCGAGGTCCAGCTGTCCGACGACGACGCGCCCTCGGGCGATCCGACCGGCACCAAGGAGAACCCGGACGCGCCGCGCACGGGCGACGAGACGCCGTCAGACCCGACCGGCGCGCCGGCGCCGCGCTCGACCAGCTATCCGATCGAGGAGGTGAAGCGGCCGCTGACCCTGCCGACCAACACGTCGGAGATCTCGCTCGGGCTCAGCACCAAGGTCGATCGCGCCGACGCCGAGGGTGCGCTGCGGGCGCGCTACGGCATCACCAAGCAGGCCCAGGTCGGTCTCGCCTACAACATCGGCGGCGTCTTCGCCGACGGCTCGACCCCGCCGAAGACCAAGTTCAACACCGGCAAGACGATCGCGGTCGAAGGTACGTTCCTGGTCGAGGACTGGCTCGCCGCGCGCATCCGCGTGCCGATGTACATGCAACCGTTCGCGATCGGCCTCGAGCTCGGCGCGCCGATGAAGTTCCACATCGGCGACCGGCTCGCGATCGTCGCGCTCGACGATCTCGTCAGCATCAAGCTGCACGCCTTCGCGCCATCGATCGACAACGAGCACGCCAACCAGCTCGAGGTCCTGGCCTACGACATCAACAGCCACACCTCCAACGGCACGCTGGCGTTCCGCGGCGGGGTGCTGTTCCAGCAGAGCCCGAAGCTGGTCATCGGCGGCACGCTCGCGATGACCTTCCCCGACTTCAAGGGCACCGGCCAGATCTACCCGATGTTCGGCCTGCTCCAGTACTCGATGTCGCGCCGCCTCGACCTCGGCCTGCGCCTCGGCTTCGACTCGCTCGCGACCGCGAACACGTTCGGGCTGCACGCCGCGATCGCGTTCCGCATCTGACGATCTCAGGGAACGTGCCGTTACGTGCCGTTCCCCTCGTCGGGGGCAAGCCCCGACGAGCCTCCCCTTCGCTTTCGGCGGCACTCGCCGCCGGGCGCGACCGTGTCGCGCCGTTCACTCGGCCTGCGGCCTCGATCAGAATGTCAGGGTGCGGCGTCGAGGAGCGGCGCGGCGTCGGGCAGCGGTGGCGCATCGAGCGCGGGAGCCGCATCGGGCGTGGGCCGAGCATCCGCGGCGGGTGCTCCGGCATCGCGCGCGGCGACGCCGGCATCGGGCGCGACGCCCGCGTCGGTCGGAGCCGCCGGGCTCTCGGCGCCCTCGCCCTTTGGCTTGCCGTCGGCGCCGACCACCTCGAAGCGGCGCATGCCGACCAGCTGGCCCTGCTCGGTCTCGACGATGCACGTCCACTGGCCGCGCGGATCCGCGGGCAGCTGCGCCTTCGGGAGCGAGCTACGGAACACGACGACGTCGGGGCCGTCGCAGTCGAGCTTCTCGGGCACGATGCGCGCGACCACGTCGTGGCCGTGCTTCCAGATGTGGACCAGCGCGTCGTGCACGCCGCCGGGCTCGCGCAGGAGCGCCCCGCAGCGCAGGCCGTCGAGCTGGTTCTGCCGCAGCACGTGCTTCGACGGCGGCAGACACTCGTAGTTGCTGTACGTGCCGTGGCCGACCGCGGCCTCGGTCATCGCCATCGGCGCCGGCGGCACGAACGCGCGCCCGTACCACACACCGCCGACCAGCGCGCCGGTCGCCGCGATCGTCAGCAAGAGCCCCTGCGGCGACAGCACGCTGCCGACCGAGAACGACAGGAGCGCGACCGCCGTCGGCGTGAGCGCCGCGGCGGTCAGCAGGCTCTCGAAGTGGGTCATCCCGGCGATCACCGGCAAGAGCACGTTGATCATCGAGAACAGCGCGAGGCCGTACATCACGGACGCGAGCCAGCGCCGCTCCATGATGAAGTTGTCGAAGACCAGATCCATCGTCGAGATGACCGCGCAGACCAAGAGGATCGGCGCGAGCCACCAGTTCCACGAGCCCAGCGCCCACGTCGCCGACGACGCGTAGAACGGCACCAGGAAGAAGAACATCTGCTGGTAGAACTGCTTGATGACGTAGTTGGTCGCGAGGCGCACGCCCTTGCGCACCACGTGCTCGTCGGGCCTGCGGTTGGCCGGGCCGACGATGAAGCGCAGCGCGATGAAGACCAGGAGCCACGAGCCGCACAGCGCGATCAGCAGCTTGTCGGCGTAGGCCAGGCCGGCGCGCGCGAACAGCATCACGCCGACGCCGATCGACAGCGCACCGAACGAGTGCAGCCACCAGATCTTGCGCGCGATGATCTTCAGCTTGCTCGGCGGTGGCCCCGCGTCGACCGGGGCGCTAGGCGCGGCTGGCATCGTCGATCAGCTCCTTGATACGGCTGAGCGCGAGGTCGACCTTGGCCATCGTCGGGCCGAACGAGAACCGCAGGTGGCGGCGGAACCGCGACGTGCGCCCGCCGCGGCGCTTGCCGGGATCGACGTCGAAGAAGTCGCCGGGCACGGTGATGACCTTCTTCTCGAGCGCGGCCCGGAAGAACTTCATGCCGTCGTTGATCGAGGGCGGCAGGTGCTGGGCCGAGGCCCAGACGTAGAACGTCCCCTCGGGCGGCACGTCGACGTGGAAGCCGACGTCGCGCAGGCCGTTGAGCATGCGCGCGCGCTTCTTGCCGAACTCGGCGTGGATCGCCGCGGTCTCGGCGAGCGTCGACTCGGGCGTGAGCAGCTTGGCCGCCGCGCGCTGCAGCGGCCGCGAGCCGCCGCCGTCGAGGAACGAGCCGGCCGAGGCCACCGACTCGATGATCTTCTTGGGCGCGACCGTCCACGTGGTGCGCCAGCCCGGGTAGCGCCAGTTCTTGGTGAGCCCGTCGAGGATCACCACCGGATCGCGATCGACGTCCTCGACGAACCGCGCCGCGGTCGAGATGCCGCCCTGGGCCAGCAGATCCGGGCGCCAGATGTAGTGCGAGTAGAACTCGTCGAGGATGAGCGTGCAGTCGAGGTCGCGCGCGACGCCGATCCAGCCGGCGAGATCCTCGCCGCCCACGACCTTGCCAGTCGGGTTGCCGGGGTTCGACAGGAGCACCGCCGCCAGGCCGCGGCCCTCGACCTCGCGGCGGAGATCATCGGCGGAGAAGGAGTAGCTGCGCTCGCCCTCGAGCAGGATCGGGATCGGCGAGAACAGCCGGAAGACATCCAGCAGCTCCTCGTACGCCGTGTAGTCGGGGAGGAAGTGGCCGAGGTTGATCTCGCCGAGCGCGGCGGCGACGCGGGTGAGCGCGGTGCGCCCGCCGCCCGAGACCGCGACGTTCTCGGCCGAGTACTTCGAGCCCATGCCGCGGCGGAACAGCTGGTTGTAGAGCCCGGCGATCGCCTCGCGCAGCTCCCACAGGCCGGCGACCGGCGCGTACTCCTGATCGCCGGGGCCGATGTCGATGTGGTTCACGCGCGGCGGCGCGCCCGGCAGGGCCTCGGCCTCGGGCATGCCCTGGCCGAGGTTGCACCAGTCCTCGGCGGAGTTGGAGAAGCCGCGCTTGTTGGCCTCGGTGGTGACGAAGATGACGCCGGTCTTGGGGACGTCGCGAAACGCCGAGAAGCTCGGGGCATCGGCGGCGGCAGCAGGCGCGATCGCGCTGGGGCCGGGGATGACGCGAGGACTCGGGGGCGAGGTCGTGGACATAGAAGGCGGAGCCTAACGTCCCCGGTCCGCCGTGTCGACGGGCGAAGTCGCGCGCGCGTCATGGCGTGGCGCGGCCTGAGAATTTGTCATCAATTCGATCTTCTCGGTTCCGAAGGAGATCGGGACCGTCGTCCTCGACGGGGCCAATCGATCGACAGGAGGCTGTCATCCGAAAGGATGACAGCCGCTGTGCGGGTCGCCGAACCGGCGTCGGTAGCCGGTGCCTCGCGCCGATCACGGGTGATCGCGGGGCGGCGATTCGCTCCCGGTCGCGGTGCCGTGCCGAGGGGGTGTGGTAGCGTGCGCCGATGCCGCGTTTCGCCGACGTCCACGGTCAGGACCGGGTGGTCGCCCGGCTGCGCGCCGCGGTGACCGGCAACCGGGTTCACCACGCCTACCTCTTCACCGGGCCGACCGGGGCGGGCAAGCGCAAGGCCGCGCTCGCGCTCGCGTCCGCGCTCAACTGCCTCACGTCGCCCGGCGAGGGCTGCGACGACTGCGACGCGTGTTCGCGCATCGAGGCCGGCATCCACCCCGATGTCGTGACGATCGAGCGCGAGGGGGCCGCGCAGATCGTGCCGATCGAGTCGGTGCGCCACAACGTGATCGCGCGGGTCGGCTTGCCGCCGCACGAGGCCCGGGTCCGGGTGTTCCTGTTCGACGAGGCGACCGCGCTCCAGGGCGCCGCCGCCAACGCGCTCCTGAAGACGCTCGAGGAGCCGCCCGCGCGCACCATGTTCATCCTCGCCACCACCGCCCCCGAGCAGCTCCTCCCCACGATCCGCAGCCGCTGCCAGCGCGTGCACTTCGCCGCGCGCACCGCGGCGCACGTCGCGCGCGAGGCCGGCGATGTCGAGGCCGCGGCGCGGCTGGGCGCGCTCGCCGACGAGCTCGCCGCGTTCAGCGCGACCGGCGGCGCGCGCGGCACCGGCCAGGCGATCGCGCTGGCCGCGCGGATCTGCGAGGGCAAGGGCGAGGCCGCCTCGGTGCTCGAGCTCGCGGCGCAGCGCATCGGCGCGCACGCGCGGGCCGCGGCCCAGGCTGGCGACAGCGCGATGGCCCGCCACCTCGCGGCGCGCGGCCGCCGCATGCTCGA
>JAIOQA010000469.1 GCA_021413675.1 Deltaproteobacteria bacterium | reverse complement strand
CCCCGGCGCTGCCGCCGGCGATCACCTACGCCGCGACCCAGACCCGCGACTTCGAGCGGCGCTACTGGGCGACGATCGCCGAGCTCGCGACCGAGCGCTGGCGCAGCAAGAACAACGCGGATCGGGTCGCCTCCGCCGGCGCGCGCGATCTCGACGACCTCGCCGACGAGCTGGCCCGCCGCCACGCCGCGGCGATCGCGCGGCACCGCGTCGCGGGTTCCGCGATCGGCCACCACTGGTTTCGCTGGGAGACCGACTTCCACTTCCCGTGGTCCGCGGGCTGGGCGAAGAACCAGGTCCACGGGCCGCGCGAGCGCAACGTGATCTGCGTGATCCCCGGGCGCAACCGGCGCGAGGCGGTCGTCCTCGCCGATCACTACGACACCGCGTACATGGAGGACGTCTACGACGGCAAGCTCGCCGGCGTCGCGGCGCACACCCGCCACGCCGCGCCGGGCGCCGACGACAACCACAGCGCGACCGCGGCGCTCCTGCTCGCGGCCGACGTGCTGCTGCCGCTGTCCCGCGCCGGCGCGCTCGAGCGCGACGTCTGGCTGGTGCACCTGACCGGCGAGGAGTTCCCGGGCGACAGCCTCGGCGCGCGCCAGCTGGTGCGGCGCCTGGTCGAGGGCACGCTCGCGCTCGCCGACGCCCGCGACGGGCGCGCGATCGACCTCGCCGGCGTCGAGGTCACCGGCGCGATCGTCATGGACATGATCGCGCACCGCGGTCCGCGCGCGGGCTATCGCTTCCAGATCGCGCCCGGCGAAGGCGATCGCGCGATGGCGGTGGCGCTCGCCGCGCACCTGGCGACCGAGCGCTGGAACGCGAGCGCGGCGCGCAAGAACCGCGGGGCGGCGCGGGTCCACGCGCGCCCCTATCGCCGGCGGCCGACGGGCACGCGGGTGCCGGCGATCGCGCCGCACGCCCACCTGGTCGGCGAGATCCGGCCGCACTGGCACTGGTCGTCGACGGTGTTCAACACCGACGCGCAGTGCGCCTCGGACGCCGGCCTGCCGATCGCCTTGTTCATGGAGCACTACGACATCGACCGGCGCGGCTACCACGACACGCTCGACACGCTGGCCAACATCGATCTCGATTTCGGCGCGGCGATCGCCGCGGTCGCGATCGAGACCGCGGCGGCGCTGGCCACCGCGCGGTGAGCGGGTGACTCAGGCGGCCGCGGCGCTCGCGACCGGCGTGACGCCGAGGCGCGCGCGGACCTCGGCGAGCGGCAGCTCCCAGAGGTCGGCCCAGCGCACGCCGATGAACGGCCGGGCCTCGCGCCCGAGCTTCCAGCCGTGGGTGATCGCGTCCATGCGCGCGTCCTTCTCGTCGAACTTCCACACGAACGTGTTGACCATGACGATGCCGAGCAAGATCGCGCTCAGCCGCGCGGGGAACTGCGCCAGGTAGAACGCCTGCAGGCCGGCCTCGCCGGCGACGTCGGTGTCGAACCCGGTCGCGACGTGCCAGAGGTCGTGGGTCTCGAACAGGTGCGCGCGCAGCCAGCTCGGCCCATCGGTGTCGGGGCGGTGCGGCAGGTCGTTGGGATCGAGGCCGCGGCTGTCGAGGAACTGCGCCGCGGCCCGGCCGAACGTGCCCTCGGGCATGGCGCGCAGCCGCGGCAGATCGATCGTCACGCGCGGCCGCTCGGTGAGCGCCGCCTGGCCGCCCGGCATGCCCTTCACGTACGCGAGGATCGCGTCGAAGGCCTGCGACTCGCCCAGCTCGTCCGCGATCGCGATGACCTCGTCGAGGCGATCGGGCTGCTTGACCAGCCGCAGGGAGGCGCGGGCGATGCGGAACAGGACCAGCGGGTTCTTCATGAGCGCCATAATGCGAGCAAAAGCTCGCGTTGTCAGCTCGCGTCTCGGCGCGCCGCCCGCGCCTGGGCATCTGGCGGCCGCAACCGGTGGAGATCATGAGGCCTGCGAGGTGTGGCCCCGGCCGTTCGAGCGGCTGCGCCGCGCCGTCGACTCGCGTCCTCCCCGGCCCCGTCCCGCGCCGCTTGACCCGCTCCCCTACCCGAGCCCACATTCGTCCAATGCGAGCAAAGACTCGTGTTGTCCGCGGGCCGGTGCGAGCCCGCCGGCCGACCGCGCGCAAGGAGCCCAAGCAGGCGCGGTCGCGCGCGATGGTCGACGCGATCCTCGACGCCGCCGCCCAGGTGCTGCGCAAGACCGGCTACGACGACGCGACCACCAACCACGTCGCCGAGGTCGCGGGCGTCAGCGTGGGCTCGCTGTACCAGTACTTCCCCAACAAGCAGGCGCTGGTCGACGCGCTGATCGTCCGCCACGACGCCGCGATGTGGGCGGCGTTCACGACCCACGCCACCGCCGCGATCGGCCGCTCCTTCACCGAGACGGTCTACGCCGTGATCGACGCGCTGTTCGCGGCGCACCTCGTCGATCCCGATCTCCACCGCGCGCTGCACCAGCAGGTGCCGCGGGCCGGCGCCCACGCCGTGCTCGCCGAGACCACGCGGCGATCGCGCGCGCTGGTCGAGGACATCCTGCGCGCGCGCAGCGGCCAGCTCGGCGAGGTCGAGGACGTGCCGATGGCCGCGCTCGTTATCGTCGAGGCGGTCGAGGCGCTGATCCACGCCTCGATCGCGCTGCCGCGGGCGCGCGCCGAGCTGCTGCGCGTCCACGCCGCGAAGCTGGTGCTGCGCTACCTCGGCGTGCCGGAGCCGTGAGAGGCGGCCGGCCGGCGACGTGATCGGAACCGCGCACGGGGCGGACGGCGGCTGATATCCTGCCCGGCATGCGGCCCGCTCTCACGCTCGTGGTCCTCGCGGCGCTCGCGCGCGCCGCGGTCGCGCAGCCCGATCGCTCGGCGCCCGCGCCGAAGCGGACCGGGATCGCGCGCGCGCTGTCGATCGGCGGCACCGCGCTCGGCGCCGGCCTCGTCGCGTACACGATCGCCGCCGATCCCGACCAGCCGGCGCTCGCCGCCGTCGGCGTGGGCATGCTCGTGGTCGGTCCGGGCACCGGACACGTCTACGCGGGCGCGTACGGCCACGCGATCGCCAGCAGCGCGATCCGGCTCGGCGGCGTCGGCCTGCTCGGCGTCGGCTACGTCGCGTCCCACAACCTGAGCAAGTGCGCCTGCGACGAGAAGGATCCCACCGCCGGTCGCGCGCTGATGGCCACCGGCGCGATCGCGCTGCTCGGCGCCACGATCTGGGACCTCGTCGACGCCCCGCGCGCGGTCCGGCGCGCCAACGCCCGTGCGCGCGACCTCGCGATCACTCCGACGATCGTGCCCGCGCCCCACGGCGCGCTGCCGGGCGTCGCGATCACCGGGACGTTCTGATGCGCCGCCTCGCCCTCGCCCTCGCGATCGCGCTGGCGGCTGGCGGCTGCAACGCCATCCTGGGCCTCGATCCGACGCACCGCGGGCCCGAGGACGCCGCGCCCGTCGATGGCCCGCCGGGCGCCGAGGACGCGGCCGATGCGGCGCCCGACGCCTCGCCGTGCATGGCGATCGCCGTCGCGCAGCTCGTGGCCGATGGCATCTTCATCGAGGGCGACGCCCAGAACCACGCGACCCTCGGCGTGATCAACATCAGCGCCAATCTCAACTCGACCGGCATCATGCGGTTCGCGATGCCGGCGCTGCCTCCCGGGATCACGATCGCGTACCTCACGCTGACCCTGCCGTTCGCGGCCGAGGCGGCCGACTGCGGCAGCACGAGCTGCGGCTCGTGCGCGTCGCTCGATCGCGCGGGCTCGGTCAACGTGGCCTACCTCCGCAGCGACTGGGACGAGGCCACCGTGAGCTATACGCAGCGCGCCGACGGCAAGGAGTGGGGCCTGCCCGGCGCCAAGGCGCTGACGGTGGATCGCTCGCCGCAGCTCGGCAGCGCGCGGCCGCACGCCGCCGACGCGACCACCGTGATCGTCCTCAGCGGCACCGACCTCGACAACCTCGACAAGTGGAGCTCGAGCGGCGAGCTGTCGTTCGCGGTGACGCCGACCCTGGGCACGGCGCTCCTGGTCGGCACGCGCGAGCACGACGTCCTGAACGCGACCTGCGCGCCGGTCAGCGGCCCGACGCTGACGATCACCTACTGCCAGTAGGCTCGATCACGCGAGCGGCACGCCCGGCATCAGCAGGCCGACCATGCGCTCGGGCTCGCGCACGCCCAGCGCGACCATCGCGGCGCGCGCGCGTTCGCGCTCGCTGGCCCCGGCGGAGCCGCCGACGGTGGCGCCGTGGGCGAGGTCGATCGCGAGCGCGTGCAACGCCATGTCGGCGGCGACGAACCCGGCGCGCGCGGTCGCGAGCTGCGGCGCGATCGCGGCGCGATCGCCGCGGACCGCCGCGAGGCCGGCGCCCAGCGTCGCGGCCAGCGCCCTCGACCAGGGCATGTCGTCGCGCGCGACCTTCGCGACGAGCTTCCGCCCCCACGCCAGCGCCTTGCGATCGGCCGCGCCCGCCGCGGCGGCCGCGACCAGCACGCGCGCGACCGTGTCGTACGCCGCGACGCGGACCAGCTGGACCCGGAGCAGCAGCGAGCCCTCCAGCACCGGCCAGATCGTCCGCGCCTGCGCGACCGCCGCGGCGTGGTCACCGGCGTAGATCGCGGTCGAGAGCTCCGCCATCGCCGCGAAGTAGTGCTGGACGTGAAACCCGGCGGTCGTCCACTGCGCGCGCGCCGCCGCGCACTCGCGGCGGGCGCCCTCGGGATCCCCGGCGCACAGCCGCGCGAACGGCAGGATGCCGGCGCGCAGCGTGGTCTCGGTGTAGAGGTCACCGCGATCGCGGCACTCCTGCATCACCTCGGGCAGCCAGGCCGCGAGCTCGTCGATCTTGCCCATGTACTGCATCGCGCGCGCGGTCCACACCCGCATCGTCGCGACCTCGCGGGCCGCGCCGACGCAGCGCTCGCGCAGCAGCACCTCGGCCTCCGCGCACAGCCGCTGGGCCCGCGCGAACTCGCCGAAGAACAGCGCGGCCTGGCCCTCGACGCCCAGCGCGAGCGCGTGGGCGTGCGGGTCGCCGGTCTGCGCCGCGAGCGCGCGCGCCTCGGCGAGCGCCCGCGCGACCCGGGCGCGCTGCGAGCGCCCGACCGAGGCCAGGAACGCGACCTCGACGCTGCGGGCCCGCGAGATGCGGCGCGGATCGCCCGAGCGCAGCGCGAGCCGCATGCCGAGGTTGTTGAAGACGTTGCCGCGGATCGTGTCGACCGTCGACACCGCGATGCCGATCGTCCAGCACAGATCGACGCGCGCGAGCTCGCGCGGGCTGATCGCGTCGACGGTGCGCGCGCGGTAGCGGCCGCCGCGCAGCCGCAGCATCACGCGCTGCCAGACCACGCGCCAGAGCGCCCGCCGCGGCGTCGACGGGTAGGTGAGGCCGCTGGCGGCGAGCACCGCCTTGACCTCGCCGAGGCCGAGGTCGATGTAGCCGGCGACCAGGTACTGCTGCGCCGCGCGGCGCCGGAGATCGAGCGACGCCGCGGCGCCCGCGTCGCCCGCCGCGGCCACGTACGCGCGCGCGGCCTCGCCACCGCGGCCGGCGCTGGCGAGCGCATCACCGAGGCGGATCTCGAGCGCGCGGGCCTCGCTGCGGGTCGCGATGCCGGTACCGAGCGCGAGGCGCAACAGGCTCGCGGCCCGCGCGAACGCGAGCGCCGCCTCGGCCGCGCCGGCGGCGCGGACCGCCACCTCGAGCGCCTCGCGCGCCATGCCGGCGGCGTGGAGGTGGAACGCGAGCGCGGCGAGATCGGGCGCGGCCTCGCCGCCGAGCGCGCCGGCGATCGCGACGTGGTGCGCGCACCGGGTCGCGTCGTCGAGGCCGGCCAGCGCGGCGGCGCGGATGCGCTCGTGCGCGGGCTCGAGGTGATCGGCCGCGCTGGTCCGGACCAGCGTCGCGCCGCGCAGGGTCGCGAGCACGCGCTCGAACGCGCCGAACCCGAGCACCGCGGCGCGCGCCGCGGTCGTGCTGCCGAGCGGCGCCGCCGCGACCGCGAGCAGCTCCAGCACCCGGCGCGCCTCGAGCGGCAGCCGGCCGATGCGATCGCGCAGCGCGTCCTCGAGCCGCGCTGCGCCGCCGACCGGCCCGGCGTAGCGCACCAGCTCGTCGATGAACATCGGCCGGCCGCCGGCCTCGCGCACCACCGCGTCGGCAGCGTCCGACGCGAGGACCGCGCCGTGGCGCGCGCCGAGGGCGGCGACCAGCGCGTGGGCCGCGGGCGCCGGGAGGGGCGCGAGCGCGATCCGGCGGAGCTCGCACGGCAGGTCGAGCACCGCGTCGCCGCCGTGCGGCGCCTGGGTCATGACCAGCAGCAGGCGCGGGCCATCCGGGATGCGCACCAGCTCGGCCAGGAGCGCGCGGCTGTCGAGGTCCGCCCACTGCAGATCGTCGAGCGTCACGATCACGCGGCGCCGCTCGCCGACCGCGACGAACAGCGCGCGCATCGCCGCGAACATCAGCCGCCGCCGCTCGAGCGGATCGCCGAGCTCGGGCCGCGGCGCGCGCGCGAACGCCTCGAGCCGGCGCAGCGACGGGAACGCGCCGGGCAGCACGCCCGCGCGCGCCGGCACCAGCCGCGCCACCTCGACCGGCGGCCAGGCGCGCAGGTGCTCGACCAGGCTCTCGACGACGTCGT
Organism: Deltaproteobacteria bacterium; assembly: GCA_021413675.1. Classification (GTDB taxonomy): domain Bacteria; phylum Myxococcota_A; class Polyangia; order Haliangiales; family Haliangiaceae; genus JAIOQA01. The sequence continues at coordinate 1,259 of JAIOQA010000469.1, read as the reverse complement.
CGAGGCCCTTGAACGGCACGGTATCGCGCTCGCGGCACTGGCCACCGACGACGAGCAGCTCGGGATCCGCCGCGCGCGCGGCGGCGACGAACGCGCGCACCAGCGCGGTCTTGCCGATGCCCGACTCGCCCTCGATCAGGACCGCGAGCGGCACGCCCTCCCCGACCGCGTCGAGCGCCGCGGCCAGCGCCGCCTGCTCGGGCTCGCGGCCGACGAACACCGCGGGCTCGTCGCTGCGCACCGGCGCGCGCCCATCGAGCGCGCGGCACACCGCGGCGTCGTCGGGCCGCGCCTCGGGCGCGATCGCGAGCAGCGCCGCGCACAGCGCGTCGAGATCGGCGGGGATCGACGGATCGCGCGACCGCGCGGCCGGCGGCGCGGCCCGCTGCTTCGCGACCAGCACGTCGACGCCGGCGCCCGCGACCGGCACCGCGCCGGTCAGCACCTCGTAGAGCATCGCGCCGACCGCGTACCAGTCCGAGGCCTCGGTCGCGACGCCGGTCGCCTGCTCCGGCGCCATGTACGCGGGCGTGCCGACGACGTCGCGGCCGTCGTCGTCGGTCGCGATCGCGAGGCCGAGATCGATCACGACGACCCGCTCGCCATCGACCAGCACGTTCGACGGCTTGAGATCGCGGTGGACGCGGCCGGCCGCGTGCAGCGCCGCGACCGCGCTCGCCAGCTGACCGAACAGCGCGCGGACCCGCGCGGGCTCGACGGCGCCGTCGTCGGGCCGCAGCGCGCGGCGCAGATCGACGCCATCGATGAGCTCCATCGCCAGGAGCCACTCGCCGCGGTCGTGGACCAGATCGCCGACCGCGACCAGGTTGGGATGGGCGAGCGCGCGCAGCGCCGCGCACTCGCGGCGCAGCCGGTGGAGCGCGTCGGGGTGACCGCCGCGCAGCGCCTTGACCGCGACCCGCGCGCCGGTCGCGCGATCGATCGCCTCGTGCACGATGCCGCTGCCGCCGCGCCCGAGCTCGCGCACCAGCTCGAACCGGCGCGCGTCGTCAGCCATCGCCCAGCACCGGCGGCACCAGCGACGTGATCATCGCGTCCGGGTTGCGGACGCCCTCGATCGCGAGCTCGTTCACGGCCGCCGCCAGCGTGGCGCGATCGCCGTCGAGCCCGGCGCGCCGGTGCGCCGCCGCCGCGCGGTGCGGCCCCATCCCGGCCGCCGCGAAGCCCTCGGCCGCGAGCAAGAGCTCGCCGCGCGCGCGCTCGCGTTCGCCCTGCCGGCCCGCGATGCCGGCGCGCAG
>JAIOQA010000036.1 GCA_021413675.1 Deltaproteobacteria bacterium | reverse complement strand
CCGGGGAGCGGCGTGATCGCGAACGGCCGGGCGCCATAGAGCCCCTCGTGGAGCGCGACGCAGAAGCTGTAGACGTCGGCGCGGGCGTCGATGGGGTTGCCGCCGGCCTGCTCGGGCGCCATGTACGCGGGCGTGCCGATGATCGCGCCGGTCGCGGTCAAGGTCGCGCCGCCGAGCGGCGAGGCTGCATCGCTCGCGCCGCGATCGCCGTGCGAGGGCGCCGCGCCGACCGCGCCGCGGCCGGTGTCCGAGACGGGCGCGACGATCGTGGAGTCATCGCCGGAGATCGGCGCTGGACCGGCCGTGTCCTCGCCGGTGGGCGCGGTCGTGGCGTCGGCGTCGGCGCGATTGCGCGGTGGGCGGGGAAGCGTTGCCAGCGGATCGGTCGTGTCGACCGCGTCGCGCACCGGCGCGGCGAGGCCGAAGTCGGAGACGGCGACGCGACCGTCCGAGGCCCGGACGAGCACATTCTCGGGCTTGAAGTCGCGGTGGACGAGGCCGGCGGCGTGGGCGGCGGCGAGGCCGCGGCCGGCCTGGATGAACCGGCGCACTACCTCGCGCCAGGGCCGCGGCGCAGCCTTCATCCACGCGCCGAGGGTCTCGCCGGGCACGTACTCCATCGCGACGAAGATCTCGCCGTCGGCGTCGCCGGCGTCGTGGACGCGGATGACGTTGGGATGGTCGAGTTGCGCCATCGCGCGGGCCTCGCGCACGAGGCGATCGCGATACGCGCGATCGCCGATGCCGGGGCGCACGACCTTGAGCGCGACCTGGCGCGAGAGCTCGGGATCGCGCGCGAGCACGACGACGCCCATGCCACCGGCGCCGAGGCGCTTCTCGACGCGATACCGGCCGACGCGATCGCCGGTGCGCGGGCCGTCGCCGATGCCCGAAGGCACCGCGGCGCTCGCGTCGGGCCAGCGATGTGGCCGCGTGCGGGTGGCGTCGTCCGGCGCGATCTTGGGGCCGTCGGCCATGCGCGGCGCAATCTAGCGGATCGATCCGGTCAGCTGCAGCACCGTTTCCTCACGCTGCGTGCTGCGCGGCGCAACTCGCGGACTTGCGCCCGGGAATCTCACGCATGACCTTGGTTCGCGGGTCGCACGCGTCACTCCGGCAGCTCGTCGTCGCCGAACAGGCCGAGCTGCGGTGGCACGCCATCCTCGTGCGGCGCGTCGCCGAGGCGCAGGATGCCGGCCTCGTCCTGGTAGTTCGCTGCCAAACGGCGCGCGGAGACCGCATCCACGTTGACCAGGCGTCGCAAGATCTCGTCGACGATCGCGCTCCATGCGACGGTCTTCTGGCCGCTGTCGACGAGGCTCGCCGAGACCTGGCGGCCGAGCTCGCGGAGGACCTCGTCGCGCACCGGGCGGTGCGCGCAGACCCGGCGCAGCGCGGTCAGGAGCTTGTCGAGCTCGAAGCTCTCGAGCGAGCCGTCGCGCTTCTCGACCTTGAGGCCGGGCTGGCCGACCTTCTCGTAGGTCGTGAACCGGCGCTTGCACGAGGCGCACACCCGTCGCCGGCGCAGCCCGTCGGGGCTGTCGCGGGTCTCGGTGACGCTCGAGTCAGCGTCGCCGCAGAACGGGCACTGCATCGCGCGATCTTACTCTCCGAGCCCCTCGCACCGGTACTTTCCGGTGAGGCTCGGCGCGCCGCCGAGATCGGACATCCGGTAGATCAGACCGCCGCGATCGACCGCGAGGACCTCGGCGAACCCCGGCCCGAGCATCCCGACGTCGCTGATCGTGGCCGTCGTCGGGGTCTGCCAGCCGTCGACGCGCCAGACCTGATCGGCGCCGAAGGCGTTGGCGCCGACCAGGACCGCGCGGCCGTCGGGTGTGAACGCGCAGTCGGCGATGGCGTCGCCGGAGGTGATCGCGATCGAGACGGCGGGATCGATCGTGAGGCGATCGCCGCGGCGCACGAGGCACCACAGGCGACCGTCCTCCTTGCTGGCGGCGAACCCGACGCAGCCGCTCGCGGGGGCCACCGGCGCGAGGCAGATGCCCTCGAAGTTCTTGGCGCAGTTGCCGCGGCGCTTGGGGCACGTGAACTCGTCGCGATCGCTGATCAGCGTGGGGTCGCCGTCGAGGGTGAAGCCGCTGGCGCCGCGCGCCCAGCGATAGATCGTGCCGTTGGAGGCGAGGCCGATGATGCGGGTCGCGTCGCCCGCGCCCTCGCGGGTCAGGCCCTCGACGTCGTCGGTGCGCCCGGCGAGGGGCAGCACGCCCTGCTCGCGCACGGCGCCGGTCCCGGGATCGAGGAGCGCGTAGGCGCCGTCGTTGCCGCTGTCGGAGACCACGAGCAAGGCGCGCCCGGCGACGGTGTCGAGGAAGACCGCGCCCGAGGCCTCGGCGAGCGGGATGCTGTCGGCGAACGGCAGGGGCACGCAGGTGGTCGCGGTCGGGGCGGCGTCGATCGTGACGACCGGCACCGGCGCCGCCACCACCGGCGGCGGCGCGGCGCGCGGCTCCGGTCGCCCGCACGACGCGAGCGACGCGAGCACCGCGGCCAGTAGGATCGCGCGCATGTCGCGCTACCTTACGCGACGACGATGACGCGAGCGACGTACCTGGTGAAGGAGATGTTCGGCCCCACGCTGCAAGGCGAGGGCGCCCACGCCGGGCGCGCGTGCGTGTTCCTGCGGTTCGCGGCGTGCAACCTGGCGTGCACGTGGTGCGACACCGACTTCGCCGCCGAGGGCGCGCGCCGGCTCGACATCGAGGCGATCGTCGCCGAGCTGCGCGGGCTCGATCGCCACCAGAGCCGCATGGTCGTGGTCACCGGCGGTGAGCCCACGCTGCAGTGGGACGCGCCGCTCGGGGCCGCGATCGCCGCCGCCGGCTTCCGCGTGCACATGGAGTCCAACGGCACGCACCCGCTGGCCGCGCCGGTCGACTGGCTGACGATCTCGCCCAAGCCGCAGTTCCACGCCGGCCGGTTCGCGCTCGCCAGCGACCTGCCGATCGCCGAGTGCAAGGTCGTCGTCGACGATACGGTGACCGACGCGACGCTCGCCGCCTACGAGGCGCGCTGGCCGGCGTGCACGAGCTGGTTCGTGCAGCCGTGCATGGACGATCGCCACGCCCACCACCTCGCGCGCGCGATCGCGCTGGCCACCGAGCGGCCGCGCTGGCGGCTGGGCGTGCAGCTGCACAAGATCATCGCCGTGCCGTGATGTCCGATCGCCGGACGTTGATGTCCGGAACGCGGACATCGCGGAATCAGCGCAGCGCCGCGAGGATCGCGTCGGCCTGGGCGTTGTCGCCGGGGCCGTCCGAGGCATGCGACCACATGACGCGGCCATCGCGCGCGATCACCAGCACGCCGCCCTGCTGCCACGCGTCGCCCTGCATCTTGCCCTGGCGGAACCCGCGCTTCAGCGTCCCGACCGACCGCACCGCGCTGCGCAGGTTGAAGGTGGACCTGACGCCGCGCTTCATCCCGGCCGCGGCGTAGAGCGCGAGGCTGGGATCCACATACAGCGGCCCGCGCCAGCCGGTCTCGTCGCGGAACCCCGCGATGAAGCTCGGCGAGCCGTTGCCGATCACGATCAGCTCGGCGCCAGCTGCCTGGAAGTCATCGATCCGGTGGTGCAACTGCACCACGTGCTCGCGGCAGTGCATTCAGCCAAAGTGGCGGACGAACACGAGGATCGCGGTGCGGTCGCGCCACAGCGTCCCCGCGGTCACCACCGCGCTCTTCTCGTCGAGCACGGTCATCGAGGCCAGATCATCGGCGCGATCGAGCATGTGCCGAGGGTAGCCCACATCCGCTCCGGAGGGTGGCCGCCGCGGCGGCGCTCGCCTCGGGGATCGGGGACCCTCCACCCCATCGCGTCGGCGGAGCCCCCCACGATCGCGAACCCTGGTCGCGACGCCGTGCGCAAGATCGCGGATCAATTGTGTCGCGCCTCGGCACCTGCCTTGCTTATCCTCTCCGGGTGACCTGGCTTGTTCCGCTGGCGCTAGGCGGCCTCGCGATCGCGGTGATGGCGGTGTTCACCGTCCTCGGCGCCAAGAAGGGCCACCCCGCGACCGCGGGGCGGACCGCCACCTCCGCGCCAGCGCCGCGCATCCTGGTCCACGACATCAACGACGATCGCTGCACCGGCTGCGACGCTTGCGTCGCGGTGTGCCCGACCAACGTGCTCGATCTGGTCGGCAACAAGAGCCGCGTGCTGCGCTTCCAGGACTGTATCCAGTGCGAGGCGTGCATGTTCGCGTGCCCGACCGAGGCGCTGGTCATGTTCCCCGAGGGCGGGACGCCGCCGGCCCTCAAGGTGCCGGAGCTCGACGAGTCGTTCCAGACCAAGGTCATCGGCCAGTACCTGATCGGTGAGGTCGCGGGCAAGCCGCTGGTCAAGAACGCGGCCAACCTCGGCCGCGCGGTGGTCGAGCACATGCTGTCGACCGGGCTCAAGCCGGGCGCGCTCGCGGGCGGCGTCGATGTCGCGATCGTCGGCTCGGGCCCGGGCGGTCTGTCGGCGGCGCTGACCTGCGTGCAGCGCGGCCTCTCCTACGTGCTGCTCGAGAAGGAGCAGCTGATCGCCTCGACCATCTCGCGCTACCCCAAGGGCAAGCTCGTGATGGCGGAGCCCTACGACACCACCAACGTCTCGCTGCTGCCGGTCTTCGACTCGTCGAAGGAGCAGCTCCTGCCGGTGTGGAGCGAGCTGCTCGAGCGCGTCGGCATCAAGACCAAGCTCGGCGAGGCGGTCGAGAGCATCGCCAAGAACGGCGCGATGTTCGACATCCGCACCACCGTCGCCGCGTACAAGGCGCAGCGCGTGGTGCTCGCGACCGGCACCCGCGGCAAGCCGCGCACGCTGCAGGTCCCGGGCGAGAACCTGCCCAAGGTCGTCAACCTCCTCGACGATCCCGACGATCATCGCGGCAAGGCGGTGCTGGTCATCGGCGGCGGCGACAGCGCCGTCGAGGCCGCCCTCGCGCTCGCCGACGCCGGCGCCAAGGTCACGATCAGCTACCGCGGTCGCGCCTTCAACCGCGCCCAGCCCAAGAACAAGCAGGCGATCGAGTCTTACGCGGCCGAGAACCGCCTGAAGGTGAAGTTCCAGTCGCAGGTGATCACGATCGAGCCCGACGCGGTCGTGCTGCAGCTCGGCGACAACTCGCAGAAGCGCTACCCGAACGACGCGGTGTTCGTGCTCATCGGCGCCGATCCGCCGGTCGCGTGGCTCGAGAAGCTCGGCGTGAAGTTCGTCGAGCGGCCGCACCAGTACGCGCTCGGCGCGACCGACGCGCTGGTGAAGCGCTTCCTCGCGACCGCGGCGCAGTGCCCCGAGGATGCCGCGCGCGCCGCGGCGCTGGTCACCGGCGGGCCGGTCGATCTCGATCGCGCAGTGGCGGCGGTCGCGCTGCCGGGCGGCGCGCCCGAGCCGGTCAGCGGGCCGCGCAAGTGGCTGCGCTCGGCCACCGGGCTGTTCACCGGTCAGAAGAAGCTCGAGCAGCCGATGCCGCTGCGCGAGTTCGCCAAGCAGCAGCGGTTCAAGAGCGTGCACACCGGCCACGGCCGCCGCGACTCGCTGTCGCCCGGCGAGCGCACCCGCGTGCTCCGCATGCTGCGCGACGAGGGTGCGCGCCTCGCCGACGAGGAGAGCTACATCGGCGCGATGCCGCGGTCCGAGTCCGCGATCGAGATGGAGAACTCGCCGCCGCCCGAGCCCAAGCTGCAGCGCACCGGCAAGGCCATGCCGCCGATGCACCTCGAGGACGAGCCGCCCAAGCAGGCCGTGATCGTCGGGCTCGCGAAGGCCATGGCCGCCGGGCCGACCACCGCCACGCGCGCCAAGCGCCCGACCCAGCCGCCCGGTACGATCATCCCGATGGCGCCGCCGGTGCCGGGCGCGACGCCGCCGGGGGAGCCGCGCCGCCCGGGCCGCGGTCTGCCGCAGCCGCCGGTGCACGCGGGCCCGCCGACGCCGCCGGAGGTTCCGATGCTGCCGTCGCGCAGCAAGCGCCCGAGCGCCGCGCCCAACGCGGGCGGTAGCCCGCCGCCGGTCAAGCGCCGCGTGCCACCCGCGTTCAATGAGGAGCCGACCAAGCGGCTCGAGCCCGGCAGCCCGCTCGCCGCGATGCTGCGCCAGGCCCAGGCCAAGCCCGCGCGCGCCGGCTTCGATGACGAGGCGACCCGCACCGCGCCGCCGCACTACGACGCGGAGTCGACCCGCGCGGTCGAGGTCGACGCCGCGTTCCTCGACGGCGCCTCGCGTGACACCCAGGACGAGCTGATCGACGTCGGCTACCTGACGGGTGCGAACGCCGAGGGTGCGATCGATCTGGGCCAGAGCGAGCAGTCGCGGCGCTTCGAGCGCGTGATGGCCGACGACGCGACCGCGGTCGCGGATCTCGATCGCCTGGAGCGCCTCGCGACCCTCGAGCGCAGCCGCCGGCCGGCCAAGCCGACCGGACCGCGCGGGGGCAACCCCTTCGAGGAGCCGACCCGCACCGTCGACGCGAGCCGCCCGCAGACGCTGTCGGACGTCGACTGGGATCTCGACTCGTAGGCGCGATCGCGGTCGTGTTAAGACGCCAGCCATGTCCGTCGTGCTCGGCACCCCGCTCACCCCGCACGCCACCCGCGTCCTCCTGCTCGGTTCCGGCGAGCTCGGCAAGGAGGTCGTCCTCGAGCTCCAGCGCTTCGGCGTCGAGGTCATCGCGTGCGATCGCTACGCCGATGCGCCCGCGATGCAGGTCGCCCACCGCAGCCACGTGATCGACATGCTCGATCGCGCCGCGCTGCGCGCCGTCATCGAGCAGGAGCGCCCGGCGCTGATCGTCCCCGAGATCGAGGCGATCGCGACCGCCGAGCTGGTCGCGCTCGAGGCCGAGGGCTGGCACGTCATCCCGACCGCGACCGCGGCGCGCCTCACGATGGACCGCGAGGGCATCCGCCGGGTCGCCGCCGAGGAGCTGGGCCTGCCGACCGCGCGCTACCGCTTCGCCGACACGTTCGCCGAGCTATCCGCGGCGGCGACCGAGCTGGGCTGGCCGGTGGTCATCAAGCCGGTGATGAGCTCGTCGGGCAAGGGCCAGTCGGTCGCGCGCACCGCCGACGATCTGGTCGCGAGCTGGGACTACGCCCAGACCGGCGGCCGCGCCGGCGCAGGCCGTGTGATCGTCGAGGAGTTCATCCGCTTCGACAGCGAGATCACGATGCTCACGGTCCGCGCCGTCGACGGCACGCACTTCTGCGATCCGGTCGGCCATCGCCAGGTCGGCGGCGACTACGTCGAGAGCTGGCAGCCGCACGCGATGAGCCCGGCGCAGATCGAGAAGTCGCAGGCGATCGCGCGGCGGATCACCGAGCACCTCGGCGGCCGCGGCCTGTTCGGCGTCGAGCTGTTCCTGCTGCCGAACGACGAGGTCATGTTCAGCGAGGTCAGCCCGCGCCCGCACGACACCGGCATGGTCACGATGGCCACGCAGGTGTGGAGCGAGTTCGCGCTGCACGCGCGCGCGATCCTCGGGCTGCCGATCGCGGCGATCCGCCGGCACAGCGCCGGCGCGAGCGTCGCGGTGCGCGCCGATGGCGATCTCGCGTCGCCGGTGATCGAGGGCCTGTCCGAGGTGTACGCGCGCCCCGATGTCGACGTGCGCTGGTTCGGCAAGCCGACCGCGCGCGCCCGGCGGCGCATGGGCGTGGTGCTCGCGACCGGCGCGGATGCGATGGCGGCGCTCGAGCTGGCGAAGGCCGCGGCCGCGCAGCTGCGGGTCCGCGACGCCGGCTGACGAACGCGCGTGACGATCGAGCGAATCTGGGCGTAGGCTTGGGGCATGCGTCCGGTGATGTTCGCGATGGTGCTCGGCGTGGCGGTGGCGGGCGGTGTGTCGGTCGCGTCGGCGTGTCCGATCAAGCAGATCGAGGCCGGCATCCCGATGCGCAACGTCGTCCCTGGATGCGATGCCGTCGCGCCCGTCGAGCTGTCGCGCGATCTCTCGCCCGACGGGATTCTGCAGGTCGCCGCGCCGAGCGACGACGCCGTCCGGATGCGCTACCTGCGTCATGAGCTCTGTCGCGAGAGCGCGTACGGACCTCGGCGCTCGCATCATCGCGGCTGCAGCGTGTTCTCGCGTCGCACCATGATCGGGTTCGCGTCTCTCGGCACACTCGGGCTCGCCATGCTCGTCGCCCGCCGTCGTCGTCGCCGCGCCCTGACGCTCGGCAAGTAGCCGCGCAACCGCGGCGCGCCTCCCCGTGTCTCGCGGGTGATGCGCCTCCTGACCGTCGCCGTCGCCGCGCTCCTCTCGACCGCGCTCGCTGCCAGCGCGCGCGCCGAGTGCGGCTCGCTCCACCCGCGGATCTCTCCGCCGACCGGCGTGCACCTGCCAGTCAACCCGCACGTCTATCTCTTCATCGACGCCGAGACCTGGGCGACGCGCGATCAGTGGCTGCGCATCGAGCAGGATCGCAAGGGCGTGCCGTTCGATGCGACCGTGCTCGACCGCCGCGACGACCGCCTCACGATCCGGCTCGACATCCACACCGACGTCGCGCGCGATCTGACGATCCAGTACGGCCCGTATGACGGCTGGTCCGATCCCGCGGTCGACTACGTCATCGAGCACCACGCAGCCGACGATCAGGTGCGGCTGGTCGCCTCGTCGCACATCGACCATCACTGGAGTTGCTCGTTCACCGACGCGATCGCGCTCGACCTCATCGGCAACGCGGTCGCGTATCGTCTCGAATGGGCGAGATCCGCCGCCGAGCTCGCGGCGCATCCGATGGGCCGCGCCTGGCTCTGGCCCGATCCCGCCGACCCCGACCTCGGTGATCTCGACGGCTATGTCGCGCCGGATCAGATCCTCATCGGCCACGAGAGTTGCCGCGGGATGACGATCCCCGATGGCGCGCTGGTCGAGCCGCGCGCGACCCGGCTCGTCGCGCTATTCGCCGATGGTCACGAGGCGACGATCGACACCGGCGTCCTGCAGATCGGCAACGGCACGGTGCGGCTGCCCGAGGGCACCGAAGCGCCGACCGTCGCGCCGCCGCCGCCGCCGCAGGCGCCGGTCGAGCTCGAGCTCACGCTGCCGTGGTCGGCGCTGGTCGCCGCGGCCGCGTCTGGCGCGTGCGCCGCGCTCGGCATCGTGCTCGCGCTGCGCTCGCGCCGCCGCCGCGGTCCGATCGGCAGCCTCGGTGCCTGAACCGCGCACCAGCGCGCGGCCCCGGTCGCGCAACCGCGCGGTCGCGATCGTGTCCCGCGCATGATGCGTCCCTGCGTTGCTGTGATCGTTGCGCTCGCGATTCTCGGCCACGCGCTCGAGGCGGGGGCGACCTGCGGCTCGGGGCTGCGGATCTCGCCGCACGGAGAGCATGTACCTATCGACCCGCACGTGTACGTGTGGATTCCGGACTACGCCCTCCCCGTCGAGGGCGACGAGTTCCGGGTCGAGCAGGGCGACGAGGTCGCGCCGACGCGCGTCGCCATGCTCGGGCGCGCCCCCGCGGGCACCGCGTTCCGGCTGGACATCTCCGCCTCGGGCCCCGAGCCGATCCGCGTGTACGGGCCGGGCGGCGACGAGATCGCGTACTACACGATCGATCCCGCGCCCGTGGTCGATCGCGCGATGGTGGTCGCGGCCTGGCATCTGGTCGATGAGTGGTCCTGCTCGTACACCGACGCGATCGCGCTCGAGGTCACGGGGGCCGCCATCGCGTACCGCCTCGAGTGGGCCCGCACCGCCGCCGAGCTCGCGATCCGCCCGACCGGCCGCGCCTGGCTCGATCCCGGCGAGCTAGAATTTGATCTGGTCGACGACCTGGGCCCGGATGCCCTACCGCCGCAGGTGCTGATCGGCTACGACAGCTGTCGCGGCTCGACGGTGCCCGAGGGCGCGCTGCAGCAGCCGCGCGCGACCCGGTTGGTCGCGCTGTTCGCCGATGGTCGCGAGGCGGCGATCGACACCGGCGTCATGCAGTACAGCCACGGCCTGGTGCGCCTGCCCGAGCAGGGGCTCCTCACCCGGTTCGCGCCGCCGCCAGCGATCGAGCGCGGCCCGGTCGTGATCGCCGTCGCGTCGCCCTGGAGGTCGCTGGGGCTCGCGGCTCTCCTCGGCGTGGCGGTCGCGCTGCTGCTCGTGGTCGCGGTGCGGCTGCCTCGCCGGATGCGCGCGTTGCTCGTCGCGCTCGCCGCGATCGCGGCGGTCGGCGGCGGCGCGTGGCGCGCGGCCGCGGCGTGCGGGTCGCTGCCGCGCGGCTCGCCCGCGCCGGGCGCGCGCGTCCCGCCCCATCCGCGGGTGTATCTGTTCATCGACGCGGAGCAATGGTCGACCCGCGACAGCTGGTTGTCGATCGGCCAGAGAGACTGGGACGTACCCTATCGCGCCACGGTGCTCGGCCAGGTCGGCGACACGCTCGCGATCCGCGTCGACATCGAGACCCGCGAACCGGGCCCGCTGGAGATCCGCTACGCCGGGACCGAGCGGCATGGCGCTCACGGCCGCGAATACGTCATCACCTACGACGTCGATCCGGCGGTCCGCGACGACACCGCGGCGCTGGTCGGCCAGACCCGGATCGTCGATCTCTGGCGCGCCGCGCCCACCGATGCGATCGCGCTCGAGCTCACCGGCAACGCGGTCGCCTACCGCCTCGAATGGGCATCGGTCGGTACGTCGCCGCCTGGTCGCGCCTGGCTGTGGCCCGATCCGGCGGATCCCGATCTCGGCGACGCGGCGGTCCCGGCGATGGCGACCGCGGAGGTGCGGATCGGCCGCGATGGGTGCCGTGGCTGGACGATCCCGGAGGGCACCTTCGCCGCGCCGCGCCCGACCCGGCTGGTCGCGCTGTTCGCCGACGGGCGCGAGGTCGCCATCGATACCGGGCGCCTGCACCTCGATCCGGACGCGACCGTCGCCGCGCCGGACATGCCAGCCGCCGCCGCGCGACCCGTGATCATCGAGGTCGCGCCGCCGTGGTCTGCGCTGATCGCGGCGGCGGTGTCCGGCGCCTGCGCGGCACTCGGCGCCGTCCTCGCGCTGCGCTCGCGCCGCCGGCGCGGGCCGATCGGCACGCTCGGTACCTGAACCGCGAACCTCAGGGCCGTAGCCGCCGTGTCGGCGCGGGCGGCGTGGGCGGCCGGCTCGTCGCGAGCCGCGCGGGCAGCGTCGGCTCGCGCCAGAACCAGATGCCGAGGCCGAGCGTGCCGAGCAGGAGCACCGGGAAGCCCGGCACGGTGATCGCCGGGATCGCGAAGCTCAGCACGAGATAGCTGGCGACCGAGAGCGCCGAGATCGCGAACCACCGCTCGATCGTGATCGCGCCCAGCACGAGCAGCGCGAGCACGAACACCGCGTCGGTGCGCAGCACCGCGCGGACCTCGGCGTCGAGCATGATCGCGCGGTGCACGCTGATCGACGCGACGACGATCGCCAGCAGCGCGAGCACGTTGCGATCGTAGGCGGTGCGGAACACCGCGCGCCGGAACACCAGCGTGCCGATCGCGAGCGCGCCCAGGCCCAGGAGGCCCTGGACCAGCACCTCGCGGGTGGTCAGATTGTAGCGGAAGTCGGTGCGCAGCCCGCCGATGAACAGCGTCGCCACGCCGAGGCAGCCGACCACCACCGCGAGCGCCCGGCGCTGGCGGCGGAACCGCGCGCGCTCGTCGTCGGGCGCGGCCAGCGTCTCGAGCCGATCGAGCAGCGCGTCGAGCGAGGGGAAGCGATCCTCGGGCAGGCGCTGCAGGCCGCGCAGGATCGCGTCGAGGATCGCGACCGGCACCTCGCCCGCGGTGGGCACGACCGGCGCGAGCGTGCGCACCGCCTCGCGGTGCTGCGCGAGATCGTCGGCCGGGAAGGGCAGCGCGCCGAACAGCGCGTAGTACGCGGTGACCGCGAAGCTCCACTGATCGGCGAGCGGCGTGAGCGTGCCGGCGAAGTGCTCGGGCGACATGAACCCGGGCGTGCCGACGACCGCGCCGTGCCGGGTGAGCTCGCGCGCGAGCAGCCGGTCGTCGTCGCCGTCGCGCGCCTCGTCGTCGGGCGCATCGGTGGCGCGCGCCAGCCCGAAGTCGAGCACGCGCGCGCGGCCGTCGTCGCCGACCAGCACGTTGTCGGGCTTGAAGTCGCGGTGCAGCACGCCGGCGCGGTGGGCCGCCGCGAGGCCGCGCCCGGCCTCGACGAGCACCTTCACGATCGCGCGCCACGTGCGCGGCGCGGCGCGCAGCCAGGCGCCGAGGGTCGGCCCGCGCACCAGCTCCATCGCGACGAAGATGCCGTCGGCGTGCACGCCGACCTCGTAGACCGGCATGACGTTGGGGTGCGCCACTCGCGCCATCGCGTGGGCCTCGCGCAAGAGCCGGGCGCGGCCATCGCGGCCGTCGCCGCGCACCAGCTTCAGCGCGACCTCGCGATCGAGCGAGCCGTCGTAGCCGCGGTACACGATCCCCATGCCGCCCTCGCCGAGCTTGCCGAGGATCTGGAAGCGGCCGATCGTCGCGGGCGCGGCGCCGCCCGGGCGCGTCGCGGTGTCCGCTGCGGTGGCGCCATCCGCGAACGCGAGCATCGCCCGGACCTCGCGCGCGACCAGTGCGTCGCACGCGCCGTCGATGAACGCGTCGCGCTCCTCGGGCGCGCGCGCGCGGGCGGCGTCGACGAGCGCGCGTACCCGCAACGGATCGGGCGCGTCGACGGTGGCGGCCGAGCCCGGATCGCTCACCGCCGCCTCCGCGCGTCGCGCTCGATCGCGCCTGCCGACACGGCAATAATCTACCAGGCCTCGTCCTCGCGGCGCAGCGGCCACACACTGGGAGCGTCATGCGTCCAGCCTCACGCTCGCGAGTCGGTGTCGCGCTGTTCGTCATGCTCGCGGCGTGCGCGACCGCGCCGCGACCGACGCCCACGCCCACGCCCTCCGCGGGGTCACCGGCCGACGCGCTGTGGGCGCTGGCACCGGCGCGACCGCGGCTGGCGATCGTCCTGACCCCGCGCGCGCTCGCGCTGATCGATCGCGGCGCGGCGACCCTGCGCGAGGTCCTGGCGCGAACGCCAGCGCTCACGTCGATCGCGCGCACCATCGACGCCCAGCTGGCGGTCCTGCTCGGCGGCCCGAGCGCGTCGTTCTCCGACCTCGGCATCGATCCGTCGCGCGGCGCCGCGCTGTTCCTCGACAGCGCCGGTGATCCGGTCATCGCGCTGGCGATCCGCGACCGCGCGCGCGTGGAGGCGTGGCTCGGGCGCGGTCGCCTGGGCGCGCTCACCTGCGGCACGGTCGCGACCTTCGCGGTCTGCGCGTCCTCACCGGCGGCGCTCGCGGCGCTCGGCCATGGGGTCGCGCCGCCCGCCGTCGCGACCGTCGGGGCGCGCGGCGACCTCGAGATCTACGCCCGTCGGGCCACCGGCTCGGTCGCGATCGTCGGCCAGCTCGATCGCGGCGAGCTCGTGCTGCGCGGCGTGGTCACCGGCGTGCCATCGTCGGTGACCCGCTACCTCGGTGCGCCGCACGCGCCGCGCCTCGACCCCGCGCATGCATCCGGGTTCGCGGTCATGAACCTCGCGCCGATCGCCGACTACTTCGTCGCGAAGTCCGGCGCCGTCGACCATCCGCTCGCCGACCTCGCCCGCGCGATCCGTGGACCGCTCACGATCCTCATCGACGACAGCGGTGCGCCCTCGGACACGCGCATCGCGTTCGACAGCGAGGCGCATGCCCGGTGGCTGGTCGACAACTGCGCGCAGTTCGTGCCGCCCGCGCTGGTGCGGTCGAGCCAGCCCGGGCTCTGCCAGATCCAGAACCCGTGGACCGCGGCGTCGATCGACCTGTGGACCGTGGGCAAGGAGCTCCGCACCGGCAGCCTCCAGGCGTTCCCGACGGGCGCGACCCTCGACGCCACGCCGCTCGGGACCACGATGGCGGGGCAGACCTGGTCGGCGGCGGTGTGGGGGCGGGGCACGGCGTTCGCGGGCGATCCCTCGCAGGGGCCGCCAGCGCCGCCCGACGCGGAGGGCTTCATCGTGCTGAGCGCGCTGTTCACCGAGGCGGGCGTCGGCGTGCGCGTCGATGGCGACACCGCGACGTTCGTGGTCGGCGCGCGCACGATCTTCACGAACCCCGAACCGGTCGTGCAGCAGCTGCTGGCGATCCCGCCGGCCGAGATGCTGCGCGGTGAGGTCGCGCCGGCGATCGCGGTCGTGGAGGCGGCGCCGACCTCGCCGTTCGCGCGCGACTTCCGCGCGGGCTACGCCGGGATGCTGTTGCCCAGCGGCGCGGTGGGCCTGGTCGCCGGGATCGTCAGCCCGCTGTTCGTCGACTGGTATCGCCAGCTGACGCGCGCGGACTGAACGCGCTCACTTCATGAGCTGCTGCGCCGCCAGGATGATCGCGGCCCGCTCCTGCTCGGTCGCGCCGAAGCTCCGCGCCCGGACCTCCTCGAGGCTCGCCGCCTGGGCCGCCAGCGCCTGCGCGGTCTTCGCGTCGCCCTGGGCCTGCGCGGCCTGCGCCATGCGCAGCTCGAGGTCGGGGTAGCGCCGCTTGTTGCGGATCGCCGCGAACTTCGCCGCGGCGGTGGCGGCATCGCCGCCGGCCAGCGCGGTGTGGCCGCAGACGTAGGCCAGGTCGTCGCCCCACTGATCCATGCTGCCGAACGCGTGCCCCAGGGTCGGTGCGCCCTGCGCGCGCGCACACGCATCCGCGGGCAGCGCTGGCGCGCCCCCGGCGGCAGCGACGAACGCGAGGAACGCCAGCACCTCGCGATCGTCGCTGGCCCCGATCGCCGCGGACAGCGACGCCGCGGGATCGGCGAGGTGCACGTCACCCAGCTCGAGCGCGACCGGCGCGTAGCGCTGGATGCGCGCGGCCAGCATGTACCAGCGGGCGTCGCGGCACGGCTCGGGCACGGCCCGCCAGCGCTCGAGCGCGCGGCCGCGCGAGGCCTGGCCCTCCATCGCGATCTCCATCGTGCGGACCGGGCTCGCGACCGCGCTGATCGCCGCGTTGCACTCGGCGCGGCCCTCGATCGTGCCCTTGGTGAACCCCTCGTCCTCCTCCTTGTCCTCCTCGAGCATGGGCGCCGCCGCCATCGCCATCGGCGCGGCGGGTGCGGGCGTGGCCGCGCGCCGCGCCGGCTCGGATCTGCAGGCGCCCGCGGCCAGCGCGAGCGCGATCACCCCGCGCGCCAGCTTCACTCGCCGCCCTCGACCGACACGAGATCGTCGCGGACGATGCGCGGCGACAGGAACCAGCGCTCCTCGTCGTCGAGGTGCGAGCGCAGGGTCGCGAGGATCTCGACCAGGCCGTCGACCTCGATCGAGGCCAGCGTCTGGCGCACCGCGCGGTGCTCGCGCACGTGCTCCTCGATCATCTGGTCGACGCGCACCTCGCCGAACGCGTCGGCGGCGATCAGCACCGGGCGCAGCAGCGCCTCCTCGTGCCGGTTGTGCGCCTCGAAGGCGATGCGCAGGCGCGCGATCTCCTGGGCCAGATCGCCCGCCACCGACGCACCGGCCTCGAGCCGGTCGACCAGCGACAGGCAGGCGTCGACCATCCGCCGCAGCTCGTCGTGCTGATGCAGGAGCTCGCGCAGCGCCTCGCTCGGAAACGGAGTCCCACCCATGCTTCGACTATCAAGCACGGGCCGCGCCAGCGCCACCCCCCGTGATGTCTGGCGCCGGTGCGCAGTGCGTGCGTGGGCCCCGTGCGAGGCGTGCACGGCATGCGCATGCCGCAGCAGGTCAGCGTCAGGCCAGCGCGTGATCGCCGGTCCAGGTGTCGTCGGCGGCCTCGAGCGGATCGCCGCCCAGGGTCTGCGACCACTTGATGCCGACACCCGCGGGCGGGGTCCGCAGCGGCAGGCTGGCGCGGTTCGACCGGGTCGCCAGCAGCGTGCGCAGCGCGCAGCGCAGCGCGCCCGGCCAGTTGGGCGGCACCACGGCCACGCCCGACGACCGCGACGCCATCGACGGCACCTCGGTCGAGCTGACCAGGACCAGCGGCGGCTGGCAGACGCTGAGCGTCGCCCACTGCAGCTCGGCGACGCTCTCGCCGCCGTCCAGGTCGGCGACGATCGCCGCGATCGGCTCGCGCGCCATCACCGACGCAGCCGCCGCGAGGTTCGAGACCGTCCGGAAGTGCACTCCGAGCCCCCGCAGCACCTCGACCCAGCCACACCGCACCTCGACACTCGAATGAACCAGCAGGACCGTTGGCATATTGGTGAATGAAGTACGGCCGTGGAGGCGAAAACGCAGGAGGTCGGAGGGGGACCCTCGGGGATGCACTCAGGTATCAACCGAAGTTGTTGTAATGCGCAATACAATGACGCGGTGGCTTGCCGTTCCGCTTCCGACCGTGGTAGATCGCCCGCTCCCAAATCTCACGGCGTTGCGAGGCAGGTGGCCGTGGCCCGACAGGGTTTCCACCCGCCGATGAACAGCGCCCGACGAACCAACGGTTGAAAGCGAGATCTCCATGGAAACGATGCAGGAAGCGACCGCCGCGAACCCGATCAGCATGCGCCAGCTCCTCGAGGCCGGCGTCCACTTCGGTCACAACACCGGTCGCTGGAACCCCAAGATGAAGCAGTTCATCTTCGGCGCGCGCAACGGCATCCACATCATCGACCTGCAGCACACGGTGAAGCTGTTCCGTGCGGCCTTCCAGGCGATCATCGACTGCACCGCCCGCGGTGAGCTGGTGCTGTTCGTCGGCACCAAGAAGCAGGCCCAGGACGTCATCGTCGAGGAGGCCAACCGCTCGGGTCAGCTGTACGTCACCCAGCGCTGGCTGGGCGGCACCCTCACCAACTTCAAGACCGTGAAGGGCTCGCTCGATCGCCTCCGCGGCATGGAGAAGATGGAGGAGGACGGCACCCTCTTCGCGCTGACCAAGCGCGAGCAGACGATGATCCGCCGCGACCGCGACAAGCTCCTGAAGTCGCTGGGCGGCATCAAGGGCATGTCCAAGCTGCCGGGCATGCTGTTCGTCATCGATCCGCACAAGGAGCACATCGCGGTCGACGAGGCTCGCAAGCTCGAGATCCCGGTGGTCGCGATCGTCGACACCAACTGCGATCCGGACCGGATCGATCACATCATCCCGGGCAACGACGACGCGATCCGCGCGATCAAGCTGTTCGCCGGCCGCATCGCCGACGCCGCCGTCATCGGCTCGAAGCTCTACCGCGAGCGCGCGCACACCCGCAACGTCCGCGAGGACGACAGCGAGCGCGTCATCCACGTCTCGTCGGGCGGCGATGGCCCCCGCGTCGAGATGTCGTCGGGTGGCAGCCACTTCGACCCCGAGGCCTCGGCCTCGCCCGAGACCGCGACCCCGCGCTGAGCGCGGCACCGATCGATTCCCAGCCCCCAGGATTTTGGAGAGCTCCCATGGCTGATGTAACCCCCGCGATGATCAAGGACCTGCGCGAGCGCACTGGCGCCGGCATGTCGGACTGCAAGAAGGCGCTTGTCGAGAGCGACGCCGACACCGAGAAGGCGATCGACTACCTGCGCAAGAAGGGCCTGGCCAAGGCGGCCAAGAAGGCCGGCCGCGAGGCCACCGAGGGCGCGGTCGTCTCGTACATCCACGGCGGCGGGCGCATCGGCGTCCTCGTCGAGATCAACTGCGAGACCGACTTCGTCGCGCGCAACGAGGACTTCGTCTCGTTCACCAAGGACGTCGCGCTGCAGATCGCCGCGATGGCGCCGCAGTTCGTCCACAAGGACGAGGTCACCCACGACGTGATCGCCCGCGAGCGCGACGTGCTCCTGGCCAAGGCCAAGGAGAGCGGCAAGCCCGAGCCGGTCGTCACCAAGATGGTCGAGGGCCAGATCTCGAAGTGGATGAAGGAGATCTGTCTCCTCGACCAGACCTTCGTGAAGAACCCCGACAAGACGATCGAGCAGATCCAGCAGGAGCTCATCGCGAAGATCGGCGAGAACATCAAGATCCGCCGCTTCGTCCGCTTCGAGCTGGGCGAGGGTCTCGACAAGAAGAAGGGCGACTTCGCCGCCGAAGTCGCCGCCGCCGCTGGCGTCGCCTGACGCGCGGGGCCGAGCGCAGCGCTCGGCCTGATGCTGACCCCGCGGCCCGCTGGCGCGGGGGTTTTCATTTTCGGCGGCGGAGCGCTACTGTCCGAACCGCATGGCCGCCGCATACAAACGTCTCCTCCTCAAGATCAGCGGTGAAGCCCTCATGGGCGACACGAGCTACGGCATCAGCACGTCGGTGCTGGAGCTGGTGGCCAGCGAGGTCGTCGACGTCGCCAAGCTCGGCATCGAGGTCGCGGTCGTCGTCGGCGGCGGCAACATCTTCCGTGGCGTCAGCGAGAGCGCGAAGGGCATGGACCGCGCGTCCGCCGATTACGTCGGCATGCTCGCCACCGTCATGAACGCGGTCTCGCTCCAGGGCGCGATCGAGAAGCTCGGCCAGCCGACCCGCGTGCAGTCGGCGATCGAGATGTCGCAGCTCGCCGAGCCATACATCCGGCGCCGCGCGATCCGCCACCTCGAGAAGGGCCGGGTCGTGATCTTCGCGGCCGGCACCGGCAACCCGTTCTTCACCACCGACACCGCCGCCGCGCTGCGCGCGATGGAGATCGGCGCCGAGATCCTGATGAAGGCGACCAAGGTCGATGGCGTCTACGACAAGGATCCGCGCAAGCACGCCGACGCCCGCCGCTACGAGCAGGTCACCTTCACCGACGCGCTCAAGCAGGACCTGAAGGTGATGGACGCCACCGCCTTCGCGCTGTGCCGCGACAACGAGCTGCCCATCCTCGTGTTCGACATGACCAAGCGTGGCAACATCGACCGCGTCGTGCGCGGCGAGGCTGTCGGCACGCGCATCGTCCGGGACGACGAGCAGACCCGCTTTGCCTGAAGTCGCGATCGGGCCCCGACCCGATCGCTGCGACGCCGAACCCAGCGGAGACCGACCATGATCAACGACATCACCAAAGATGCCGAAGACGGCATGAAGAAGGCGCTCGACTCGTTCAAGCGCGACCTCGCGAAGATCCGCACCGGTCGCGCGACGACGTCGATGCTCGACGGCGTGAAGGTCGACTACTACGGCACGCCGACGCCGGTGAACCAGGTCGCGACCGTGCAGGTCGTCGACGCTCGGCTCATCACGATCAAGCCGTGGGAGAAGTCGATGATCCCCATCATCGACAAGGCCATCCGCGCCTCCGACCTGGGCTTGAACCCGGTCGCCGACTCGGACCTCGTCCGCCTGCCGATCCCGGCGCTCACGCAGGAGCGCCGCAAGGACCTGGTCAAGGTCGTCAAGAAGAACACCGAGGAGGCCCGCGTCGCCGTGCGCGCCGCCCGCCGCGACGCCATGGACCTCGTGAAGGACGCCGAGAAGGACGGCGACATCACCGAGGACGACCGCACCACCGGCGAGAAGAAGATCCAGGACCTCACCGACAAGTACGTCGCGTCGGTCGACGAGGTCGCGGGCGCCAAAGAAAAAGAGATCATGGAGCTGTGAGGACGCGACAGAAGGTGACCGGCGGGGCGGCGCGACACCCCGGTTCGCTGTAAGATTACACCGATGGGCGCAGTTCCCGCCGGCGCTGGCTCGCTGGTAGGGCAGCACCTGGGCAAGTACCAGCTGCTGGCCCTGCTGGCGCTTGGTGGCACCGCGGAGATCTATCTCGCGCGCATCGAGGGTACGAGCGGCTTCGAGAAGTACGTGGTGGTCAAGTGCCTCCACGATCACCTCGCCGACGATCAGGACTTCGTGAAGATGTTCCTCGACGAGGCCCGGCTGGGGGCCACGCTCGATCACTCGAACATCGTCCAGACGCTCGAGCTCGGCGAGCAAGACGGCCGCTACTTCATGGCGATGGAGTTCCTCGCCGGCATGTCGCTGGCGATGATCGCGCGCAAGGCGGTCGACCGGGTGTCGGGCGGCCGCATCCCGGTGCAGCTGGTGCTGGGCATGGCGGCGCAGGCGTGCGCCGGGCTGCACTACGCGCACGAGCGGACCCGCGCGGGCCAGCCGATGAACATCGTGCATCGGGACATCTCGCCGCAGAACCTGGTCGTGACGTTCGAGGGCGTCGTGAAGATCGTCGACTTCGGCATCGCCAAGGCCGAGCTGCGCGAGACCCACACCAAGAGCGGCACGATCAAGGGCAAGTTCGCGTACATGTCGCCGGAGCAGTGCCTGGCGAAGGAGGTCGATCGCCGCACCGACGTGTTCGCGCTCGGCGTGATCCTCCACGAGCTGGTCACCGGGCGGCGGCTGTTCAAGCGCACGTCGACGTACGACACGTACCAGGCGATCCTCGACTGCAAGGTCCCGCTGCCGTCATCGGTGAACCACGAGCTCGATCCGGGGCTCGACCCGGTGATCATGCGCGCGCTGCAGCACGACCGCGAGGCGCGCTACCCGACCGCGGAGGCCTTCGGCGAGGCGCTGGTCGGCTACCTGCACCAGCGCGGCAAGCACGCCGGAGCGGGCGACGTCTCGCGGTTCTTCGATCAGTACTACCAGGAGGAGCTCGAGGAGCACGCGGACCGCATGCGCGAGCTCATCGAGGGCCGCGAGCAGGCCGAGGCGCTCTTGACCTGGGACGGCGACGCGGACAGCGGCGTGGCCGCGCAGATGCCCGACGACGAGGCGGTCGGGCTCGACACCGGCGACGTCGAGATGCTGAGCGCGGTCAGCATGGTCAGCGAGATCGGCCTCGAGGCGGCGACCGATCCCGAGCGGCTGCGCACGACCCGCGACGAGCCAGCGTCCGACGACGCGGCCGACGATGACGAGGGCGGCGGCGAGTCGACGCGCATCGAGACCAACCCGCTGGCCGCGGTGCTCGAGCTGGAGCGCGAGCGCGAGGCGCGGCTGGCCGCGGCGCCCAAGCTGTTCGGCGGCGAGCCCAAGGCCGCGACGCCGGCGGGCTCGACCTCGCGCAAGCCGCTGCCGAGCCTGGGCAAGCCGCCGGCGGCTGCGAAGGCGGTCCCGAGCCCGCTGACGACGCCGCTGCCGAGCCCGGCGCGCACCACGCCGGCGCCGATGCCGTCGCTGAAGACCCCGCTGCCGGCGAAGGTGCCGTCGCTGTCGCCGCTGTCGCGCGGGCCGATCGAGCGCCCGGGCTCCGAGCTCGACGTGCGAGCCGGGGCGCAGCGCGCCGCGACCGTGCCCGAGCGACCGCGGGCGCAGGGCCCGAGCCGCCCGCCGCGCCCGCCGGCCGAGCCGCCGCCGATCGAGGTGCCGCACGATCCGAGCCCCGAGCCGATCACCGCGCCGACCGCGCCGGTG
>JAIOQA010000006.1 GCA_021413675.1 Deltaproteobacteria bacterium | reverse complement strand
GCTGCGCCGCGGCCTGGCGCGCGCGCCCGACGCGCGCTGGCCGTCGATGGCCGCGTTGCTCGCGGCGCTCGCAAGCGATCCCGCGGTCGCGCGGCGTCGGCGGCGCTGGTTCGCCGGCGGCCTGGCGGCGACCGCGGCGGGCGGCCTCGCGATCGTCGCGCTCGCTCGCGGCGGAGGCGAGCCCGACACGTTCTGTCGGGGCGGGCTCGAGCGCCTCGCGGGGACCTGGGACCCGGCGCGCGCCCGCGTGCTGCGCGACACCTTCGTCGCCACCGGTCGCGGCTACGCCGCCGACACCGCGGCGCGCGTCACCGCGCGGCTCGACGCGTTCGCCGCGACCTGGGCCGACGCGCGTACCGAGGCGTGCGTCGCGACCCGCGTGCGCGGCGAGCAGTCGGAGGCGATGCTCGAGCTGCGCATGCAGTGCCTCGATCGCGAGCGGGTCGCGCTCGGCGCGCTGGTCGACGTCATGACGGTGCGCCCCGACGTCGACGTCCTCGATCACGCGGTCGACGCGACCCTCGCGCTGCCCCCGGTGGCGGCGTGCGCCGACACCGCCGCGCTGCAGATCGCGATCCCGCTGCCCGCGGATCCGCGGAACCGCGCCGCGATCAAGCAGGTCCGCGCGTTGCTTGCGCGCGCCAGCGCGCTCGACGACGTCGGCAAGTTCCCCGAGGGGCTCGCGATCGTCGAGGCGACCGCGGCGGCGGCGATCGCGCTGCAATACCCGCAGCTCACCGCGGAGGCCTTGATCCAGCGCGCCAGCCTCGAGGAGCGCAACGGCGACGCGGCCGCGGCCGAGGCGACGATCGAGCAGGCGCTGCTCGCGGCCGCGGCGGCCCACGACGATCACCTCGCGGCCAAGTTGACCTCGGATCTGGTCTTCACCGTCGGGTACCGGCTCGGGCGCAAGCAGGACGCGGCGTCGCTGCGGCACCGGCTCGAGGTCGCGCTGCGGCGGGCCGGCGACGATCGCGCGCTCGCGGCGCGCGCCGCGAACAGCCTCGGCCTCATGTACACCGAGATCGGCGAGCCGACCGAGGCGCGGGCGCAGCTCGAGCGTTCGATCGCGCTGTGGGAGGCGGAGCGCGGTCCGGACAACGCGCAGGTCGCCACCGCGGTGAACAACCTCGGCAACGTCTACCAGGACATCGGCGACTTCGTCGCGGCCAAGGCCTACGTCGGGCGCGGCCTCGCGATCCGCGAGCGCGTGCTGGGCCCGGATCACCCCGACACCGCGATGTCGGCCGACAACCTCGCCAACGCCCACAGCGCGCTCGGGGAGTACGCCGAGTCCGTGCGGCTGCACGAGCGCGCGCTCGACGTCTACACGCGGGCGCTGGGACCGAACAGCTTCGACGTCGCGCTGACGCGCAGTAACCTCGCCGAGGCGCTGTTCGCGATGGGCCGCATCGCCGACGCCCGCGCGCAGTCCGAGGCGGCGCTGCTGGCGTGGGAAGCGGCGCAGGGCCCCGATGATCCCAACCTGCGCTACCCGCTCAACAACCTCGCCAAGGCGCTCATGGCCGAGGGCGATCTCGTCGGCGCGCGCCGTCACGTCGAGCGTTCGCTGGCGCTGGCCGAGAAGCGCTGGGGCAAGGGCGCGCTGCGCACCACCGACTCGCTGCGCGTGCTCGCGCAGATCGAGGGCGCGGCCGGCGATCTCGACGGCGCGCTCGGGCGCTTCCGCGTGATCGTGGGGATCTTCGATCGGGCCGACAGCAGCCATCACCCCGACCTGGTCCCGGTGCTCACCGGCCTGGCGGAGACCGCGCTGCTCCGCGCCCACCCGGCCGAGGCCGCGGAGGCCGCCACGCGCGCGATCGCGATCGCGACCGAACGCAACTTGCCGGCGGGTGTTCGGGCCCGCGCGCGCTTCGCGCTGGCCCGCGCGCGCTGGTCAACGGATCAGGCCCAGGCGCGCGCGCTCGCGGCGCTGGCGCGGGACGAGTACACGACCGCCGGGGCGCCGACGGCGGCGCAGCTCGCCGCCGTCGAGGCGTGGCTCGCGTCGCGCGGTCCGTGACCGGCCTCCGCGACATCCCCCATGTCGCGTAGTGCGGGTGATCCACGTGCGCTAGTGTGCGCGCATGAAACTCCTCCCCTTGCTCGTGGCCGGCGGCATCAGCCTCGGCGCCGCGACGGCGCACGCCGGCGAGCCGCGCATCGCCTACCAGTCGTTCGAGCTGGCGAACGGGCTCAAGGTCTACGTCATCGAGGACCACGCGGCGCCGGTCGCGTACGAGGTCCTCTGGTTCGACGTGGGCTCGAAGGACGAGGTCGCGCACCGGACCGGGTTCGCGCACCTGTTCGAGCACCTCATGTTCAAGGGCTCGGCCCACCTGCCCGATGGCCTGATGGACAAGCTGCTCGAGGCGGCGGGGGGCTGGTCGAACGCGTTCACGTCGAGCGACATGACCGTCTACCAGAACGCCGCGGGCTCGAACTTCCTCGAGACGATGCTGTGGATCGACGCCGATCGCCTCGCGGGGCTGCTCGACACCTTCGACCAGGCCAAGCTCGACAACCAG
Organism: Deltaproteobacteria bacterium; assembly: GCA_021413675.1. Lineage (GTDB taxonomy): Bacteria > Myxococcota_A > Polyangia > Haliangiales > Haliangiaceae > JAIOQA01. The sequence goes on along the minus strand of JAIOQA010000006.1, from coordinate 3,865 downwards.
CGCGAGGTGGTCCTGAACGAGCGCCGGCAGGGCAACGAGAACCAGCCCTACGGCATGGCGGAGTTGATCCTCGCCGAGTGCCTGTGGCCCAAGGCGCATGGCTATCACTGGTCGACGATCGGCTACCCCGCGGACCTCCGGGCGGCGCAGGTCGCCGACGTCGCGCAGTTCTTCCACACGTACTACGTGCCCAACAACGCGACGATGGTGGTCGCGGGCGACGTCACGCTCGCGGACGTGAAGCGCCTGGTCGAGAAGTACTACGCGTGGATCCCGAAGGCGCCGACACCGGCGCGCCCGACCTACGCGGCGCCGCCGCCGATCACCAAGGAGATCGCCGTGACCACCACCGATGCGGTGCAGGTGCCGCGCGTGTACCTGGCGTGGCGTGGGCCGGCGGCCTACGCCGCCGACGAGCCCGCGCTCGACGCCGCGGCGGCGGTCCTCGGCAACGGCAAGTCCAGCCGGCTCTACAAGCGCCTGGTCTACGACGAGAAGATCGCGCAGGACGTGTCGGTGTGGTCGTCCGGGGAAGCGCTCGGAGGGACGTTCCAGATCGTCGCGACCGCCAAGCCGGGCGTGGATCCGCGGCGCCTGGTGAAGGAGATCAGCGAAGAGGTCGCGCGGCTCGCGGCGGCGCCGCCCGAGGCCGGGGAGCTCGAGCGCGCCCAGAACGCGAGCGAGGCGGCGTTTCTCGGCCGCATCGAGTCGATCCTGCAGCGCGCGATCACGCTCGCCGCGTACGCGGTGCAGGGGCACGACCCCGACTACCTGGCGAAGGACCTCGCGCGCCGGCGCGCGGTGACCGCTGCCGCCGTCCAGGCCGCGACCGCGACGTACCTCCAGCCGACCGCGCGGGTCGTGTTGACGATCAAGCCGGGCGTGAAGCCCCAGGAGAAGCCGTGATGCGCGCGACCGTGGTGTTCGCCAGTCTCCTGATCGCCGCGCCCGCGATCGCTCAGCCAACCGCCGGCGCGGTGCGCCCGCCGCCGCCCGCCGGCTTCGCGGGCTCGGCGATCGCCGATTGGACCACGCCGCCGGTGCCGACCGCCGAGAAGGCGTTCCGGCCGCCGGTGGGCAAGCGCCAGCGCCTCGCCAACGGCATGCAGCTGATCGTCGTCGAGAACCACGCGCTGCCGATCGCGTCGATGGTGCTGGTCGCGCCAGGCGCGGGCGCGGCGGCGGACCCCGCCGGCAAGGGCGGGCTCGCCGCGTACACCGCCGATCTGCTCGACGAGGGCGCCGGTGGGCGGTCGGCGATCGCGATCGCGGACGAGACCGATCGCCTGGGCGCGGACATCGCGATCGGCACCGACGCCGACGCCTCGTACGTCTCGGTTCGCACCCTCGCCAAGACCCTCGCGCCGACCCTGGCGCTGGTGACCGCGGTGGTCACGCAGCCCAGCTTCGACGAGTCCGAGGCCGGGCGCGTGAAGAGCGACTGGCTGACCTCGCTGGCGCTGCGCCGCGATCGTCCGCGCGAGGTGGCCGCGCTGGTGCTCGAGGCGGCGATCTACGGCGGCACCACGCCCTACGGTCATCCCGCGGACGGCACCCCCGCGGAGTTCGCATCGGTGACGACCGCGGACGCCCGCGGGTTCTATGCGGCGCACTGGAACCCGGCGGTGATGACGCTGATCGTCGTCGGCGACGTCGACCCGAAGGCGCTGCGCGCGGCGCTCGATCGCGGCCTCGGCGCGTGGAAGCCCCGAGGCGCGGTGGCGCCGGCGAAGATCGCGGTCGCGGCGGTGACGCCGGCGAGCCGGCTCTTGCTGGTCGATCGACCCGGCGCGACGCAGTCCGACGTGCGCATCGGCCTGGTCGGGCCGGATCGCATGGATCGGCGCTTCTTCGCGTTCGAGGTCTATCGCACGACGCTCGGCGGAGGCTTCACCAGCCGGCTCACCCAGCGCCTGCGCGAGCAGCTGGGCATCGTCTATCACACGTACGCGAACCAGGACTGGCGGGTCGCGCGCGGGCCGCTCGTGATCGACGCGGCGCTGGCGACCCCGGCGACCGGGCAAGGGCTCCGCGAGACGATCAAGATGGTCGACGATCTGACGACGACCGACGTCCCCGCGGCCGAGCTCGACAAGGTGAAGCAGAACCTCATCCGCTCGCTGCCGAAGCACTTCGCGACCAACGCCGCGACCGCCGGGACGCTCGCCGAGCTGGTGCTGCACGGCCTGCCGCTCGACTGGTACGCGCGCTACGCCGCGGGCGTTCGCAAGGTGACCGCCAGGGACGTGAAGGCGGCGGCGCACGCGCTGGTGCCCGGCCGCGATCTGGTCTTCGCGGTGGTCGGCGATCTGAAGGTCATCCGCGCGGATCTCGACGCGCTCGGGCTCGGTGCGCCGGCGATGTTCGATCCCGAGGGCGCGCCGCTCGCGAAGTAGCGCTAGTGGGCGGCGGGAAACCGCGCGTGGATCGCCTCGCGCAGCGCGTCGGGGATCTCCTTGCCGTCGAGGTCGTGGAGCTCGGCCCGGCCGAGCTCGTCGGCGCCGGCCTGGACGATCACGGTGTCGCCGAGCGCGGGATCGGCCTCGAACGTGATCGCGATGCCCTCGGCGGTCAGCTCGGCGACCAGGCCTGACTGATCGAGCGCGGTGCGGGCCTTCTCGAGCTGGTTGCGCGGGGTGTCCATGACGTAGGTCATCGGCCCGTGCTTGATCACGACCGCGCGCGCCGCGACCTCCCCATGATCGGTCGCGGTGTTCTCGACCACCGGGCCGGTCGGGTGAGGTCCTGACGACGAGCCGCACGCGGCGAGCGCGAGCAACCCCGGGATCAGATGTGACGCCAGCGCCTTGAACATCCGTCGATCATATCGCGCCGGGCGGACCGTTGCCGGGATGGCGACGGGTCGGGTGCGACCGATCGCGCTATGCTCGGCGCCGTGGATCCCGGCGACCCGCTCGCGCACACGCAGACCGACGGCGCGATCGCGCGCCCGGACGCGGCGGCGCTGATCCCCGGGAGCACGCTCGGACGCTACCGGCTCGAGCGCGTGCTCGGGCAGGGCGGCATGGGCGTGGTGTGGGCCGCGCACGACCCGGACCTCGACCGGCGGGTCGCGGTCAAGCTGCTGCGCAGCGAGGGCGGCGCCGACGCGCGCGCGCGCCTCTTGCGCGAGGCCCGGGCGATGGCGCGGCTGTCGCATCGCAACGTGATCACCGTGCACGAGGTCGGCAGCCAGGGCAGCCGCGACTTCGTCGCGATGGAGCTGATCGACGGCGAGTCGCTCGAGGTCTGGCTGCGCAAGCCGCGCCCGGCCGACGAGGTGCTCCACGTGTTCCGCGAGGCCGGCCTCGGCCTGGCGTGCGCCCACGCCGCGGGCATGGTCCATCGCGACTTCAAGCCGCACAACGTGCTGCTCGGGCGCGACGGCCGCGTCGTGGTCACCGACTTCGGCCTGGCGCGCTCGACCACCGATGTCGCGCGCGACGCCGGGCCGCCGCGCGCCACCGCGGTCTCGGGCCTCGAGGACACGCTCGGACCGGCGATCACGCAGGGCGATGGCTCGTGGTCGAGCACGCTGACCGCGACCGGCGCGCTGATCGGCACGCCGGCGTACATGGCGCCCGAGCAGTTCGCCGGCGGTCCGCCGGATCCGCGCACCGATCAGTTCGCGTTCTGCGTGTCGCTCTGGGAGGGCCTCGCCGGCGAGCGGCCGTACAAGGGCGACAGCCTCGCCGCGCTCGCGAAGAGCACGGCGGCCGGTCCGCCGACCGGACACCCGCGCATGCCGGCGTGGTTGATCCCGGTGCTGCGCCGCGGCCTCGCGCCGGTCGCGACCGCGCGCTGGCCCTCGATGCCCGCGCTGCTGGCCGCGATGCGCTCGCCGCACCCGCGGCGGCGCTGGCCG
>JAIOQA010000450.1 GCA_021413675.1 Deltaproteobacteria bacterium | reverse complement strand
GGTCGACTGGCTCACCGGCACCGTGCCGGATCCCGGCGGCGCGCCGGCGCGCCGCGTCGATGGCGCCACCGGCGACGATCTCTGGGTCGCGCACACCCGCGGCGAGGCGATCACGACCGACGCCGCCGAGGCCGCGCAGCTCGTCACGCCGATCGACGTCTACACCACCACGGACCTCACGATGGCGGATGGTGGCGCGGCGACCGCGACCGGCGCGTTCAGCCCGACCCCTGCCGATCACGCGCTGCAGCTGCGCGTCGACGTCGGGGCCTGGGTGGCGTCCGCGATCCCCGCGGAGTCCCAGCCGACGATCGCGTGCACCGGGTACAGCGAGCCGGGCGCCGCGTACGGTGTCGTGCACGGCTTCGGGCTGTGGACCCTGGCCGCGGATCCGCCGATGGTCGACCCGACCGTCGCCGTGTCGACCCTGCGCTACCCCCACCCGACGCCGGCGAGCTGGCCGGAGATGGTGCGCTGTGACCTCACGTTCTCCCGCCAGATCAACCTCCCCGATCTCGGGCCGATGCGCGTCGGGGCGCGCAGCTCGGTCGACGCACCGCGCGCGGATCGCACCCAGATCGCCGCGACCCTGCCGCCGCCGCGCCAGGTGACGGTCGCGGGCGTCGATGTCCAGTCCGGCTTCGCGGACCACATCGACGTCGCGCTCGACGGCGGGCCGGTCCTGATCGCGTGGTCGGCGAGCGCCGACGCGAGCCAGTACGAGGTCGCCCTCCGCCGGCTTTCGCTCGTCAACGGGACGCCGGTCAACGCGCGGCTCGCGACCATCGCCACCGCCTCGACCTCGGTCGCGGTGCCGGCCTCGCTGTTCGACGCCGACACGACCTACTTCCTCAGCGTCACCGCGATCCGCGCGACCGGCGGCCTGCCCGCGGGCCAGCTCCGCCGCACGGGCGCCTTCGCGCACCGCGCCATGAACATCAGCCAGGCATTCACGATCCGGAAGTAGCGACTTGGCAGACGGCGCGGGCTCCGGTAGGTTGTCCGTCATAGCGGAAGTCTATCCGCTGATGCCTGGAGCCCCTCGATGTCCACGCCCCGCTGGTTCGACAACAACGCCGACTCGATCGGCCGGACCCCGCTCGTCCGGCTCCACCGCATCCTCGACGGCGCCGACGCGACCGTCCTCGCGAAGATCGAGGGCCGCAACCCGGCGTACTCGGTGAAGTGCCGGCTGGGCGCGGCGATGGTCTGGGACGCCGAGGCGCGCGGCGTGCTCACCCCCGGCAAGGAGATCGTCGAGCCGACCAGCGGCAACACCGGCATCGCGCTGGCGTTCGTCGCGGCGGCCCGCGGCTACCGGCTCACGCTGACGATGCCGGAGACGATGAGCATCGAGCGCCGCAAGCTGCTGGTCGCGTACGGCGCCAACCTCGTCCTGACCGAGGGCCCGCGCGGCATGGGCGGCGCGATCGCCAAGGCCGAGGAGCTGGTCGCCGCCGATCCCGAGCGCCGCGTGCTCTTGCAGCAGTTCAAGAACCCGGCGAACGCGGCGATCCACGAGAAGACCACCGGCCCCGAGATCTGGGAGGACACCGCCGGCGCGATCGATGTCCTGGTGTCGGGCGTCGGCACTGGCGGCACGATCACCGGCGTGTCGCGCTACATCAAGCGCACCCAGGGCAAGGCGATCACGTCGGTCGCGGTCGAGCCCGCGGCGAGCCCGGTGCTCACCCAGAAGCGCGCCGGCCAGCCGCTCGCGCCCGCGCCCCACAAGATCCAGGGCATCGGCGCCGGCTTCGTGCCCGACGTCCTCGATCTCAGCCTCGTCGACGAGATCGAGCAGGTCACGAACGAGGACGCCGTGACCTACGCCCGGCGGCTGGCGCGCGAGGAGGGCATCCTCGCGGGCATCTCGTGCGGCGCCGCGGTCGCGGTCGCGGCCCGGCTGGCGCGCCGCCCCGAGTACCGCGGCAAGACGATCGTCGTCGTGCTGCCCGACTCGGGCGAGCGCTACCTGAGCACGATCCTGTTCGAGGGCCTGTACGACGACAAGGGCGTGGCCACGGTGCAACCGTGAGCGAGGTCGCGCGACTCGCCGCGCTCGCGCCGACCGCGATCGACGACGTGGTCGCGGCCCTGCGCGCGGACGTCGGCGGCATCGCCCGGCAGCGGCCCAACGGCGCGGCGCCGTCGCGCGCGGCGCTGGCCGAGGTCGCGCGCGGGCTGCGCGCGGCCCTGTACCCGGCCCACTTCGGGCCCGCCGAGCTGCGCGCCAGCGACCCCGACGACGTCGACGGCTTCGTCGCGCGCGCGCTGACCGAGGCGCTGGGCGAGCTCCACGCGCAGGTGTGCCGCGCGCTGGCCTTCGCCGGCGACGGCGAGCGCGCCGCGAGCGCGCGCGCCCGCGAGATCGTCGACGCGTTCACCGCGCGCCTGCCGCAGGTGCGCGCGCTGCTCGACGCCGACATCCGCGCCGCCTTCAACGGCGACCCCGCGGCGCAGTCGATCGACGAGGCGGTGCTCTGCTACCCGGGCGTGACCGCGATCTTCCACCATCGCCTCGCGCACCCGCTGGCGCGCCTCGGCGTGCCGCTGGTGCCGCGCATCCTCGCCGAGATCGCGCACGCCGACACCGGCATCGATCTACACCCGGGCGCCGAGATCGGCGGCAGCTTCTTCATCGATCATGGCACCGGCGTGGTGGTCGGCGAGACCTCGCGCATCGGCGAGCGGGTCCGCATCTACCAGGGCGTCACGCTCGGCGCGCGCAGCTTCCCCAGCGACGCCGAGGGCCGGATCATCAAGGGCCAGCCGCGCCACCCGGTGGTCGAGGACGACGTCGTGATCTACGCCGGCGCCACGATCCTCGGGCGCATCACGATCGGCCGCGGCTCGAGCATCGGCGGCAACGTGTGGCTCACGCGCAGCGTGCCCGCGTTCAGCCGGATCACCCAGGCCCAGGTGCGCAGCGACGTCTACGACGAGGGCGCCGGCATCTAGCGGCGCGACGATCTGGCGCGCGGGGTGCCGCCGGCGGCGCGGGCGTTCGTGATATCTGGCTCGTCATTCCCTCGGGAGGAGCCAGCCATGTCGCCGGTCCGGATCGCGTTCGCCTCGTTGTTCGCTCTCGTCGCCTGCGGCGCGTCGCCCGCGGCGCCATCGTCGCCGTCGTCGCCATCGGCGTCACCTGCGCCCTCGTCCGAGGCGCTGTGGAGCCAGCTCACCGGCTCGACGGCCGCGACGCCCGTCGGCAACGGCGACGCGCTCTGCGACGGCGATCAGGGCACCCTCGGCGCGCTCGTCCAGGCGCAGTTCGCGGCGATCGGCGGCGAGCGCCCGGCCAAGGTCGCGACCGCGTGCCAGCCCGCCGACGGCGGTCGCTGGACGTGCACGACCTCGCTCACCCACGACCTCCCGCCCGGCGGGGACCCGGGCACCATGGATCACACGTTCGCGATCAGCTACGACGTCGACGCCAGCGGGCAGATCGATCCCGCGACGTTCGCGTGCCACGCGCAGGGCTAGACGCTCGGCGGCGGGTACCTCGGGGTGTTCGATGGGTGTGGGTGGTTGAATGCCCGCGCGTCGCGGGCGTCTAATCGCGCTCATGCGGACCTTTGCCCTCGCCAGCGCGCTCGTGATCGCCGCCTGCTACCTGCCGGCGAGCTCGCCGCCGCCAAACGGCAGCTACTCGGGGCCGCCCGGGGGCTACACCCAGGCGCAGCCGCAGCAGGGCTACGACCCGAACCAGGCGCAGCCGCAGCAGGGCTACGATCCGGACCAGCAGGGCTATCCGCAGCAGGGCTACGATCCCCAGCAGGGCTATCCGCAGCAGGGCTACGATCCCGACCAGGGCTATCCGCAGCAGCAGGGCTACCCGCCACCGCAGCCGAGCTACGCGCCGCAGCGCGAGTGCAAGAGCGAGTACGGCACCACGGTGTGCGGCTATCACTGCGTCGCCTCGTACGGCCAGGTCCGCTGCGCCGACTCGCCCATGGGCGCGTGCGCCGCGAGCTACGGCAACATCACGTGCTGGAGCCCGTCGACCGACGTGCGCCGCGCCTACCGCGAGAGCGGCCCGGCGGCGCAATGCGTGTCGGAGTACGGCACCACCGCCTGTGGCTACGGCTGCGCGGCGAGCTACGGCGAGGTCCGGTGCGCCGAGACGCCCCAGGGTGTGTGCCAGGCCGCCTACGGCCAGATCACCTGCAGCAACTAGCTGCGTTCGCGCGCCCGCGCCGCGGCCCGCGTGGTAGGAAGGGCTCGGCCCGCGCCGCGCGGCCCGCCCCCCGACGATGCCCACGCCTCCCGTCGAGCCGCTGTCCGCGGCGCCACCCGCCGCGCACGGCCCGATCCGCCGGTTCCTGGCCCGCTGGGGCCTGCCGCTGTTCGTGCTGCTGGTCCTCGTGCTCGCGCGCGAGGTGCTGCTGCCGTTCATCTTTGCCGCGCTGATCGCCTACATCCTGGCGCCAGTGGTGCGCTGGATGACCGAGCGCAAGGATGGCAGCCGGCGCATGCCGCGCGGCCTCGCGATCATCCTCTGCTACCTGGTCTTCATCGGCGCGATCGTCGGGTTCATGTTCGTGCTCGTGCCGCGGATGGCCAAGGACATCCAGCGCATCGGCCGCGAGGCCCCGGGCCTCTACAAGCGCATCAACGAGGAGTACACGCCGGCGCTCGCCGAGTGGATCGAGCACCGCTTCCCGTCCTTGCGCGCGCCCAAGCGCGTGGTCGAGGAGCCGCCGGTGGTCGCCGACGTGCCGATGCCGCCGAACACCGCGTTCATCCTGTCGCCGCTGCCGGACACCCGCTACGCGGTGCAGCTCTTGCCCGGCGGCGTCGAGGTCCAGCCCACGCCTGGCGGCGGCTATCGCCTCCTGCCCAACGAGACCGCGCCCGAGCCGCTGACGGTGGAGCAGAAGCTGCGCGGCTTCATGGCGACCGCGGTCGAGGGCCTGAAGTCGCAGATCGACGGGGTCGTGAAGTTCGGCCAGGCGCTGGTCGGCGGCCTGATCACCGGCGTGTTCACGTTCTTCCTGGTCCTCATGATCGGGGCGTTCCTGCTGATCGATCTCGAGAAGGTGCACGGCTTTCTTCGCAGCCTGTTCCCGCGGGACTTCCGCGGCGACTACGACCTGATCCTGCGCGGGATCGACCGCGGCCTGTCGGGGGTGATCCGCGGGCAGCTGCTCATCTGCCTGATCAACGGCTGCTTCACGTTCATCGGCATCACGATCTTCGGGATCAAGTACGGCCTGATCCTGTCGGTGGTGGCTGCGACGATGAGCCTCATCCCGATCTTCGGATCGATCCTGTCGTCGATCCCGATCGTGTTCTCGGCGCTGGTCTCGGGCGACGACGGCCTCGATCTGCCGCGCGGCCTGGCGATCCTGGCGTGGATCGTCGGCATCCACTTCGTCGAGGCCAACCTGCTCAACCCGAAGATCATCGGCACCTCGGCCAAGATCCATCCCGTGCTGGTGGTCTTCGCGCTGATCCTGGGCGAGCGGACCTTCGGGCTGGTCGGCGCGCTGCTCGCGGTGCCGATCCTGTCGATGGTGCAGGTGATGTTCGTCTACTTCTACCAGGAGCAGTGGAAGCAGGTGACGCCCGACCCGACGCCGGCCCCGACGTCCGAGAGTTGATGACGGCCCGGGTGATCGCCACCCGGCGTGACCTGGGCGACGGCCGTGACCGGGTGAGGGTGGTCGCGCGTTGAACCGACGGCGGTGCAGTGGTACCCCAGAGGTGCCGCCCGCGGTTCCCCATGTCCCACGCCCGCACCGTTCGCGCTCGCCCCGTCGCTCTGGTCGCCGCACTGGCCACGATCGGCGCGACGCTCGCGCCCGCGATGGCGGCGCCCGCGCGCAAGCCCGCGCCCGCGGCGCCGATCGATCCGTACGGCGCGCCCGCGCCTGGACCCGCGCCGGCGCCCGCGCCGGTCGATCCCTACGGGCCCGCGCCGAATCCCGCGCCCGCGCCCGCGCCGAATCCCGCGCCCGC
>JAIOQA010000449.1 GCA_021413675.1 Deltaproteobacteria bacterium | reverse complement strand
GCGCGCCGCGCTGGCGCGGCCTGGTCAGCGATGACACCGATCAGACGATCGTGATCGCGCGCGCGCTCGCGGCGAGCCGCGATCCCGGCGCGTTCGGCGACGCGGTGATCCGCGGCCTGCGCCGCTGGTTCCTGGCGCTGCCGCCGGCGATCGGCTGGGGCACGCTGCGCGCGTGCGTGAAGCTGTGCTTCGGGGCGCGCCAGGGCGTGGCCTCGGCCGGCAACGCGCCGGCGATGCGCGCCGCGATCCTCGGGGTGGTCGCCCGCGATCGCGCACACCTCGATCGCCTCGCCGCCGCGGCGACCTTGCCGACCCACACCGATCCGCGCGCCCTCGACGCCGCGCGGATCGTCGCGCTCGCGGCGCACGCGCCGATGTCGCTGGTGCAGCTCGCGTCCGCCTGCCGGACCGACGAGCTCGGCGCGGCGATCGCCGCGATGGCACCGCTGGTCGGCGCGCCGCCGCACGTGGTCGCGCGCACGTGGTCGCGCGGGCCCGGCGCGTTCTGCATCGAGACCGTGCCGGCCGCGCTGTGGGCAGCGCAGCGCGCGACCCCGGCCGCGGCGATCCACGCGGCGATCCGCCTCGGTGGAGACACGGACACGGTCGCGGCGATCGCCGGCGCGATCGCGGGCGCGCACGCACCCGACGCGCTGCCGGTCGATGGCGTCGCGCGCCTCGGCGCCACCGGCCGCTACCTCGCGCGTCTCGCCGCCGCGCTGGCGGACGGCTTCCCCGCGCCGCGCCGGCACCACCCGCTGGTCGCCGTGCCGCGCAACCTCGCGGTCGGGATCGTGTTCGTCGGGCACGCCGCGCGGCGCGCGCTGGGCATCAGGCCTGCGTGACGACCGTGGGTGGTCTCGGATTTGCTCCCCTCCGGGGTTGATTCGCTCCGGGGTTGATTCGCTCCGGATTCGCTCCGCACGGATCTCCTGCATTTTCAGCCGGATGCGTGTCTTTTGTGTAGCGGATGTATGTTGCGCAAAAGACCGATGGCGGCTGGGCGGCGATCGCGGGCAGGGCCTACGTGACGTGCGACCACAAGGCCTGGGTGGTCGCGAGATCGCTGCGGGCCCAGGCGATCGCCTCCGACAGCGCCGCGTTCGGCTCTACCCGCTGCGCTGCGCCGAGCCAGTCGTCGAGGGCGAGGCCGGGGCGCGGCAAGCTGGCGAGCAGGACCTCGATCGCACGATCGCGATCGCCGAGGTGCGCGAGCGCCGCGGCTGCGTACCAGCGCACGGTCCAGACCGGATCCGCGCAAGCGGCGAGCAGCTCGGCGCGGAGCGGCGGGCTCGCCAGGCCGTGCGCGAGCGCTCGCGCCGTCAGCATGCGGACGCGTGCGTCCGCGTCCGTGATGCCCACGCGCAACGCAGGCATCGCGGCCTCGACGTGCGGCGCGGCCTGCCCCAGCGCCGCGGCGATCGCATGACGGACCCCGACATCTGGATCGCCTGCATGCCGCGCGACCGCCGCGACCGCATCGGCCGTCGCGGGGACTTGCCAGTGCCCCCTGCCGCCGATGCAGTAGTGAAGGTGGGCCGGCCCCGCCCAGATCGACGCGATGCGATCCAGGTCGCGCTGCAGCCGTCGGTGCCGGACCGCGATCCGCGCGACGAGGATCGCCAGATACTGTTCGACCCAGGCGCGGGTCGTGCCGCTCCGCCAGTACATCCCACGCTCAGCCCAGGTGCGGTCCCACCGGCGCGTTGAACCAGACCGTGAACGGCACCAGCCCGGTCGTGCTGCCGAACGGGCACACGGTCACGTCGATGTGGGTCGGCTGGCCGATGACGATGAAGCCTCCGGGGTTCGACGGCGCGGAGAACATCCGGACCTGGCCCGCGCTGTTGGTGCACGTCCAGCCGGCGAGCAGCGGCAGCGCGGTCGGGTCGTTCGCGTCGTCGTTGTTGTACGGATAGATGTTGCCGCTCGAGTCGACGATCTTCGAGACCAGCGGGTCGCCGGGCGGCGAGTTGCTGCCGCCGGGCACGCACGTGGTGAACAGGTACGAGCCGCCGGCGGCGATGCCGTAGAGCTGGATCGTCTGGCAGCCCTGCGCGAGATCGATCTGGGTGACGGTCGTGTAGTCCCAGCGCGGGCCCGCGCACTCCTTGTCGTCGTTGGCGCTGCACCCGGCGCCGTCGAACGCGCAGCAGTTGTCGCCGTCGATGTTGCAGGTCGTCGTCGGGATGTGGCACTTCACGTCGCAGGTCGAGGCGTCGCCGCTCTGCGTGTAGCAGGACGAGGTCTCGGCGCAGCGCGGGCAGTTGCCATCGCAGGTCTCGCCCGGCTCGACGATGTTGTTGCCGCAGGTCGACGGGCAATCGCTGTCGCTGATCGCGTCGCAGCCGGCGGGGCAGCAGCCATCGCTGTTGATGCACGCGGTCTGCACCGCGCCCGGCACGCACGCCGCCTGGCAGGTGCCGGCGTTGGCGACGTCGTAGGCCTGGCAGCCGATCGACTCGCACGAGGTCGGGCACGACGCGAGCGGATCGCAGGTCTCGCCGGCCTCGATCACGTTGTTGCCGCAGCCCGGCTGGCAGTCGTCGTCGTTGTTGGCGTCGCAGCCCTCGGGGCAGCAGTTGTCGCCGTTCACGCACGCGGTCTCGACGGCGCCGGCGACGCAGTCGGCCTGGCAGGTGCTGGGGTTGGCGAGGTCGTACTTCTGGCAGCCGAGCGCCGGGCAGGCGGTGGGGCAGGAGCCGAGCGGATCGCAGGTCTCGCCGCTCTCGACGACGTTGTTGTTGCAGGCGGGGGCGCAGTCCGAGTCGTTGTTGGCGTTGCACGCGCCCGGGCAGCAGCCGTCGCCGTTGATGCACGCGGTCTGGGTCGCGGTCACGACGCACACCGCGCGGCAGGTGCCGGGATCGAACAGCGTGTAGAGGTTGCACGCCTGCTGCGGACACGCGGTCGGGCACGACGCGAGCGGATCGCAATGTTCGCCGGGCTCGAGCGTGCCGTTGTCGCAGACCGCGGCGCAGTCGGCGTCGTTGTTGCCGTTGCAGCCCGCCGGGCAGCAGCCGTCGGCGATCGCGAGGAGGCACGCGGTCACCTCGCCGGCGTTGATGCAGGCCGCGCCGCAGGTGCCGGGCTTGTCGAGCGTGCGCAGCTGGCAGCCGATCGTCTCGCACGCGCTCGGACAGCTCGCGAGCGGATCGCAGGTCTCGCCGGTCTCGATGATCCCGTTGCCGCACTCCGAGGTGCAGTCGGGATCGTTGCTCGAGTTGCACGCGTCGGGACAGCACTGGTCCGCGACCGCGCTGCATGCTTCGAGGTTGCAGGCCGCGCTGGCGTCAGGATTCACGCTCTGTCCATCGATCCCTCCGTCGGTGAACGAGGGTAACGAGCCACACGCCGCGACGAACCCCAGCGATACGAGCAAGACGAACCGCATGTGATCACACTACACGAATCGCCGAAATATCGTCGCGCGTGCCGATGATTGCCCTGGCGCCCCGCGTCGACGCGCCGCGGTCACGGCGCGCCGCGGCGCGCCGCGCACATTCGCTGGATGACGCGATCCGCGCGGCGGCGACTTCGCTCATACTGCGCGCCCATGGACGGCCCGAGTCTCGACACAATCCTGCTCGCAGCGCGCACGCTCGCGCGCGCCGGTCAGCTCGACGGGTCGATCGATCAGTATCGCGCGGCGCTCGCGGTCGATCCCGCGAACGTCGAGGCCCACGTGTTCCTGACCCAGGCGCTCATGAAGCGCGGCGAGGCCGCGGCGGCGGCGCGCCACGGTGAGCTGGCGGTCGCGGCGCGCCCCGCGCGGCCGGAGCTCCACGAGCACCTCGGCCGCGCGCATGCCGCGCTGGTGCGCTCGCCCGCCGGCGAGGCCGCGCTCGCGGCGATCTGCGCCGAGTTGCCAGGCGCGTACACCAGCCTCCTGCACCTGACCCGGCTCCGCGAGGCGCGCAAAGACGCCAGGGCGACGATCCTCGCCTACACCCGCGCGATCAAGCTCGCGCAGCTCGCCGGGTTCTGGCACGCGGCCGCGTCGACGCCGCCGTGGCTGCGCGAGCCAGTCGACCGCGCGCACACCGTCGCGGACGCGGGCCGCCGCGTGCTGTTCGAGGCGGTGCTCGCGCCGATCCACGCGAAGCACGGCCCCGACGCGATGACGCGCGTCGAGGATTGCCTGGCGATGTACGTCGGCCTCAAGCCGCTGGCGATCGCCGATGCGCGGCAGCGCCCGAGCTTTCTCTACTTCCCGGGGCTGCCCATCGCGCCGGTGTTCGATCGCGCCGCGCTGCCGTTCGCCGACGCGTACGAGGCGGCCGCCGAGGCGATCCGCGCGGAGATGCGTGGGGTGCTCGAGGGCGGCGCCGGCGTCGAGGCGTTCCATGGCCACGTGCCGGAGGAGCGCCGCGGCATGCTGACCGAGGGCGGCGAGTGGGACGCCTACTTCTTCTATCGCAACGGCCAGCGCTACGCGGACCACCACGCGGCGTGTCCGGTGACGTCGTCCACGCTCGCGGCGATCCCGCTGGACCACGTGCGCGATCACGGCCCCGAGGTCTGCTACTCGATCATGCGACCGGCGGCGCACATCCTGCCGCACCGCGGGATCACCAACACCCGCGCGGTGCTGCACCTGGGGCTCGACATTCCGGAGGGCTGCGCGCTCGACGTGAAGGGGATCGAGATCCTCACGTGGCAAGCCGGTCGGTGCTTCGCGTTCGACGACACCTACGAGCACGAGGCCTGGAATCGCAGCGACACGACCCGCGTCGTGTTGCTGGGCGACATCTGGAACCCGTACCTGACCGAGGCCGAGCGCGATGCGATCGCCGCGCTGGTCGCCGAGATCGGCGACTTCAATCGCGCGACCGAAGTTCGGCCGCGCGGCTGAAGATGTTCTGAGGCGCCCTCATGGCGCGCCCCGGACCTGCTCTATAGTTCCGGAGCCTCGGGTGTCAGGCCTGGGCGGCCGGGCGATCGCTGCCGATGATCGCACCAGCGGCGGTCGTGGCGAGCTCGCCGGCGGCGCGGGTCGTGTCGCGGAGGCCCTTGAACACGCCGGCCGCGGTGCGCTCGCCCGCGCCGATCAGGTCGGCTGCGAACTCGTCGACGCGGGCGGTGGTGCGCTTGCCGACCCGGAACAGGCCGCGAACGAGAGACTCGACCGCGTCGATCGCGGTGTCCGTGGCGGTGCGCAACTCGCTGCGCACATCCTGCGCGAGCCCGACCGCGGCGCTGGTTCCCTTGTCGCTGGTGTCGATCGCCAGAGCGGCAAAGCTCAGCAAAACGCCGGAGCGCTCGGACTTGTCGGGGGTGCGGGGAAGAGTCGTGGTGGTGGGCTTTTCGTTGGCCATGCGACCACCCTGCGCATCTGAACGCGGCGCGTCAATGCCAGTTTTGTTAACTACTTGCGATGAGTTTGAGTCGCTTTCTGACGGCTCATCGGCGTCGAATTTGTTGCCGGCTTGCCACCGCCAGGAGCCGACTGGTGACGAAGTGCACGGGTTGCCTGACACGCGCATAAATCGTCACAAGAACCACCTCCACAACTGGAGATTGAAAGCGGGCAGGGCTATCGTGCCGCCACTTAAAGGAGCTAACCGTGCACCGCTTCCAAAAGAGGGTTCATCTTGTTGGGTGCGTGCTGGCTGCAGTCACTGGCGCCGCCAGTGTTGCGGCCGCCGCGCCAAACGGTAGCAGCGTTCGCTCGCTGCGCATGCGAACTGTGAAGGCGAAGGCTAAGGCCCACACGCCGACCCGGACCGCTCAGCCGGACGACGGCGGAGAGGCTACGCCGCCGCCCGCCGACGCGCCGCCTGCCGACGCGCCGCCACCACCTGCCGAGGCGCCACCGCCGGCGCCGCCTGTCGAGGCCGCCCCGGCCGAAGCCGCTCCCGCGGCAGGGGCAACCACCGACGAAGAGCTCGCGCGCATGGCCGCCGAGGCTGAGGCCGCGGCGGAGAACAGCGACGGCACCGTCGGCGGCGAGGTCATCGAGGTGACCGGCTCGCTCGTCGATCGCAAGACTCTCGACACTCCAGCTCCGGTGTCTGTCGTCGATCGCGAGATCATGCAGGCGTCGGGTCTCACCAACGTCGGCGATATCCTGCAGAAGCTGCCTTCGCAGTCGAACGCCATCAACGCCAACTTCAACAACGGCGGCGACGGCTCGACCCGCATCAACCTTCGCGGTCTCGGCGCCAACCGCACGCTCGTTCTGATGAACGGGCGTCGCATCGTGCCGGGCGGCACGGGCGCGGACTCGTCCGTCGACCTCGCGGTCATCCCGATCGCGGCGATCGAGCGGATCGAGATCCTGAAGGATGGCGCCTCCGCCATCTACGGCTCGGACGCCATCGGCGGCGTGGTGAACGTGATCACCCGCAGCGACTTCAAGGGCACCGAGGTCACTGGCTACACCGGCCTCGCGCAGGCGAGCGGCAGCAAGAACGGCGCCGACGGCCAGACCTACGACGTCAGCGTTGCCACCGGCACCGCGTCGTCGAAGGGCTCCATCATGATGGCGGCCCAGTACAGCCAGACCCAGCCGATCTTCGCGGGTGACCGCGAGTTCGGTCGCACGGATCTCGACTTCGACTACACGGCGACCGATCCGGCGGATCAGATCGTCGAGAACGGCTCGGGCACGATCCCCGAGGGCCGTATCAAGTGGAAGGACGGCCAGCCCGACACCGGCAACGCGCTGTGGGACTCGCTCAGCGGCAAGTGCGCGAGCGGTTTCTGCGTGAACGACGGCATGGGCGGCTACCGTAACTACAACGGCGGCGGCAACTCCGACTCGGGCAAGGGCGACCTCTACAACTTCCAGCCCGAGAACTACCTGGTCACGCCGCTCCGCCGCTACAACGTGTTCGCGGACGGCACGTACCACTTCAACAGTCACGTCAACGGCAAGATCGAGATGCTGTACGTGAACCGCAAGTCGAACCAGTCGCTGGCTCCGGAGCCGCTGGTATTCGACAGCTTCGGCGTGACGATCTCGAAGGACAGCATCTACAACCCCTTCGAGCGCAACGTTTACGTTTACCGCCGCCGCTTCCTCGAGGGCGGAGACCGTCTGTTCAAGCAGAACGTCGACACGTTCCGCACGGTGGTCGGCCTCGAGGGTGACATCCCCGAGGACGCGCCGGCGCTCAAGAACTGGAAGTGGGACGTCTCGTACAACTACGGTCGTACGCAGGCGATCAGCATCAACCAGGGCAACCTGATCCTCAGCCACCTGGCGAACGCCGTCGGGCCGAGCTTCATCGACCCCGACACGGGCACGCCGACCTGCGGTAGTCCGGGTGCCCCGGGCCCGGCGGATTGCGTCCCGCTCAACATCCTCGGGCCGGCGAGCGCCAACGCGGTCACCCCCGAGATGCTGAAGTACCTGCAGTACACGGGCGTCGGCACTGGTTTCAACGACCAGAAGACGATGCTCGCGCAGGCCCACGGTCAGGTCGCGAAGACCCCGTGGGGCGGCGACGTCGCCGTCGGTGTCGGCGCTGACTACCGCCAGGAGGCGGGCGGCAGCCAGTCGGAGCCGCTCGCGGCCACCGGCGACTCGACCAACGGCGCCAACGCGCCGACGGCCGGTAAGTACAACGTCGCCGAGGCCTTCGCCGAGCTCTCGATCGTGCCGGTCACGAACCGCAAGCTCGCGAAGTACGTCGAGATCGACGGCGCGATCCGCGGCTTCAACTACTCGACCTTCGGGTCGGGTACGACCTGGAAGGTCGGCGCGCTGTACAAGATCCCGCAGGGCATCTCGCTCCGCGGTACGTACTCGACCGCGTTCCGCGCACCGTCGATTGCGGACCTCTACTCGGGCGCTGCCGATAGCTTCCCCGAGGCGGTGGATCCCTGCGACAACGCGATCGACGAGGCGGGCGTCACCGACCCGATCATCAAGGCGAACTGCGCGGCTGACGGCGTGCCGGCCGACCTGTCGGATGGCTCGACGCAGCTGCGCTCGACGGTCGGTGGTAGCACCAAGGTCAAGCCCGAGAAGGCCAAGGTCCTCACCGCGGGCATCGTGGTCGAGCCGGAGAAGGTCAAGGGCCTGTCGGTTACCCTCGACTACTTCAACGCGGACATCACGAACGCGATCACGTCGCTGGGCGTGCCCGTCATCCTGTCGCAGTGCTACACGCGCGGAACCGGCGACCAGCGTCAGAACTGCGACCTGATCAAGCGCAACCCGGTCACCCACACGATCAGCATCATCGATGATCGTCAGACGAACGTCGGTGGTAACAAGACCAGCGGCCTCGACTACGCGATCTCGTACGATCGCGCGTTCGACAAGCCGGGTCGGTTCCGGATCAACATCGAGGGTACGTACTTGTTCAAGTACAACCTCATCACCGGTATCGGCACGATCTTCGGCCGCGGGGTCTACGACCTCGGCGTGTTCCCGCGCCTGAAGAACAACGTCAGCCTGATCTGGGGCAAGGGCAACCTGGGCGCGGGCGCCACCGTCCGCTACATCCAGGGCTTCAAGGAGTGCGACGGCGACGATTGTGCCGGGAAGCTGAAGATCGAGGGCACGGCGACGGAGCCGAAGCCCTGGCGCGACGTCAACAGCAACACCACGATGGACCTGTTCGTGACCTACGGCTGGAAGAACCTGGTCGGCCGCACGTCGGTCTCGGCTGGCGTGAACAACGTGGCTGACACCAAGCCGCCGTTCATCTACGCCGGCTTCCTCGCGAACTCGGACGCGTCGACCTACGACTACATGGGTCGCTTCTTCTACGTCCGCGCGTCTCAGTCCTTCTGATCCACGCCTAGACACCGCGACCCTGGTCCGCGCGACGCGCGGCCGGGGCTCGTGACCGGAGAGCGCCCCACTCGGGGCGCTTTTCGTTTTCGGTGTGCGACGAGCCGGGCGCGACGCCGCGGCTACGGCATGCGCCAGGTCGCGCGCTGCGGCAGCGGCAGCGGCGCCGGCACGACGCGCGCGCGGGGCCCACCGACCCAGCGCGCGAGCGCGTCGAGCGCGATCGCCTGATCGGTCGGCGTGAGGCTGTAGATGCCGGTCGACCAGTGGCTGCCCTGCGGCACCACCAGCCGGAACGCGTCGCGGCCGGGCGCGACCTGCGGGTAGCCCGGGCCCCATGGGTCCCATTCGCCGTCGATGAACAGCACGTGCTCGCTCGCGTGCTCGGCCCACGCCGCCTGCGCGCGCACCATCGTCGGGTCGTAGTGGACCTGCGCGCCCGGCGGCAGGAACGGCGACCAGTCCTCGTACGCGAACAACATCAGATCATCGAGGTTGGCGTGCTGCCACACCGGATAGCCCAGCTGGTTCTCGAACTGCAGCGTGTACTGCTGACCCGAGGTGCGCGTCGCGGTGTCGGCGTAGCCCGACGGTGAGCTCGCGTAGTCGAGCCAGTAGTAGAGCGTGTCGTCGTCGACGGCGGCCGGGTCGGGGAGCTGGCTGCAGGCGCCGATGCCGCGGGTCATCCAGAACGAGAACTCGAACTCGACGATCGCGGTCTCGACCGCCTTCGGGACCCCGACGATCGCGAACGTGTCGGCGGCGGCGGCGCGGCTCTCCATCGCGGCGCGGCGCACGAGCATCTCGCGCGCGAGCGCGCGCACCCGCGTGCGGCACGGCGCCGTGCCGACATCGTCGGTGACCGTGGCGTAGCGCTGATCCGGCAGATCGGTGATCAGCGGCGCGACGTAGGCGACGACGCCGTCGAAGTCGGCCGGATAGAGGAAGGCGTGCTCGAGCGCGGTCTCGCCGCCCTTGCTGGCCCCGGTCGCGAGGCGCGGCACGCCCGGGTAGATCGTCGCGAGATCCTCGACGATCGCGTGGTTGTCGGCCATCGCCTGATCGAGATCGAGCTTGGTCCAGTCGACGACGTCGGGGTGCGAGTTGCCGTAGAACCGGTACTCGATCGAGAGCTGGGTGCCGTCGACGAGCTGGGTCGGCTCGACCGGCGTCCGCAGGCGGCCGGCGTCGTAGCCCGAGGTGTAGACGACCAGCGGCGCGTCGTCGCCGCGGTGGATGAGCGCCGCGTACTGCTGGTAGCTACCGGCGCCGGGATCGTCGTGATCGATCGGCTGCGTGAACCACAGGTCGAAGTAGCGGTAGCCCACGGGTGCCTGGGGATCCGGGGCGATCTCGGTGACGCTCACGCCCGGCAGGCGCGCGAGCCGCGCCGCGATGTCCTGATCGAGCGGACCCGGCGGCGCGAGGTTGTCACCGCACGCGGCGACGAAGAGCAGGGCGGCGAGGAGCGGGCGCACGCGGCGATGATGCCGCGGTTCGCGACCGCGTGGTCGCCAATGATTCGAAGCTGACAGCCTGTCGGGTGTCAGCTTCTTCTTCGATCGATCGGCCCCGTCGAGGACGACGGTTCCGATCTCATCGAGTTGGATTCTCGAACGCTCAGGTCGCGATCGCGCGGGCGGCGGCCGCGTAGGCCTCGGGCCGCGGCCCGGCGGCGACGCCGCGCTCGACCAGCTGCGCCAGGGTCTCGCGATAGCCGGTCGGCACGAACAGCCGGTCCCAGCCGAGCTCGTCGGGGCCCGCGGGCTTGTCGGCGATCGTGCCCTCGCAGATCGCGGCGTAGGTCTCGACCGGCAGGCCATCGCCGCGGCGGACCGCGATGCACAGGTGCAGGCGGGTCGGGGTCTCGCGGAAGTAGCGGCAGAACCGGCGCTCGTTCTCGGAGTCGAGCTCGAGGCGCAGCGACCGGCCGTCCATCGTGAGCAGGTCGGTCGACTCGGCGATGCAGGCGCCGTGGGTGAACGCGAGCACGTGGTCGCGCGCGCGCTGCGCGGGGTCGGGCGAGCTCGCGGAGTGCCCGGCCGGCAGGCTGGCGTGCTCGAACAGGATCCCGGGCGCGAGCCGATGGACTTCCGCGATCCGGAGCGGCGTGGCGTCGATGAACGAGTACAGCACCGCGCGGGACTGTAGGGCCGGGGGGCCACCGGCGAAAGCCGAAGATCGCGGTTTCTCGCCGCGGGCTCGAGAGATAATCTCGCGGGTCGTGTCGCTCCCTCGTTCTCTGACCCTCGCGCTCGCGTTCGTGTGTGCGCCCGCGCTCGCCGATGCGCGGCCCGGCGCGGTGGCCTCGGCGCCGACCGCGACGCTGGTCGATCCGTGCGTCGAGGGCACCGACGCGGCGTGCAAGCGCCACGCGCTCGACGCCTTCTACCACTCACTCGCCGACACCGCGGGTGCCGCGCACGTGACGCGCATCTCGTGGTTCGGCGACTCGCTCACCGCCGACGATCAGATCACCGATCGCCTGCGCCAGACGCTGCAGGGCAAGTTCGGCGACGGCGGGCCCGGCTTCGTGTTCGCGGTGCCACCGCACCCGTTCTGCCAGCACCGCGCGATCAAGCGCGCGACCGGCGGCGAGTGGGTCGTGCACGGCGTCTCGACGGCCGCGCCGCCGGATCGCCTGATGGGTCTCGGCGGCGGCGACGCCGAGAACGCCGGCGGTGGCCACATCCGCATCGCGCCCAACGCGCATGGCCTCGCGATCGCGGACCTGTACTTCGTCGCGCAGCCCCACGGCGGCTCGGTCGAGGTCGACGCCGACGGCGTGGCGATCTCGACGGTCGCGACCGCCGCGGATCAGAAGCACGGCGAGTTCCAGCTGGTCACGTTCGGCGGCCCGACGGCGAAGATCGATCTGCGCGCCTCGGGCAAGGTCCGGCTGTTCGGTGTCGTGCTCGAGACCGCGCGCGGCGTGGTCGTCGACAACCTCGGCGTCGTCAACTCGACCGCGAAGTCGCTGGCCAAGAACCGCGCCGATCACTGGCAGAAGCAGCTCGCGCACCGCGCGCCGGATCTGGTCGTGATCATGCTCGGCACCAACGAGGCCGAGTGGATCCCGGCGGCGGGCACCGCGCTCACCGAGCACGAGAAGATCGTCACCGGCCTGGTGAAGACCGTCCGCGCCGCCAACCCCGATCGCTCGTGCCTCGTGATCTCGCCGTTCGATCAGCTGGCGTGGCGCGAGCCCAACATGCCGCCGCGCGCGTCGATCCCGGCGATGGTCGAGGTGCAGCGCAAGGCGGCGCTCGGCGCGGGCTGCGCGTTCTGGGACGCGTACCAGTGGATGGGTGGCAAGGGCTCGTCGCTCGGCTGGTACCGCGCGAAGCTCCTGACCAACGACTTCCAGCACCCGACGACCGCGGGTGCGCAGCGGATCGCGGACGCGCTCGCCGCGGGGCTGCTCGGCGGCTACGCCACGTACCACCGGCACTGATCGGCGCGGATCCGCACCGAGGCGCGGCCCGTGCGATGGCTTGCGCGCGCGCGGGTGCGAGCGGTATCACCGCGTGATGTCCACCGAGCTGGTGCGGGAAGTCCAGAACGTCTCGATCGCCACGCAGTCGCAGTACGTCATCAAGCGCAAGTTCTGGTCGATCTTCGAGCGGGTGTTCCGGGTGTTCACCGCCGACGGCCAGCTGATCATGTACATCAAGCATCCGATCCTGAAGATGCGCGAGGAGTTCACGGTCCACGCCGACGAGGCGCAGACCCGACCGCTGCTGCTGGTGAAGTCGAAGCAGATCATCGCGATCAACTTCTCGTACGAGGTCACCGACATCGCGACCCACCAGGTGCTGGGCGCGGTGCAGAAGAAGGGCTTTCGCTCGATCATCCGCGACAAGTTCCTGATCCTCGATCCGGCGGGGACCGAGATCGGCTACGCCGAGGAGCAGGGCGCGTCGCTGCTGCGGCGCTTCATCCCGTGGCTGACCTCGAAGCACGCGATCTTCGTCGGTGGCCAGCAGGTCGCGTTCATCAAGCAGCGGTTCCGGTTCTTCACCAAGGAGTTCGAGGTCGCGATGTCGCCGTCGGCGCTCGATCCGCGGTTCGTGCTCGCGGTCGCGCTGCTCGCGCTGATCGCCGAGGCCCGGCGCGAGGACGCGCGCTAGCTCGGCGGTGCGTGCGCCGCGGCGCGCGCGGGCGTAGGCTGGGGGCGGAGGCGCCATGAAGAACTGGAAGCTGCTCGTCCTCGTGCTCGTGATCCTGGCGGTGTGGTGGTGGTGGACGCATCGCCCGGGCGCCGCCGACGCGCGCCTCGCGCATCGCTACCAGGAGATCTGCGACATCGCCGCCGAGGACGCCGACGAGCCGCGTGCCGGCGTCGCGCATCTGTTCGCGTACCTCGGCGACAACGCGCCGGCGATGCTGCACGACGCCGGCAGCCTGCTGGTCGAGATCGAGCGCATCCCCGACGACGCCGCCCACGACGCGCGGGCGCGCGAGGCCAGCGCGGTGATGCACGCGCCGCTGGTCGCGTGCGCCCCGGATCTGCAGCGCTTCGCCGCGGCGGTGCAGGCGGATCCCGAGGCGAGCGCGGCGCTCGAGCGCGGCGCGCAGCGGTTCGGCCGCACGCTGCAGCTCTTGATCGGCGGCGACCAGGCGCTCGCGGACGCGCTCGCGCCGCTGTTGCCGGCGCCGTAAGGCTAGGGCGAGCAGAGCGTGAGCGCGTCGACGCCGACGTGCAGGCACGTGAGCGAGCCGTCGCGCGCCACGACCAGCAGCTCGCGTTCGCCGTCGCCGTCGAAGTCGCCCTCGACCATGACGTCGGCGAGCGGGCCGGGGATCGGCTTGACGAGCACCGCGGCGCGGTTGGTCGACAGGGCGAGCGGTGTCTCGGTGAGCGCGAGATCCGGCAGCACCTCGACCTGCTGCACGCCGTCTTGCGGGGTCCACAGCTTGGCGAGCTCGACGAGGTGCGCCGGATCGCCGTCGAGCTCGTCGCACGCCGTGGCGAGCGACGTGCCATAGCCGCCGAACCCAGGATCCTGATCATAGTTGACCGTGCGCGCGTCGGGCCACGGCCGGTCGGTGGCCCAGTCGCCGAAGCCTCCGATCACGTCGAGCGTGCCGTCGCCGTCGAGATCGCAGCGGGTGTGCGACGTGAACGGGACGTGCTCGAGCTGGTGGAGCTCGAACGTCTCGTCGGCGCGGGTGTGCGCGTAGGTCGCGGTCGCGTTCGCGGACACCACGATGAGGTTGCGGCCGCCATCGGAGGCAGACGCCATGAACGCTGACGCCGGCTGGGTGAAGTTCACCGAGAGCGGCGGCAGCTCGGTGAACGCCGTCGCGTTGAAGCCGGCCTCCGAGGTGTCGTGGGTTCGCCCGATCACGGCGCGCAGCTCGTCGCCGAACGCGAAGTCGGGGTTGCCATCGCCGTCGAGGTCGACGATGTCGATGGACGCGTGGTCGCGGCTGACGGTCGACAGGATCGCGGTCTCGACCCGCCACGGCGCGGCGAAGCTGACGAGATCGGTGGTCGCGAACGCCTCGACGCGGCCGCCGCTCTGCGCCTGCTCGAGCGTGACCAGATCGGGCACGGCGTCGCCGCTGACGTCGCCGACCGCGAGCGCGAGCGGCGGCAGGCTGGTCGTGAGCTGGGCGTGGTAGCCCGCACCGATGCCGCTACGGGTGCCGAGCAGGACGTAGATCGCGGGCGCGGTCGGCGCCGCCGAGGCGAGGACGAGGTCGGACACGCCGTCGCCGTCCTGATCGAGGACCCGCGCCGCGACGATGTCGACGTCGACGCCGGCGGGTGGCCAGGCGCCGATCGCGGCGGGCTGGTGACGACCCTCGGGCCGCGCGAGGCAGCCGGCGGTCACGAGCAGGAGCAACGCGAAGCGGCGCATGATCAGAACGGGAGCTCGTCGGCAGGCTTGGGGGGCGGCGCGGGTGCTTGGGTGGGCTTGGCTGCGGCGGGCGCCGTGGCTGCGGGCGGCGTCGCGGGCGGTGTCGTCGCGGGCCGTGTCGCGACGGGTGTCGTCGCGGCCGGCGTCACGGGGCCGGCAACGCGATGGCGATCGGCGCGGTGCGAGCGCGCGGTTGCGGGCTCGGGCGCCGGCTCGGGCGCGGGCGGCCTGGCGATCGTCGCGGTGGCTGAGGATGCGGCCGAGCCCGGCGCGATCGGCGGCGCGGCGATCGGCGGCGCGGGCTGCGACGATCCTGCCGGCGCTGGGGCCGCCGCGCGCTCCGGTTCGATCGCGGGCTGCGCCGATCCCGACGAGCCCCCGAGCTGCGTGCTCGCGATCGCGGCGACGACGCCGAGGCCCGCGATCGCCGCGATGATCGCGAGCCATCGCGCGCGCGGCCCGCGCGTGACGCGCACCTTCACGGCGGCAACTGCGACCGGCGCGCTCATCGCGCCCGCGACCGGCGCGCTCACGGCCGAGGCGCCGGTGTCCTCGCCGGTCGTGGCCGCCGTCACCTCGGGCGATGCGGCGAACCGCACCGGGCCGGTCTCGCGCGTCGGCTCCGATCGCGGCTCCGGGCGCGCGCTGGTCGCCGCGCTCGCGCGCCCGGCGTCGCTGTCGAGGCACGCCTGCAAGAGCGCGCGCAGCGCGGCGGCGCTCGCCGGTCGACGCCGCGGCTCGGGATCGATGAGCTGCGCGATGATCGCGGCCAGCGCCGGCGGCACCTCGGGCGGCACCTGCGGATCGATCGCCTTCTGCCGCATCATGTCGACCATGCGGCTGCCGTCGAACAGCCGGCGCCCGATGCACAGCTCGACCAGCATCACGCCGACCGCGTAGAGATCCGACTGCGGCGTGGCGACCTCGCCCATCGTGAGCTCGGGCGCGAGGTAGCGCGGCGTGCCGACGATGTCGCCGGTCTGCGTGGCCTCGGTGTCATCGGCGACCAGCGACTTGGCCAGGCCGAAGTCGAGCACCTTGATCCGGTCGCGGCCGTTGGGATCGTCGACGAGGATGACGTTGGCCGGCTTGAGATCGCGATGCACGATCGCGAGCCCGTGCGCGGCCTCGAGCGCGTCGCACAGCTGGATCGCGATGCCGACCGCGCGCGCGAGCCCGAGCCCGCCGGTGCGCGCGACCGCGTCCGCGAGCGTGCGACCGCGGACCAGCTCCATCGCGATGAACAGCTGGCGATCCTCGGCCTGGCCGAAGTCGATCACGTGGACCGTGTTGGGGTGCGAGAGCTGGCTCGCGAGCTTGGCCTCGCGCAGGAAGCGCCGCACCGCCATCGCGTCGCGGACCTTCTTGCGATCGATCACCTTGATCGCGACCTCGCGCCCGACCGACCGCTGCCACGCCCGGTAGACCGTGCCCATGCCGCCCTCGCCGAGCAGCCCGCGGACCTCGAAGCGCCCGTCGACGACCGCGCCGATCAGGCCCGCGTCGGGCGCGAGCTCGACCAGGCGACAGCCGCAGGTCGGGCACAGGTCGCCGGGCTCGCTGGGCACGCGCTCGCACTTCGGGCACAGCCGATCGGCGGTCGCGAGCGCGGCGTCGAGCTCGGCCATCACCAGCTCCCGAGCGACCACGTGGTCGAGACCATCACGCGATCGGGCGCGAGCGCGACCTCGACCGGCGGCGACGCGCGGTGCGATCGCACGACCAGGTACACGCCGGCGGTGATCACCGCGGCGCCGGCGACGTAGCCGCCGATCGCGAGCGCGCGATCGCGCTGGAACTGCCGATCGAACGGCGCGAACCGTGGATCGTCGGCGTAGAACCGGTTGGCCTGATCACGCTGGTCGATCGCGGCCGCGTGAAACGCCGCGCCGCCCGCGGCCAGCGCCACGCCGCCGACGATCGTCGCGTAGGCGAGCCACCGTCGGTGCGGCGTCACGTGCACCACCGGGCGGCGCAGCTGCAGCGTGATCGCCACGCCGCTCGCCGGCGCGCTCGCGGGGATGGCGGCATCCTGGGTCGCGCGCTCGTAGCCAGCGCGCTCGGCGGTCACCGCGATCGGCCCGGGCGGCAACCAGGTGCGGCGACCGCCGACCACGCGGACGTCGCCGGTGCTGACGATCGCGTCGGCCGGCTTGACCGCGATGTCGACGGCGACGTAGCCGCGCCGCGCGAGCTCGGCGCCGAGCTGATCCTCGAGCCGGCCGCTGCACCAGCCCGGCACCTCGTCGCCGCGGCGATGGGCGCTGTCGAGGTACAGCCGCGCCGCGGTCAGCCCGCCCAGCCGGAAGTAGGTCAGCGCGACGTAGCAGTCGTGGGTCGCGCTGGGGAACGCCCGCGCGGCCTCGCGGAAGCGGGCCAGCGCGACCTCGTACTTGCCGGCCTTGCCGAGCGCTTCACCCTCGGCGATCAGCGCGGCGCCGCTGGCGACCGCGCCCTGGGCGGCCGCGCCGTCGGCGAGCGGGGCGTCGTCAGGTTGTGGCGCCGCCGCGGCCGGCGCAGACGCACCGGCGACGATCGCCACGACCAGGACCAGCGTGCGCACGCCGACCCAGTGTATCGCGGGTCACGGCGATCATCGGCGGTGTCGCCGTTGGTGGTAACTTTGCCAGCGGTGCCCGGCGCGACCGACGACGAATCGACCGAGCAGCTCGCGCAGTCCCGGGCCCACCTGCCGCGCCTGCGGCTCGTGGTCGCGACCGGGCCCGATCGCGGCATGGCGCTGGTGCTGCGCACCGGCAAGTACCGGATCGGCAAGCACAGCGGCAACGAGATGGTGCTCACCGACAGCGCGGTGTCGGGCCGACACCTGGAGCTCGAGGTCGGCGCCGAGCAGATCCTCGTACGCGATGTCGGTTCGACCAATGGCAGCTGGCACAGCGGCGTGCGTTTCCGCGAGATCGAGCTCGGCCGCGGCGGGGCGATCGCGATCGGCAAGAGCGTGCTGCGCCTCGAGGTGATCGACGCGGCGACCCAGCTGCCGCCGTCGCCGCGCGAGCAGCTCGGCGCGCTGATCGGTCGGTCCGATGTCATGCGCCGCGTGTTCACGCTGATCGAGCGGGTCGCGACCAGCGCGGCCACCGTGCTCATCGAAGGCGAGACCGGCACCGGCAAGGAGCTCGCGGCGCGCGCGTTGCACGACGCCTCGTCGCGCGCGGCCCGGCCGTTCGTGGTCTGCGATCTGGCGAGCCTGGCCGAGGGCGTGGCCGAGAGCGAGCTGTTCGGTCACGTGCGCGGCGCGTACACCGGCGCGGATCGCGAGCGCCTTGGCGCGTTCGAGGCCGCCGACGGCGGCACGATCTTCCTCGACGAGGTCGGCGAGCTGCCGCTGGCGCTGCAGCCGCGCCTGTTGCGCGCGCTCGAGGCCCGCGAGGTCCGGCGGGTCGGCGAGTCGGGCTATCGCGCGATCGACGTGCGCGTGGTCGCCGCGACCAACCGCGATCTGGCCGAGGAGGCCCGCGCCGGCCGCTTCCGCGAGGATCTCTATCACCGGCTCTGCACCGTCACGCTGCACCTGCCGGCCCTGCGCGATCGGCCCGAGGACGTGCCGATGCTGATCGCGCGGTTCTCGGCCGCGGCGGCCGCGCGCGATCTTCGCCCGGTGCCGCGAATCGACGCCGACACGATGGCCGCGCTCGCGGCCCACGACTGGCCCGGCAACGTCCGCGAGCTGCGCAACGTCGTCGAGCGCGCGGTGGCACTGGGCAGCGATCTGCGCACCGCGACCGTGCTCGATCGCGAGCTGCTCGGCGTGCGCGCCAGCGGCGAGCCGGCGGCGGCGTTCGATCCGAGCGTGCCGTTCCGCGAGGCCAAGGAGCGGCTGATCGATGTCTGGGAGCGCGACTACGTCGCCCACGTGCTGGCCGCCAGCGACGGCAACATCTCGCTGGCCGCGCGCCGCGCCGGGATGGATCGCGCGTACCTGCATCGCCTGATGAAGAAGCACGGGCTCGAGCCTGCGATTCACGGGTAGTGCGCGAGCGCGATCGCGCTCCACAGCTCGTTCATCGCCCGCGCGCCAAGGGCCCCCGGGTGGATCTGGTCGGCGAGCTGATCGGGGTGCGCGCGGAAGTAGGCGTAGAGATCCGGGCCGGCGATCGCGCCGGTCTCCGCGACCACGCGATCGACCTCGGCGTTGTAGACCGGGATCACCGCACCGTCGGGATCCCACGTGCCGTAGGGGATGCGCGGCACGAACACCCGCTTGCCGGCCTGCTGGAGGCGCGTGATGAGCCGGCGCATGCGGTCGTGGTACGCGGGCGCGTAGACCGGATCGCCGCCGCCCATGTCGTTGGTGCCGTAGGACACGACCCAGTTGTGGACGTCGGGGTAAGCGGCGAGCCACGCGTCGAGGTTGGCGAGGCCGTTCTCGGAGTTCGTGCCGCCGACGCCGATGCCGAGGCGCAAGGGGTACGTGTCTGGGCGCGCGGCGTGGACGTCGTCGGCGAAGTCGGTCGACAGGTTGAAGGCCATCGCGGTGATCGAGTCGCCGATGAACAGCCAGCTGTCGCAGGTGCCGTGCGACGCATCGTGGACCGCGAGCTCGCTGAGGTCGGCGGCGCCCTCGGTGATGCGCAGTCGCAGCCAGCGCTGGCCGGTGAACGCGATCGCATCTGCGCGGGTCGCGGCGGTGTTGTCGAGGATCGCGACCGCGGTCTGCCAGTGGCCATCCTTGCCGTCGGTGGAGTCGGCCGAGGTCTCGATCGCGTAGCCGGTGAGCTGGCCGTCGCCGATCGCGGTCCACGCGCTCATGACCGCGGTCGGCCCGACGCCGACGTCGATCGCGACCCAGGCGTCGACCGCGCCGGTCCAGGTCGCGCCGGCGAGCGCACCGTCGACGAGGCCGGCGGCGTCGCCGTGGCTGGCGACCGGCGCGCGATCGCGCGAGCGCAGGGGCATCGGGCAAGCGGCGCCACCGCTCGTCGCGTCGATGGGCGAGGCGGCATCGGGGGAGTCGGAGGGCGCGCGCGCGTCACACGCGATCGCGAGGGCGCTGGTCAGCGCGAGGATGCGAACGATCATGGAGGCTCCGATCATTGCGGGTGCGGCCAGTCGCCCCACGGGCGCGGCGGACGCTCGCCGGACAGCGCGAGCAGGAAGGCGAGGAGCGCGTCGCGCTCGTCGGCGGTCAGCTCCGGCGCGTGGACGTCGAGGACTGCGGGCAACGTGGCGAGCGCGCCATCGTGACCGTAGGGCGCGGTCGCGGCGATGTCGCGCAGCGATGGCGTACGGAACGCGCCGACGAGATCCGCGTCCGGCACGATCACCGGCGCGGGCACATCGGCGAACGGACCGGCGCTGTTGAAGATGCTGTCGGCGACGATCGCCGCGCCACCGGCGCGGCCGCGATCGGGCGCGGCGCCGGGCAGCGACGGGAAGCCCGCGTCGTGGAAGCGGCCATCGGTCAGCATCGGGCCGCTGTGGCAGCGGATGCATGCGCCGGCGAAGACCTGCAGGCCGCGCGCGGCGAGCGGCGAGATCGCGGCGTCGTCGCCATCGAGGTACGCGTCGATCGGTGCGTCGCCGATGGTCGCGCGCCGGAGATAGGCCTCGAGCGCCTTGCCGGTGTCGGCGGCGATCCGATC
The DNA here is from genome assembly GCA_021413675.1 of Deltaproteobacteria bacterium. Taxonomy (GTDB): domain Bacteria; phylum Myxococcota_A; class Polyangia; order Haliangiales; family Haliangiaceae; genus JAIOQA01. Next base: position 4,673 of record JAIOQA010000449.1, on the reverse strand, counting down.
GACCGCGCGCTGCTCGTCAGAGGACAGCGCGTCCCACGCCGGATCGCCGGGCTTGCCGCGCGCGGGCAGGGCCGCGATCCGGTCGAGCTCCGCCGTCGCGCCGAACACCGCGACGTACTGCGCGCGCAGCGCGGCGTCGCCGTCGATGCGATGCGCGAGCTCGAGCCGCGTGAAGTTCATCTCGAGCGGGTTCTCGAACGCGAACAGCGGCTGTGACCACAGCGAGTCGGCGCGGCCGTCCCAGAACCAGGTCGTGAGCCGCCCCGCGTGCAGCGTGGTCGGCGCGTTGCGCACGCCGCGCCCGAGCCCGGTCGAGACCGGTCCGGCATCGTGGAACGCGAGCTCCGGCAAGTGGCAGCTCGCGCACCGCACGTCGCCGCCGTTCGCGAAGCCCGAGCCGAAGAAGATCACCTGGCCCAGCGCCGCCGCGGCGGGATCATCGGCGTGGGCGTTGCCCGGCGAGGGCGGCAGCGCCCCGAGGCGCAGCGCGCCGACCGCCGCGCAGGCGTCGGCGTCGAGGTCCGCGCATACGCCGTCGACGCGATCCGCGCAGCCCGCTGCCGCGATCGCCGCGATCCCGAGCGCCACGGTCACGGCGCCGCGTAGCACGGGCCCTCCTGGAACGACGCCGGCAGGGTCGCGTCGGGCTGCACGCCGTAGTTGTCGAAGCCGCGCTGATCGAGGAACGGCGTGTTCTTGCGGTACTGGTACTGCCCGGTCGTCAGCCAGTCGGGGCGGGTCATGTCGCCCTGCTCCGCCGACGAGTGGTAGTGCACGTGGCCGATGCCGACCGCGGCCTCGGCCATCGTCAGCCGCGCCGAGCCCAGGTCGTTGCAGATCTTCTGCGCGCCGTTGGCGTAGACCACGATCCGGCCGCGGTTGAAGAACACGTCGAGCCGCGTGCGCTGCTCGATGAACATCTGATCGTCGAGCATCACGCCATCGGGCTGGTGCTGGTCGTTCCAGGTGCGGATCCAGCTGAACGCGCCGAACGAGTTCATGTCGGGCGACACCACCGTCACCGGCCGCGCGGTCTGCAGGTAGGTCTTCGGGTCGTAGCCGGGCAACGCGCGATCGATCGCCACGCGGATGTCGGTCTCGGGCCGCGGATACGGACCGGTGCCCTCGAGCTCGTAGTACGAGCCGTTGCGCGGCACGAGCACGAGGCAGTTCCAGCCGGCGGTGCTGAGCGGGCCGCCGTCGTCGGGCTCCATGAAGCCGGGCCCGAACACCAGCGCCGACGCGGTCGCGAGCGCGCCATCGGCAGGGAAGCCGGGGCCGCTGCCGATGGTCTTGCCCGGGGTCTCGCTGCCGCAGGTCACGAAGGTCCAGTAGCGGCGCAAGGTCGCGTCGGTCGGCACCTCGAAGGTCACGTGCACGAACCGATCGGCGGCCTCGGGGATCGCGAACGCCTGGCGCGGCACCAGCAGGTTCGAGGCCATGATGCCCTGGCCCGCGTCGGCGAAGACCGAGCGCAGCGTGCCGCGGGTGATCATCGTCTGGCTGGCGTCGCCGCTGTGGTCGTAGATGTTGAGCGTCTTCGTCTGCGACAGATGCATGCCCCAGACCGGGTAGTCCTTGGGCACGAGCGTGCCGTCGCCGCTGGTGATGACCGGCGCGGGCTGATCGCTGTCGTCGGCGAAGTCCTCCCAGAACGTGAAGCCTGCGGGCCTGGTCGCGGTGCCGGTCGGCGTCAGCCGCACGACCGCGCGCGCCAGCACGCGCGGCGGGATCGCCGGCGCGGGCAGGCCGACCGACTTCGTCGGCGAGGTGCCAGGCGCGATCGGCACCGGGCCCTGACCGTTGACGATCGCGCTGCCGTACTGCGCGCGGATCTCGTCGGTGGTGCGGATCGGGAAGGTCGCCGGGCAGTGCTCCCAGGTGACGGCGTGGCCATCGACGACGGCGGTCGCGGTCGGCGCGCCGTCGAACACGCAGTCGATGTCGGCGTGGCGCGGGCCCTCGGCGCCGGGGAACGGGCACTGCGCGTCGATGGCCTCGACGATCACGTCGCTGGCGTCGCGCAGGCCATCGACCTGGACGATGCGCAGGACCTCCTTCGGGACATCGACCGCGCGGACATCGGCGGCGCAGTGATCGACGGTGAAGCCGGGGCCGAAGTCGTAGGCCTCGCTGTCATCGCACTGGTTGTGCTGGCGCAGGCCGGCGCAGAAGAGCGTCGCGCCATCGACCTGCGTGCCGCCATCGACCGCGTGCACGGTGACGCCGGGCGCGACCGCGTAGATGCGGTAGTCGCGCACGCCGGGCACGACCGGCACGAAGACCATCGCGCTGTCGCGGCCCGGCACGTAGCGGATGTCGCCGACCATCGCCGGCGCGTCGGGCAGGCCGGGCGGCGGCGCGACCGGCGGCGCGATGATCGCCTCGGGCGGCGCGACCTCGCCGGGCGTGGGCTCGGGGCCGCCGCCATCGACGAGCGACTCGGGGGCACCGCTGCAGGCGGCGAGGGGCACGAAGGCGAGGACGAACAGGGAGGGGCGCACGCCCGACGACATTGCAGCGCGCGTGCCTCGTGCAACCGCGCGGGATGGTTGAGCAGCGGGGGCGGATCGTAGGCAGTCGTCTACAGCGCACGCGGGGGCGCTGAGGTCCGTGGCCTACCGGCAAACCTCGATCGCCATTGGCGGCGTCAGTTCACCGGGATGTCGTGCAGGTCGAGGCCGCCCGGGTACCAGAAGCTGGTGTACTGGCCATAGCCGTAGACGCTGATGCCGAACGGCATCGTGCTCACGATGTAGTGATCGCCGTCGTGCGCCGGGCCGCTGAGCAGCGGCGTGACCCGCGCGAGCTGGTAGCCGGTGCCGCCGAGCGGCTTGAACGCGAGCGCGGTGCCATCGAGCATGACCGAGGCGCCGTTGGGCGCGGTGACGTCGAGGTAGTTGGTCTCGTAGTTGGTCGGCGCGTGGAAGCGATACGCAGTGCGGAACTGCTCGACCGGCACGGCGATCGCGAGCGACGGATCGCCCTGGCCGCCGCCGGCGGCCTCGCCCTCCATGTACTGCGCGACCAGCACCTTGTGGTTGGCGATCACCAGGAAGCTACCGGCGTAGCGCGCGATCTCGATCCACTCGCCGGCGTGGGCGATCGCGGTCGGCGCGTTCGCGACCGGCGGATCGTAGAGGAGCGTGGTGTCGTCGTGGGTCGCGATGATCCGCACGACCTCCTCCTTGCCGTCGACGGCGCCGAAGGTCGCGGGCGCGTTGACGACGTAGGTGGTGCCGAGCGCGTCGACCGAGAGCATCGACTCCTCGAGGTGATCGCAGTACTGCACGCCGGTCGGGACCTCGGCGCAGTAGTGGCCGCCGATCACGCCGACCGGCGCATCGCTCGTGACATGCGTGCCGGTGAGATCGCCGGTGCGCGAGGTCAGCTCGACGACATCGCCGGCGTCGAGGGTGAGCGTGCGCGGGACGCCGGCCGCGAAGACCTCGCCCTCGGTGGCGGCGGTGGTGGTGATCGTGACGTGGGTGTTCGCGGTGGCGGCGGTGACGGTCAGGAGGCTGGGGTTGGTCTGGGTGTGGGGCCACGACGCGACGTAGTAGTCGCGGCGCCAGGCGTTGGTCGGGATCAGCAGCGAGGCATCGTTGGAGTACGAGTAGTCGGTCGATGGGCCGTGGGTGTAGTCGAGCGGGTTGAACTGGTAGATCGTCACCGGCACCGACGAGCGCACGTGATACGCGCCGCCTGCGACGAGCGCGCCGTCGGACTGGACGCCGGCGAGGCACAGGGACTGGGATGCGGCGAGGCAGAGCTTGAGGTCGGCGCGCCAGGGCAGGCGCTCGACCCTGACGCTGTCGCCGTCGACGGTGAGCGTGCGCGGGGATGCGAGGCCGGCGCCGTCGATGGTGATGGAGGCAGGCGCGCCGGTGGTGTTGGCGATGGCGATCGCGAACTCGTAGCTGGAGGCGACGAGGTTGCCGGTGATGGTGGGGTAGTAGTCGCAGCCGACGTAGCTGGAGCCGAGGACCTCGGGCGCGCACGCATCGATGCAGGTGCCGCTCTGGGGATCGCAGATCTCGCCGGCGGCGCCGTCGCACACGTCATCGACGTAGCCGGAGCCGTCGGGCTTGCATGCGTGGGCCGCGGTGCCGTCGCAGAGGCCGCTGTTGGGCGCGCAGACGACGCAGCCGTAGGTCGGATCGCAGAGGCCGGGACACGCGGTGTCGGTGACGAACTGGCCGTCGACGCAGCGCTCGAAGGTGGTGTTCGTGCAGCGCGTGGCGCCGGCGGTGCAGCCGGCGTCAGGCGCGGGGCCGGTCGCGGCGGGGCTGCACGCGGACAGCGCGAGCGCCGCGAGGTTGAGCGCCGCGCATGCGACGCGAGTACCGAAGCTCCACCTGCTCTCCATCGATCCACCTTCCCCGTCCCGTGTCGCGGCCCGTGCTCGGGGCGCTGACCGACGGAGGAGAGCAGAGATCGTTGCCAGGTGGAAGGGCGTCGATCACGTGGGGCTTGTCCTCGGGCGCGTGAGGCTCGGTTCGCGAGCGCCGCATCGGCGGCGGGCCGGGGCCTGGCGCGCGCGAGGTGGCTCGGGCCCGCGTCCGGATCGCGAACCTCCCGGGCTCGATGAACGACCGACGTATCCCCCACCCATCGGCGCATGAGTGATCGCCCTGCACTCTACGTCCGCGGGCCCGACCACCAGTCGCGCG
>JAIOQA010000448.1 GCA_021413675.1 Deltaproteobacteria bacterium | reverse complement strand
GGCGCCGGCGGCTCGGTCTGCGCGCGGGTCGGCACGTGGACCGCGACCGGCAGCGGCGCGGGCGCGGCCATCACCGGCGCCGCGATCGGCGCCGACGCGACCGCGGGCACGTGCACCACCGGCATCGGCGCCGGGGTCGGGATCGACGCCACCGGCGCTGACGGCGCGGCCGCGATCGGCGCCGGGATGCCGGGCGAGGTGCCCATCGCGAGCGGCGCCACCGGCGGCGGCGGCTCGATGCGCGGCGCGGGCGGCATCGCCAGGATCGATCGCCCGAGCGCGCGCGTCCCGATCTCCGCAAGGCACGCCCACAGGATCGGCTTGGGCACGTGCTCGCACAGGTTGGGGATGCCGACGGTGTCGACCACCAGCTTCGCGTCGCAGCGCGGCGCGCGCAGGCACGCCGCGAGCAGCGCGGCCCACAGGGGCCGCGGCAGGTGACGCGCCAAGACGTCGGGCGTCGCGTGCTTGAGCACGTCGTCGGCCGTGGCCAGACCGAGGTCGAGCGCACTGCCGAGCGCGTCGACGAAGAAGCGCGTGATCGACATGGTCACCGGCCCGAGCCGGTCACCCCGGCGCGCGACGCGGCGCTGGCGATGCAATCCCAGAGCACGTCGTGCGGCAGGTGCTGCGACATGACCTCGGGGGTGATGGTCTCGAGCACGCGCTCCGGGGTCATCGCGCCGGCGGCCAGCGACGACGCGAGCACCTTGCTCAGTAACTCGGGCGGCAGGTTGGTGGCGAGAACGTCGGGGGTCGCGTGCGTCAGCACGTCGGACGGAGCGAAGATCTTCTGCTCCAGTCCCGATTCCATCATGCGAGCGAACCAGCGCTGCCGGGCCTCAAGGCTCATGCGTTACTCCTGGGGGCGCGACTCGCGCCACCCAGGGAAATCGTACACCCCGAGGCGGGTCCGGAAAAACCCGCAACGGCGAGTTCCTCGCGGCGCCCCCGGGAGTGGGCCAGCCCGGCGCGATCGTCGGCCTGGGCGCGGCGTCCATGGCCCGTGCCGGGCTCGACCCGCGGTACTGTGGAACCGTGACCGTCGGATCATCCGCGTCGGGGGACGCGCGACCCGCCGTGGCGTCGTCGTGGGAGGCGCCCGAGCGCTACTTCACGCTCGCGCGCCTCGGCCAGGGCGCCTACGGCATCGTGTACCGCGTGCTCGACATGGCGCTCGGCGTCGAGGTCGCGCTGAAGGTCCTGACTCCGACCGCGGGGCGCGGCGTCGATCTGTACCGCTTCAAGCGCGAGTTCCGCTCGCTGCGCGACGTGGTCCACCCCAACCTCGTGCGCCTCTACGAGCTGGTGCTGATCGGCGAGCCCTGGTTCTTCACGATGGAGCTGGTGCGCGGCGTGACGATCCGCGAGCACCTCGCGCCGGCGGCTGACCCCAGCGTCGACCACCCGAGCCAGCCCACCCTGACCGGCGGCACTCGCCCCGGGCGGCGCGCGACCGCGCCGTCCGACCTCGATCGCACCCGCGATGCGTTCTACCAGCTCGCCGACGCGGTCGCGGCGATCCACGCCACCGGCAAGATCCACCGCGACCTCAAGCCATCGAACGTGCTGGTCGACGAGCGCGGTCGCGTCGTCGTGCTGGATTTCGGGCTCATCAGCGACGACGCGCACGAGCCGTCCGCGGACCGGACCCACGAGGCCTCGGCGGTCGGCACGCCCGGCTACATGTCGCCAGAGCAGGTCCTCGACGAGCCGCTGTCGGCGGCGACCGACTGGTACAGCGTCGGGGTCATGCTCTACGAGGCGCTGACCGGCGCGCGCCCGTTCGCCGGCAGCCGCGCGGAGATGATGCGACGGCGCACGCTCGAGAGCCCGCCGCCGCCGCGCGCGCTGGTG
>JAIOQA010000493.1 GCA_021413675.1 Deltaproteobacteria bacterium | reverse complement strand
CGTCGCGCGCGCGCGCGTCCTCGCGATCGTCGGCGCGGGTACTCGCCGTGCGCAGCGTTCGCACGTACTCGAACGCGGCGTGGACGCGCGCGAACTCGGCGGGCGCGCGGTCCGGGCGGTACACCTTGATGAGCGCGGCGTAGGCCTTGCGCACGCCGCGCTCGTCGGTATCGCGGGCGATCCCCAGCAGCGCGAAGGGATCCGTCGTCCCGGGCAGTGGCGGCAGGACGCTCATCGGCCTGTCCTCGATCAGCCCGGCACCGGATCGCCCGCGTCGTCGTCGGCCTCGTCGCGGGCGTCCGCCTCGGCGCCCGCCGGCCGGCGCGCGGCCTGCCAGCACGGTCGGCTCGCGCGCGTCATCCCGGCGACCAGCCCGAACATCTCGAGCCCGCGATCGAGCTGCATGTCGCCGACGAACGGCGCGAGGCGCGCGACCCGGCGCGGATGCGCGCGGAGCCACGCGGCGGCGATCGCGTTGGGCACCGCGACGGCGGCGAGCACGCGCGCGATGCGTGCCCGGGCGCGCGCGTCGTAGCGCGGCCGGGCCCGGACGTAGGCGGTGATCGCGGCGGTGGCCACGACCGCGAACCCGGCGATCGCCAGCGCGTTCTCGGTGCTGAGCGCGCCGATCAGCGCGATCCCCCCGCCCAGCGCGAGCTTCTCGGGCGCGACCCGGGTCGGGTACCACCACGGCATCGCCTCGGTGCCGAACCGCGCGTCGAGCTCGGCGCGGACCGGGTCCGGCAGCCGCGCCAGGTGCTCGGCCGCGGGCGGCGTGTAGCCGCGCAGCAGACGCTCGAGCGCCGCGGCCGCGGCCGGCGCCTCGCGGTAGAGCGCGTCGAACGCGTCGAGGCAGGTCTGCGGATGATCGCGCAGCTCGCGCGCGATCAGCGCGAGCGCCGGGACGTGATCGTCGTCGCTCGGCACCAGGTGGCGGAACCGGAGGTACTTCGCGAGCGCGATCGGCAGGGCGGGCACGCCCGGCGCGCGCAGCGCGGTCGCGGCCCCGAGCTCGAGCGGCAGCTCGTCGAGGATCCGGTCGATGACCGGATGGCGGGGCAGCGCGTGGAAGCGCGCCTCGATCGCCGCCGCGCGATCGCTCTGCCAGCCGAGCGCGACCAGGCCGCGCAGCGCGAACACCGCGACCGCGAGATCGTCGGCGGCGTCGTCGACCAGCGTCGGGTGATCGAGCAGCGCGGCGGCGTCGTCGGCGCGGCCGAAGCCGAGGCGATCCTGCACCGCGCGCAAGAGGACGATCGCGCGCCCCGGATCGGTGCGGTAGGTCGCGAGCCGCGCCCACGTGAGCGCCGGGCTGGCGAGCCGCGCGGTGATCGAATCGGCCGCGAGCTTGCCGAACAGCTCGTCGAGCGGGACCCGCGCATCGAGCGCGTCGCCGAGGGCGCGATCGAGCGCCGGGTTCGCGGCCGGTGGCGCGTCGGCGTCACGCGCGGGCGTGGTCGCGAGCGCGGCCTCGATCGCCGCGAGGTGCGCGCGGATCGCCTCGTGGTCCGGGCCCACGGGCGCGGCCGCGCTGGCCTCGGTCGCCTCCGTCTTGGCTGGCGGCACCACCGGCGCATCGCGGCTCGCGCGCAGCGCCCGCGCGCGCTCGAACGCCGCGTGGACCCGCGCGAACTCGTCGGGCGCGCGATCCGGGCGGAAGATCTTGATGAGCCCGGCGTAGGCCTTGCGCAGCGCGCGCTCGTCGGCGTCGCGCGCGACCCCGAGCAGCGCGAACGGATCCTGCGTATCGGGCAGCGTCGGCTCGCTCACCAACGCACTCCGCGATCGATCCGCACGCACAGCGCCTCGAGCGCCGCGAACGCGCGATCGATCGCCTGCGGCTGGTGATCGGCCGCGGCCGCCTCGCACGCGTCGATCGCCAGGCTCAGCTCGCCGCGCGCCGCCGGATCGGCCTCGGCCCACAGCAGGTTGGCGCGCGCGAGCAGATCGCGATAGCGCGGGCGCTCCAGCGGATCGGCGCGCAGCGCACGCAGCCGGGCCCGCGCCGCCTCGAGCGCCGCGCCGACGAGCTCGCCGCCCTCGCGCGTGAACACCTTGGTGACCACCTGCTTGGTCTCGGGCACCAGCGCCTCGACCTCGAGCATGCCGTTGGCGTCGTAGGTGAAGCGCACGCGCACCTCCTTGGGCGCCGGCCCGCGCGGCAGATCCTCGACCCGCAGCTCGCCGATCTGGCGGTTGTCCTTGGCGCGCCGCGACTCGCCCTCGTAGACCCGGAAGAGCACATGCTTCTGGTTGTTCTCGAGCGTCGCGAACGACTCCCAGCGCGAGCACGGGATCGTGGTGTTGCGATGGATGACCGGCACGAAGTAGCCATCGACCATCCGGCCGCCGACCTCGCGCGAGCTGTCGACGCCGAGGCTGTGCGACGCCACGTCCGTGACGACGAGATCGCCGACCGCGGCGTCGTTGGCCAGCATCGCGGCCTGGATCGCCGCGCCCTCGGCGACCAGCAGATCGGGATCGGCGTGGTGGATCGGCGGGCGACCGAAGGCCTCCGCGATCGCGCGCTGCACGCACGGCATGCGGGTCGCGCCGCCGACCAGGATCACGTCGGCCAGCGCCTCGCGCTCGACGCCCGCGCCGCGCAGCGCCGCGCGCATCGGCGCGTGCAGGCGATCGATCAGCGGCGCCCAGATCGCGTCGGCCTCGTCGACGGAGATGTCGAAGCGCGCCGGGGCGCCGCCGGTGATCTCGCCGGCCAGCGTGACCTCGGTCGTGGTCCAGCGCGCGAGCGCGCGCTTGGTCAGCTCGGCGCGCTTGGTGAGGAGCGCCGCGGCCAGCGTGCCGGGCGCGGGCGGCGCGACGCCGGCCTTGCGCGCGAGCAGCCCGGCCAGCGCGTCGGTGAAGTCCTCGCCGCCCAGGCGGCTCTCGCCGGCCACGCCCTTGACCTGGAGCACGCCCTCGAACAGCTCCATGACGCACACGTCGAACGTGCCGCCGCCGAGATCGACGACGCCGAACAGCGACTCGTCGGCGCGCTTGTGCAGGCCGTAGGCGATCGCCGCGGCGGTCGGCTCGTTGAGGATACGCTCGACCGCGAAACCGGCGATCTCGGCAGCGCGGCGGGTCGCGGCCCGCTGCGCGTCGTCGAAGTAGGCCGGCACGGTGATCACGCAGCGGGTCACCGGCGTCCCCAACGCGCGCTCGGCGTCGGCGCGCAGCGCGTCGAGCACGTGGGCCGACAGCTCGATCGCGTCGAGCTCGCGCTCGCCGACCCGGTAGCGGGTCGCGCGGCCCATGTCGATCTTGAACCGCGCCGCGCCCTGCTCGGGATGGACCGCGAGCACGTCCTTGGCGGTGCGGCCCACGATCAGCCCGCGCCGCTTGCCGTCGATCGCGATCGCCGAGGGCGTGAGCACGTCGCCGAGCGGGTTGGGGAACAGGCGCACCCGCTCTCCCTCGAACACGCCGATCGCGCTGTGGGTGGTGCCGAGGTCGATGCCGACGATGGTCACGGTCCCGAACCTATCGCGCGCGGGCGCCGGGAGTTGCGCGAAAGCGCCGGCAGGCCAGCGATCTCACGCTGGCAATCTTCGACGGACCCGCGCGGCTAGCCGACGCCGGCCGCGATCGCCTGCTCGCGCAGCGTCTGGGCCTCGGCCAGCGCGTCGTCGGTGCGCGGCCGGCGCGCGGCCTCGGGGGCGCCCAGGCGATCGAGGTGGTCCTGCAGCGCCGTGGCGAGCGCCGCCGGCGCGGATGCGAGCACGTCCGGGGGCAGCGCGAGGTCGCCGGCGTGGCGGCCGCCGACGAGCAGCGCGTCCTTCGACCACGGGTGGCGCCCGGTCAGCATCTCGTACAGCACGATCGCCGCGGCGTGGACGTCGTCGGACGGCGCCGGCTCGTCGCCGCGCCGCTGCTCGGGCGACATGTACGCGAGCGTGCCGACCGCCTCCTTGCGGGCGTGGGCGGCGGCGAGGCCGGTGTCGCCGCGGGCGTCGGGCAGGTGGGCGATGCCGAAGTCGCCGAGCATGACCTCGACGCCGCGCACGTCGGCGTCGCGCCGGAACATCAGGTTCGCGGGCTTGAGATCGCGGTGGACCACGCCCTTGCGGTGCGCCGCCGACAGCGCCGAGAGCACCTGGGTGTGGCGCTCGAGCGCGCGCCGGAAGCTGCGCGCGCCGCGCTCGCGGAGGACATCGCGCAGCGTGCCGCCCGACGCCAGCTCCATGACGATCCGCCGGGCGTCCTCGTCGAGATCGAGCACCGCGACGATGTTGGGGTGGCGGAGCGAGGCGGTGACGCGGGCCTCGTGGAAGAAGCGCGCGAGGGCGTCGGCCGAGCGCGCGGTCGCGAGGTGCGGGTGCAGGAGCTTGACCGCGACCTCGCGCTCGAGCTCGGTGTCGCGCGCGAGGTAGACCACGCCCGTCGAGCCGCGGCCGAGCTCGCGCACGAGGCGGTAGCGCGCGCCGGCGTGGATGCCGCCGAGCTCGCCGGCGGCG
>JAIOQA010000492.1 GCA_021413675.1 Deltaproteobacteria bacterium | reverse complement strand
GCCGCGACCTCCATGTCGTCGATCGAGATCGCGCGCCCGAGCAGCAGCGCCGATCGCGGCGCCAGCTCGCGCAGCGACTCGGCCGGCTCGGCGTCGGCGCCACCGCCCGCGGCCAGCGCCGCGCCGACCGCGGCCAGTCCGGGCACCGGACGCGCCAGCTGGCTCACCGAGCCGGCCGGCGGGCTCGCCGCGCCGGCGCCGAAGCGGTACGACGCGACGACGTTGCCCGCGCCCGACGGGAGCCGCGCGCCGCGCACGCCATCGCCGAACGTGACCCAGCTGTCGCCGCGATCGTCCTGGCGTACGACGTAGACCTGCGCCTCGGGGCCCTGGCCGTAGAAGCTGGGCACCTCGGTCCAGCGCAGCCCGTCGACCCAGACCTGCAGGCTCGACGCGACCCCGGCGGCGTCACCGGCGCCCGCCACTGCCTGGTAGGTCAGCGGCGCCTTGGCCAGCTTCCACGCCTGCATCGTCGCCGCGGCATCGCCGGAGCCGAGCACCTCGCCGGTGACGGTCTCGCCGCGGACCGCGGTGACGACGTTGCCGAAGGCCGTGACCGGCGTGGCCAGGCCCGGCGACCAGGTCGCCCCGGCGGCGAGCGCGATCGCGCCGGCCGCGAGATCGACGGCGGCCGGCACCGACGCGCTGCGCTGCTCGATGTCCTTGAGCACCACGCGGCTGGTGGTCGGCGTCGAGTTGATCGGCGCGCGGGCGCCGATCAGATCGAGCGGATCGGTCGGCGCGAGCCAGCGCAGCGACGCGCCGAGCACGGTCCCGGCGGACACCAGGCCGAGGCCGAGGGTGAAGCCATCGGGCGTCGCGCTGCCGGTCCAGGTCGCGCTGCTCGGCGACGCCTTGCGGTCGGCGCCATCGAGATCGTCGGCGGTGGCGATGACGGTGTGCAGCGCGGTGATCGCCGGGACGTCCTGGCTGGGGACCACCGAGGTCTGCACCGGCACCGGGTAGACGCGATCCGGGGCGTGGATCGGCGGCGCCGGGACCGGGACGCCGAGCGGCGGCACCGGGACCGATTGCAGCGGGACCGGGAAGGTCTGCGGTGGCCCGGTGAAGGTGGGCGGGGGCGTGGTCACATGCGCCATGAGCGGCGGCACGGTCGGGAACGCGTAGGTCGAGCTGGACGGCAGGTCGAAGGCGGGGGCCGGGTCGATCGCGAGGCTGACCTTCGGGACGCTCACCGTCTGGCCGGCCACCGTGATCGGCGGCGGGGTGAACGCCACCGGCGGCGGTGCCACCGTGATCGTCTGCACCGGGACCGCGAGGGTCTCGCCCGGCACCGTGATGCTGCCGCCGTTCATCGGGATCGCCAGCTCGTCGGTCGCCGAGGCCGGGACCAGCGTGAGCGGCTGCTCGCTGCGCGCGTCGATCGCGAACCACCGGGTCTCGCCCTGGTAGGTGACCAGGCACCGCTCGGCGGCGCGCGCCTCGCGGTAGACGCCGTCGAGGTAGAAGTAGGGCGTGGGCGCGGCGCCGAACGACGGCAGGTCGGTCCCCACCGCCGACGGCGACTTGAGCGCCGCGCTGCGCGTGGCCTTGCGCAGCTGCACGCCGCGCACCGGCTTGCCGGCGCCAGCGTCGACGGCGCGATCGAGCGTGACCTCGACGACGCGCCGGCCGACCCGGTCGACCGCGCGCTTGATCGCCGTGACCGCGCGGACGTGGGCGTCGGCGGCCGCCGCCGACAGCTCGACCAGCACGACGTCACCCACCGCGATCCGCGCGGTCGCGGGATCGAGCAACAGCGTGGTGACCGCGCCGGTCAGCGTGGGCGAGGCCGGGGTCGCGACGGGCCACCGGTCGAGCGCCGGGTGGATCGTGGTCGGCGCCAGCAGCTCGAACACCTGCGGCGGCTGGCCCGCGAACGCGCCCGAGCGGAAGCCGGTCCCGGCCGGCAGCGTCACCGGCTGCGCGCCGTCGGCGATCAACGCCAGCTCGACCTCGGCCGCGACCGCGGGCCGCGGCACGTAGCCCAGCACGGCGAGCAACCGGCGCAGCGACGGGCGCAGCTTGGCGGTGCGCACGTACGACTCGTCGGCGATCGCCTTGTCGTACAGCGACACCAGCTCGCCGACGTAGGCCATCATCTCCAGCCACATGACGCCGTAGTCGTCGGGGGCGCGGGCCCGCCACTCGGCCAGCGCCGCCTGCCAGCGCGCGCGATCGAGCATCGCGGCGCGCAGCGCACCGAATGACCACCGCTGGCGCGGCAGGTCGGCCAGCCCGGGCGCGATGTCGAGCGCGGCGAGCGCGGTTGGCTGATCGCACGGACAGCTCATGCCCCACCCTCCGGTTCGATGCGCACGGTGCCGCGATCGGGGTGCCGCGGATCGCCCAGCACGCGGATCACCTCGTCGGCGCCGGGCTGGTAGTACGGCTCGACGAACGGCCGCGACGCGAACCAGCCGCGGCGGCCGAGCGCGACGCGCTTGACCGCGCGCACGCCAGGGACCTGCTGGATCCACGCCTCGAGCTCGCTGCGATCGAGCGCGGTCCCGAACGTGAAGCGATCGGGATCGAAGAAGCCGGCGATCGGACGCACGCCGCGCACGCCGAGCAGCGCGCGGACGATCGCCACGACCACCTGCGCGGCGTAGGCGGACGGCTCGATGCAGACCGTGACCACCAGATCGAGATCGGCGTAGCGCGGTGCGCGCACGTGGAGCTCGCGGCCGGTCATGCGGAAGCGATCGAGGTGCTGCGCGAGCGCGCGGCGGCGATCGGCCGGCAGCTCGCTGTCGCGGCGCGGATCGGCGGTGGTGAACGCCGTCGACCAGCTGCCGGTCCAGCGGAACTGGGTGCCGGCCTGCTGGACCCACGCCAGCCGCGCGGCCGCCTCGTCGAAGTCCTCGGGGCGGACCGCGCGGTAGGTGATCGCGCGGAACTCGTCGGGGGCGTCGCGCTTGGCCTGCGCGATGGTCTCGGCGTCGACGCCGGCGGTGGTCGGCAGCGGGTTGTCGACCGCGACCACGAAGTCGACCGCGAGCCGCGGCGCGCCGGGCCCGCCCGACGGATCGGGCGCGGTCCACGCGGTACCGGACGCGGGATCCGCGAAGCGCAGCGCGCCACCGGGCAGGTTGCCGCGGGTGCCGTTGCCCAGCCGGTAGGTCGCGTGGATGTAGCGCTCCTGGCCGACGGCGGGGTTGCCCTTCGCCGGGATCTGGCCGAACTCGCCGTCGCCGAAGCGCACGGTCACGCCGGTGCCGGTGAGGTAGTCGTGGTGCACGACCTCCCCGCCGGCGCGCTGGAAGCCGACCGCGCGATCCCAGGTGCCGTCGTCGAGCGTGACGTGGCGATCGTGGGGCGTCGAGCTGCTGGCGCCGATCAGCGTCGGGCGGAATTCCCATGCCGCGCCGAGCGTGGTCGCGCCCGGCCCGCTCACCTCGTGCACCGCGAGCTCGGGCACGGCCGCGCGCGGATCTCGCCCCAGCCGCACCAGCTCCTGATCTTCGACGTGCGGCCAGATCGCGTCGGTCGGGACCACCGACGCCGGCCCTGGACCGCGCGCCGGCAGCGTGTGCAGGAACGCCACCGAGCCATCGGCGCCGACGCGTTCGATCGCCTGCGGGTACCCGGTCAGGTTGCCGCCGAGGGAGAAGGTGGTCCCGCGGGTCACGCCCGCGGTGACCGGCACCGCGTTGCCGAGCACGAACAACCACGCGAGATCGAGCTCGCACGGCGTCGGCTCGTGCCAGGTCAGCCGCGTCACCGCGCCGCCGGTGCCCAGCGCCGCGCCCAGCGGATCGTCGAGCACGTCGACCGCGCGCAGCGTGACCAGCAGCCGCCGCGGGGCGGCCTGGCGCTCGGTCGCCGGTGGCTCGGTCACCAGGAACACCCGCTCCTCGGCCGCGAACAGCGCGGCGCGATCGCCGGCCACGAACACCGCGGTGGCGCCGACCGGCAGACACGCGCCCGGGATCGAGCGGTGGGCGGCGTGCGGATCGGGCGCATCGCCATCCCACACGTGGGCCGGCAGCTTGTTGCGCTTGTCGTGGACGCGGTACGGCGGCGCGGGCACGTCCGCGTTGCGCGGCGCCGTCGCGGTCAGGCCGAGCGCGCCGGCCAGCGTGCCGACCTCGAAGCCGATGGCCACGCCATCGCCGCACGCCCACACCCCCATGCCGGGCGGCACCTCCCGCCAGCCCGCCGGCGCCTCGTCGAGCGTGTCGGCGGCCGTCACCGCGATCCAGCCGTGGGCGCCCAGGCCGTCGTGCAGCGCGTAGTCGACCAGGCGGACGTGGCGGCGCACCGAGCGCCGCTGGCTGGCGCTGCCGAACTGGGTCTCGCGCGCGACTCGGTCCTGGTAGAACGCGAGCTCGTCGCCCATCGCCGCGAGGACCTCGACCATCATCACGCCGACGTCGGCCTCGAGGCGGTCCTTCCATCCCGGGTGGCGCAGGTGCGCGAGCTCGAGCAGCGCCTGGCGCAGGCTCTGGAAGTCGCGGGCGGCGGGATCGATCGTCACGTCGTCGGGCGCCGGCGGCGGGCACGCGTGCGGCGGCGGCGCGCAGTCCACGTCGCGCGGGCAGGTCGCCTTCCAGTCGATCTCGATGCGCCGGTAGTAGAGGTCGAGCTGCGGGCTGCGCAGCTCGAGCCAGTAGCGGCCGAAGCCGCCGGGGCGCGCCACGGTGACCCGCAGCACCTCGCGGCCGTCCACGCCCGGCACCGCGACCACCGCGGTGACCGGGATGGTCGGCTCGTCCTCGCCCGTGATGACCACCTGCGCCGGCCCCACGACCAGCGCGGGCGTCAGCGCCGATGGATCGTGGAACAGGAACACGTCGAGCGTGGTCTGCGACGCGTGCACCGCGACGAAGTCGATGCCGGTGATCGCCGCCTGCCCGAGCAGCGCGTTCTTGCGATCGAGCGGCGCCATTACAGGGCCACCTCGAGGTTGAGGTAGCGGCGCTCCTGGCGCGCCAGGATCACGTAGCGCAGCCGCACCGTCAGGGTCTCCTCGATCGCGCCGACCTCGGCGTCCTCGACCTTCACCACCGTGCCGAGCCAGCGATCGAGCGCCTGCAGCACCGTCACCTTGAGCAGGCTGGCGGCGGCCGGGTTGTTGGGCGCGAACACCATCCGGCGCAGGCCGCAGCCAAACTCGGGCAGGTTGATCCGCTCGCCGGGGTTGGTCAGCAGCACCTGCCGGATCAGCTGATCGACGTGCGCGGCGTAGCGGTCCTCGTCGGACACCTTGCCCAGGCCGCGATCGATCGCGACCGGGAACCGGATGCTGTGGAAGCGCTCGCGCATCAGGTCACCTCGAAGGCGCCGCTGTTGACCCGGACCGAGGCGGTCTGCACCTCGAGCTTGCCCTTGCCGCCGGCTTCGCTGGTCACCGCGCTGCCCGCGACCGTGTGCTTGCCCTGGCCGGCCACCGTGACCACCTCGCTGGTCATCGTGACGCTCGCGTTCGACGAGTTCTCGAGGCGGGCCTCGTCCCCGTCATCGTCGAGGGTCAGCGTGATCGCGTCGGTCTTCCAGGTCTTGATCGCGGGATCGCCGCCCTGCGGCGCCTGGTTGTCGCCCCAGAAGCAGCCGACCCAGATCGGGTACGAGGGATCGCCTCCCTCGAACTCGACCCAGACCCCGGCGCCGGCCGGCGGCATCGCGAACAGGCCGACCTGATCGCCGGCGTAGGGCACGCACGGCACCGCCCAGACCTCGAGCGTGTCGAGCACCGCCGGCACGGTCACCTTCAGGCGCCCGCGCTTCGCGGCGTCGGCGTTGTCGACCACCGTGCCGCGGTACTTGCCGAAGTACCGGCTCCTCACCCAGTCGAGCAGCTGTGCGGCGAGCTCCGGATCCATGGTCAGGCCTCCCACGCGTTGCGGACCAGCTCGAAGTCCATGACGTGCCCGTCGCCGTCGATCACGTGGCGCACCGATGCCACGACGTAGCCGCCGCTGTGGCGCCGGCCGAGGCCATCGAGCGCGACCAGCGTGTGGGTGCGCAGCACCGCGCCCAGCGCGCGCGCGCTGGTGGTGCCGCGCGCGCGGATGAACCAGCCGCTCTCGATCAGCGCCGCCTCGGCGCGCGCCTGGAGATCGCCGACAGCGTCGACCGGCGCGACGATCGCGGCCTGGCGCACGGGCGCGACGTCAGCGAGCGCATGGGTGCCCAGCGACGTCAGCGGCGAGCGCGCCACCTGGCCGTCGATCGTCGTGAGGTCGGTCAGCCCGACCTGCTTGCCGAGCGCGGCGCCGGGCCGCTCGACGTCCCACTCCAGCTCGACCTCGGCCAGCACCGGGGTGGCGACGTTGATCGTCAACGTCGACGCCTGCCGACCCGACAGCTCGGGTCGCTTGACGTGGGCGGTGGTGACGCCGGCGGCGTCGGTGGTGAACCAGAACCAGTGACCGTAGCGGCGGGCCAGCCGCCGCACGAACCGGAGATCGGAGTCGCGCTGGACCAGCGTGTGGCCGGCCTCCGCGTGCGAGGTGGCGATCGAGCCGACGTCGGCGGTGACGCCGTAGCCCGACAAGATCGTCGAGATCGCGTCGGACACGGTGACGTCGCTCCAGACCTTGGCCTTGATCTCGCGATCGAGCTCGAACGCCTTGTCGCCGCCCTGGACCTCGACCCACGAGTCCTGCGCGCCGTGGCGGAACTGCAGCCGCTGCCCGTGGACCTGGCCCTGCACCAGCACGTGATCGACGTCGCCGACGTGGGTGCCGATCGTCAACTCGGCGCCTGGGCCGAGCCGGCCGTCGGCGAGCAGCGGGAAATCGCCGTCAGCCTCCTGCAACGGAAACTGCAGCCGGTAGGTCGTGGGCTCGCCGATGCGCTCGCACACCTCGACGCGCACCGCGCTGGCGGCGAGGTCGGCGGCGTCGGCGCCGGCGGCGAGGATGGCGAGGTTGGCGGTCATCGACGGGTCTTGGGCGGGATCGGGATCTCGCGGGCCTCGGCGAGCGCGTCGGGCAACATCACGTCGGCCAGCTCGCAGATGCGCCAGAACCCGGCACCGTCGCCGAGGTAGGCGTTGGCGAGGTGGTCGAGACGCTCGCCCTGCAGCCGGCGGTGGTAGCCGAGGAGCACCTCGTCGGGGGCCTCCGGGGTCGGCACCACCATCACCATGCGACCGCGGCGGTCGGCGACCGGGTACGGCGAGAGGTTGGCGTAGCGGCTCTTGGCGTCGAACATGGTTGCTCCTTGGCGGGCCGGCTCACAGCCCCACGGCGTCGCCCAGCACGCTGGCCACGCCCGCGACGGCCTCGACGGTGTTGGCGATGTTCGCCAGCGCCAGCAGCTCCTTCTGGGCGCGCGTGAAGTCGTAGCAGAACCGCGCGATCTTCTTGTCGGCGGAGTCGGTCGCGCCGGCGGCGGGCTGCAGCGCGTCCTTGGTGATGACCTTCAGGCCGAGCGTGACCTTGGCGCGGGTCGGGTACAGCAGCTGGTTCCACTGCTGCTCCTCGACGCTGAACGTGCTCAGCCGGACCGGGACGATGCGACCGGGGCCCCAGATGAACAGCGTCACCGGCACCTCGGGACGAGCGGCCGACTTCTGCAGGCTGGCCGAGATGCCGCCGCCGCCGATCGACACGTTGATCGATCCGACCAGGCCGCCCAGCAGGCTGTCGCCGGCGGGGTACAGCAGCATCTCGAGCGCGGCGATGCGATCGGCGACGCCGGTGACGAACGCGATCGGGTGGCGCTCGGGCACCTCGAGCGCGTCGGACGCGTCGAGCACCAGCGACAGGTTGAACGCCTCGGCGGGATCGTACGGCTGCGCGGTCGGCTCGGCGGGCGTTGCCGACGGCGGCGTCGCGGCGGCCGTCGTCGCGCTGCGCTCGGGCGGCGCGTACGGCGACAGCGACCGCTGCAGCGTGTCCGGGTTGTACTGGAACACGATGATGTTCGGGATCGGCACGATCGGCATCTTCACGAACTGCACGATCGCGCCCTTGAGCAGCTTGGGACTGCGGCTGTAGCCGTCACCCATGGCCCGGCTCCTTCGTGCGCTGCGGCGGGCCGTCGCCCTCGCGGTCGGTGGCGACCACCTCGGTGGGCGACCGTCGACGCCCGGTCTGCTGCAGCACGTGCGCGAGCTCGTGATAGACGAGCGCGCGGCCGGCGTCGGTGCCGGGCGTGAACTGCCCCTCGGCGAAGAACACGTCGCGGCCGGCGGTGAAGGCGCGCGCCTCCTGCGCGGCGGCGGCGTGGGCGGCGGCGGCGTCGGTGTGCAGCCGCACCGCGCCGAGCTCGGCGCCGAAGGCGTGCTCGGCCTCGGCCCGCAGCTCGGTCGGTAGCGGCTGCCCGACCGAGGTCGGCAGCTCGACCGCGGCGGCCGGCGCCGGCGTCAGGATCCGCGCGACGTCGAGCTGGCCGTGCAGCGCGGCCTGGGTCGCCTCCTCGGCCTGGCGCTCGAGCGCGCGATCCATCGCCCGCGGCCGCTTGCCGGCGGCCGGCTTGCGCGCGATCGGCCCGGCGATCCGGGGCGCGTGGCGGAACCTCACCGCATCACCTCGACCAGCTCGTCGACGATGCGCGCCACCAGCGCCGCCCGCGACAGCCCGGCCGGCACCCGCACCCGCAGGTCGACGCGGGCGAGCCGCCCGACCCGCCCGGTCCCGCGCAGCCGCTCCTGCGCGGCGCACAGGATCTCCTCGGCCAGCGCCGGGGCCTCGGCCCGCGCGACGCCGGGCAGGCGCAGCACCAGCTCCTCGATCGCCACCGCCTCACCCCGCATGGGCCACCACCTCGCGCTCGCGCTCCGACAGCGATCGCCCGTCCTTCTGCAGCTCGCGATCGACACCGCGCAGCAGGTGACGGGCGGTGACCACGCCGCCGTCGCGCCGCGCCGCCACGATCGCCGCGAGCACCGCGTACTTGATCTGCGCGCCGGTGAGATCGAGCGCCGCGAGCCCGTCGAGGGCGCGGCCCAGCGCCGCGCCGTCCTCGACGCCGGCGAGGTCGTGCGCCAGCCGGCGCCACAGCACGCGCCGCTGCGTGACGTCGGGGCGCGGCAACTCGAGGACGTAGCGCAGGCGGCGGATGAACGCCGGGTCGATGTTGCCGCGCTTGTTCGAGGTCAGGATCGCGACCCCGGCGTAGGCCTCGATCGCCTGCAGCAGGTGGTTGGTGTCGGTGTTGGCGTAGCGATCGTGCGCGTCCTTGATCTCGGTGCGCTTGCCGAACAGCGCGTCGGCCTCGTCGAACAGCAGCACCGCGTCCATGTGCTCGGCGCGCGCCAGGATCCGGGTGAGGTTCTTGGCGGTCTCCCCGATGTACTTGCTGATCACCGTGGCCAGCGAGATCCGGTACAGGTTGAGGCCGAGCTCGCGCGCGATCACCTGCGCGGCCATCGTCTTGCCGGTGCCGGGCGCGCCGGTCAGCAAGAGGAACAGCCCGCGCCCGGCAGGGAACATCCGCCGCAGCCCGGGCTGGTGCCACAGCTCGTCGCGGATCCCGCCCTCGTAGGCGAAGTCGCGCAGGCCGTCGGCCACCGTCGGCGGCAGCACCAGATCGTCCCACGCGAACGGGCACTCGACCCGGCGGGCCAGATCGCCCAGGCGGTCACCGTCGCGGTCGCGGATCAGCGCGGCGGCGCGGCCGGGGCTCACGACGTTGCGGTTGGCGACCTCGACGAGATCCGCCGGCGTGGCCCGGTAACGGCGCGCCAGCTCGGCGCGCTCGTCGCCCGTCCACGCGGCGGCCGCGGGGACGATCGCCTGCCACAGCGCGGCGCGCTCGGCCGGGGTCGCCGGCGGCAGCTCGACGGCGATGTCGAGCGCGCCGGCCAGCGGCGCGAGCACCGCGCCGGGCTCGATGCACGCGATCGTCAGCGGGAATGGCGCCGGCAGCTGCGGCCACGGCCGCCGGCCCAGCGCCTCGCCGGTGAACGCCATCGCGGTCTGGGTGAGGAACGCCTGGCGATGCGCGCGCCGCACCACCTCGAACCAGCCGGCGTCGTCGACGCCATCGCTGTCGATCGCCAGCAGGCGGAGCCCCAGCTCCTGCGCCAGCGCGGCGGCGAAGCTGGCGCGCCCGGTCCCGCTCGGCGCGCGCACGATCACGCGCACGGCGCGCGCCGGGACCTGGCCGCGCCAGCGCGCGGCCACCTCGGCGGCGGTCGCGTCGAGCGGCCAGCTCGCCAGCGGCGGCACGACCTCGACCGGCCGCGCCAGCGCGACCAGCGGTGCCTCGATCGCGAACGCGCCGGTGAACCAGTCGACGATCGCCGGATCGAGCGCCAGCCCGTCGGGCTCGCCCGGCGCCAGCTCGATCCGGCGCACCAGCTCCCAGCGCGCGAGCGGCGAGTCGGGCGTGACCACCCGGCGCAGGCCGTGCTCGCCCAGCCGGGCCACCGCGGCCTCGGTCGGCACGCCGCGCCCGTGCAGCGCCGCGAACGCGCCGGCGAGATCCGGCGCCAGCGCCGCGGCCAGCAACACGCGCACGACGTCGCGCTCGCGGGCGTCGAGCCCGAACAGCTCGGCCAGGGTGCGCAGCGCGGCGCTGCCCTCGGCCACGGCGCGATCGGCCTGCGCGCGCAGCTCGGTCAGCTCGCGGCCGCGCGGATCGCGGGCGCGCCACGCTCGCGCCGCGGCGTCGTCGTCGAGGACCTCGCTGGTCCCGGGCGCGGCGTGCCGGTGCTCGCGCCACGCCAGGTCCTGGTACAGCCCGAGCTGCACCGCGGCGATGATCGCGCGCAGCTCGCGATCGCGATCGGGCCCCATCGCCGCGGCGGTCACGACACCTTCACCCATGCTGGCGACGACTCGCTGCCGTTGACGATGACCCGCACCGGCAAGTGCGCGCCGGGCGCGGCGTCGGCGGGCACGGCGAGCGCGATCTCGGTCGGCGACGCGATCGCGAACTCGCCGGGGTTGAGCGCGCCGAGCGTGCCCGCGGTCAGCACCAGCGTCGCCACCGACACCCGCGTCACCACCGGCGCGGTGGCGTCGGCGAACCGGCCGCCGGTGAGCGTGTACACGCCGGTCACCGGGCCGGTGATGGCGACCGCCGGCGCGATCTGGAATGGGGTCTCGTTGGACGACACCGTCGTGGTGTGGGCGCGGCCGTCGGACGAGGTCGTCGTGCGGGTCAGCCGCACCGCCGCGGTGTAGGCCCCGGGCACGGTCGGGATCGTGTCGATCAGATCGGCGACGGTGAAGAACACCCGCTCGCCCGCGCCGCTGACGCCCCAGGCCGGCCCCACCGCCACGGCATCGGGCCACCCCGGGCCGCGCACCAGCAGCTCGAGCGTGCCACCGCCGAGGCCGGTGCCCAGCAGCACCACTTCGTCGCCGATCGCGGCCTGCGCCGGCTGCACCTCGACCGCGCGCGCGCTGGACTCGCCCGGGATCGTGAAGCGCACGGTGCTGCGGCTCCCGGTCAGACGCGGCAGGCCGCCGAGAAACGTCTCGACGCCCCAGGCCAGCGCGCGGCTGTGTGCCGCGGTTGGCTCTTCGGGCTCGAGCAGCACCACCGATACCTCGTAGTAGGCGGAGAGCCGGAGCGCGTGCGAGCCCGCGGTCCAGTAGCTCACCGCCTCGCTGACCGGGACGTGGCGCAGCGACACGCGCAGCCGGTTCTCGTCACCGACCAGGAGCGGGTCGAGGATCTTCACCCCCAGCAGCTCGGTGGCGTCGTCGATGACCGGGTAGTCGTGCAGCGCCTTCACCGCGAGCCCCATCAGCTGCTGCTCGCGGTACGGCCCGTGCTCGTCAGTCGCGGTCGAGAACGCCGTGACGACGTAGTGCAGGTTGAGCCCGAGCGGCGAGAAGCGGATCGGGGTGTCGGGGCGCCCGCGCCACGGTTGGTTCTTGACCGCGGCCTCTTCGGACAGGTGGTACAGGTAGATGCCGACCGAGTTGTCCTCGGTGAGCTTGTCGGGCGGCAGGCTGGTCACGTTGAGCGGCGTCGGTGACGCGGGAGACGCGCCGATGACCTCGCGGACCAAGGTCACCAGCGTGCGCGTGACACGCGATAGATCGAGCAGCGCCACTAGCTCTGTCCCAGGCCGAAGCCGCGGTGGAGGAGGCCGGGGCCGCGCGGCGAGGCAGCCGGGGCAGCGGCGCGGACCACGACGGGCGCGACCGGCGGTGGCGGCGGCGCGG
>JAIOQA010000491.1 GCA_021413675.1 Deltaproteobacteria bacterium | reverse complement strand
TGGTGCGCGATCCGCGGCGCCTGCTGCGCGCCCAGCTCGGCGAACGCCGGCGGCAGCGCCGCGAGCTCGGCACGGGTCGGCGCCCAGTCGACCAGCTCGTCGCGCGCGAGCACGACCGCGCCATCCTGGACCACCGGCACGACCGCGCGCGGCGCGCCGCGCGCCCAGGCGGCCTGCGCCTTGGCGCGGCTGCGGAACGCGTAGTCGTCGAGCTGCTCCCGGCCGAAGCCCTCGATCGTCGCGATCAGATCCGCGGCCACGCCCATGTGCAGCGCGCCGACCTGATCGCCCACCCGCTGATCCATCCACAGCGGGCCGCCGTCGCTGAACATCGGCACCTGCGACACCGCCTCGACGCCGCCGGCGACGATCAGGCTCGCATCGCCAGCCACGACCCGCGCGCGCGCGGTCGCGACCGCGTCGAGGCCGGAGGCGCAGAACCGGTTGATCATCGCGCCGGGCGCGACCCAGCCCGCGAGCATCGCCGCGGTGCGCGCCAGGTTGCCGCCCTGGGCGTCGGCCTGGGTCGCGCAGCCGAGCACGACGTCGTCGACCTGGTTCACCGCGAGGCCGCGGTCGGCCAGCGCCTGCATCAGGCCGGTGACCAGCGCCAGCGGCGGGACCTGCGCGAGCGCGCCGCGCGCCGAGCCCTTGCCGCGTGGCGTGCGGACCGCGGCCAGCACGTAGGCGTCGGTCATGGCATCGAGCGTAGCGCCGACGCGGGTGCCCAGCAGCCGTGCACCCCGTGGCAGATCCGCGCGGGCAGGGCGACGCGCGCGATCGGCCCGCTCGCCAGATCCGCCACGCGGAAGATCTGGCACTCGGAGCGATCGCCGGGCACGTCGCTGACGAAGGTCACGACGTAGCCGTCGTCGCTGCCGCGGTCCGCCGCGAGCGCGGTCGCGCGTCCCGGCGCGATCGGCGCCTCGCTGCCGTAGACCCCGTCGGGCCAGCGCCAGCGCACCGGCGCGCCGCCGTCGACGTCGAGCCGGACCATGCCGTCGAACAGGAACCAGCCGGGCGTGGCGGTCATCGCGATCGCGTGGCGATACGGCCGGCCGCCGCGCCGGCCATCGATCATCCCGAACTCGCAGATCAGGTCGCCGAGCGACTCCTCGCGGGTCTGGCCGGTGCGCAGGTCGAAGCGCCAGCGGTGCGGCCGCGCGCCCATCGCCGCGAGATCGACCATGCGCTTGAGCGGGCCCCAGACGCCGTCGGCGGGATCGGGCTTCGCGGTCGGATCGGCCTGGAAGAAGCCGTCGAGGATCACCTCGTCGCCCTGCTCGTAGGCGTTGATCCAGTGCAGCACGTAGGTCGGCTGCGCCTCGAACCAGCGGACATCGGCGGCGCCGCCGCGGCGCGGCACGATCCCGAACCGCGACGGCCGATCGCGATGGAACCGCGGCCGGTACACGCCGCGCGCGATCTCGTCGGGCTCCCAGTGGAGCGGCAGATCGTTGACGATCACGAACCGCTCGGTGAACGCGAGGTCGTGGGGCAGGCGCGGCCCGGGCAGCGGGATCGCCGCCTCGTGCACCGGGTGGCCGTCGCGATCGAGCACGCCGAACTTCAGGTACGGCGCCTCGGTCGAATACGCGAACCACATCAGCTCGCCGGTGGTCTCGTCGACCTTGGTGTGCGCCGACACGCCCCACGGCGTGTGCGCCCAGGTCGCCGGGCCGAGCTGCGCGAGCGTCTCCGGATCGCTCTGGTAGACGTCGCCGCACTGGTAGAACGACGACAGCGCGCGGCCCGCGTGCACGACCACGTCGGTCGAGGACGCGTCCTTGAGCCGCGTGCGCGCGCCCCAGCCGGCGCGCAGCGACTTCGCCGGCGGCTCGATGATCCCGGCCCACTGCGGCGCCTCGGCCTCGAGCTCGGCGGCCAGCCCGGCGGTGCGGATGAAGCGGTTGCGGTAGCTCGCGCGGCCGCCCGCGAAGCGGATCGCGTGGAGCATGCCGTCGCCGTCGAACGGGTGGTAGCGGCCGATGCTGGGCAAGACCGGGTTCTCGGTGTTGCGCAGGTAGACGCCGTCGAGATCGTCGGGGATCGCGCCCTCGAGCACGTCGAGGTCGTCGGCGTCGTACTCGACCGCGTTGGGCCGCCACGCGCCGGTGCGGTACGGGTGATCGTCGTCCGCCGGCAGCCGGATCGGGATGCGGCCGACCTCGCGGACCTTCACGCGGCACCGCCGAGCACGAAGCTGACCGCGGTCGTGCCGCTGCCGCCGAGGTTGAGCGTCGCGAACGTCCGGGCGCCGGACACCTGGGCCGCGCCCGCCGCGCCGGTCACCTGGCGCGCGGCGTCGTGGAACATGCGCACGCCGGTCGCGCCGACCGGGTGGCCGATGCCGATCAGGCCGCCGCCCGGGTTCACCGGCAGCGCGCCGCCGCGGGCGGTGCGGCCATCGGCGACCGCGCGCCAGCTCTCGCCGGGCGCGGTCAGCCCGAAGTGATCGAGCGCGAGGTACTGCGTGATCGTGAAGCAGTCGTGGGTCTCGATGCCGTCGAGCTGCGCGGGGCCCTCGAGGTCCGCGCGCCGGTAGGCATCGAGGATCGCCGCGCGCACGTGGGGCAGGAGGTGATCGGGCGCGCGGCTGCGATCGAGCTTCTCGCCGAGCCCGAGGCCGGCGGTGCGATGACCCCAGCCGCGGATCCGCGCGAGCGCGGCGATCGCCGTCCCGCGCCGCGCGGCGTGGTCGCGCGCGAACCGCTCGCTCGCCAGGATCACGCCGGCGCCGCCGTCGGTGAGCTGGGCGCAGTCGGTGCGGCGCAGCCGGCCGGCGACCAGCGGGTTGGCGATGTCGTCCTCGGTGAACGCCTCGGGCGGGAACGTCCACGCGCGGGTCTGCGCGAGCGGGTTGTCCTTCGCGTTGCCCAGGTTCTGCGCGGCGATCGCGCCCAGCCAGCGCCGGTCGAGGCCCCAGCGCGCGGCGTAGGCCTCCTCGATGTCGGCGAACATCTGCGGCCACACGAAGCGCACGCCCGCGGCCTCGTGGCCGATCCACGCGGCGGCGCCGAGGTGGCGCGCCGCGACCTCGCCGCCGACGTTGCGCTCCTGCTCGACGCCGATGACCAGCGCGCAGTCGTAGCGGCCGGCCTCGAGCTCGGCGGCCGCGGCGAGCAGCGCGATCGATCCCGAGGCGCATGCGGCTTCGTGTCGCGCCCCCGGTACGCCCCACAGCGCGGGGTACATCGTCGCCGGCATCGCACCGAGCTGGGCCTGGCCGGTGAACAGCTCGCCGAACGCGTTGCCGACGTGGATCACCTCGATCGCGCTGGCCTCGAGGCCGGCGTCGGCGAGCGTGCCGCGGACCGTCTCGTCGACGAGCTCGCCGACACCCACGCCCTCGCGCGCGGCGTTGCGCGCGAAATCGGTCTGGAATCCGCCGAGGACGTACACACCGCTCATCCTTCAATCTCCTGACGGCGACTTACATGGGCTCGGTGCCCGGCCGATGTCCCGGGTACCGGGCGATCTGCCCGTGCAGATTGTACGCAACCCGCGGCGCGTGGGTTCGAAAGCCGCGGGACAAGCCCACGAGTCGCTAGGCCGAAGTCGGCACGAGTCGTG
Organism: Deltaproteobacteria bacterium; assembly: GCA_021413675.1. Lineage (GTDB taxonomy): Bacteria > Myxococcota_A > Polyangia > Haliangiales > Haliangiaceae > JAIOQA01. The sequence goes on along the minus strand of JAIOQA010000491.1, from coordinate 12,501 downwards.
TTAACGTCGAGCAGGGTGCCATGGAAGGTGTGACGATCGGTACATATCGGGTGCTGCGCAAGCTCGGCGAGGGCGGGATGGGCGCCGTCTACGTCGCGGAGCACACGCTGCTCGGGCGCAAGGCCGCGATCAAGGTCCTGCTCCCGATGCTGTCGGCGAACCAGCCGATCGTGCAGCGGTTCTTCAACGAGGCCCGCGCGGTCACGTCGATCGCGGATCCCGGCATCGTCCAGGTCTTCGACTTCGGCTACCACACCGATGGCAGCGCCTACATCGTCATGGAGCTCCTCGAGGGCGAGACGATGGACGCGCGCCTGCGCCGGATCCGCCGGTTCGCGCCCACCGATGCGCTGCGGCTGATGCGCCAGGCGGCGTCGTCGCTGTCGGCCGCGCACGCCAAGGGCATCGTCCACCGCGACCTCAAGCCCGAGAACATCTTCATCGTCGGCGATCCCGCCGTGACCGGCGGCGAGCGCCCCAAGATCCTCGACTTCGGCATCGCGAAGCTGTCGGGCGACGAGCCCGGCAAGATGAAGACCCAGACCGGCATGGTGATGGGCACGCCGGTCTACATGTCCCCGGAGCAGTGCCGCGGCGCCGGCGACATCGACTATCGCTCCGACATCTACTCGCTCGGCTGCGTGCTGTTCACGATGCTCATCGGGCGGCCGCCGTTCGAGGGCGCGGGCTCCGGCGAGCTCATCGCCTCGCACATGATGATCGCGCCGCCGGTGCCGTCGGCGGTGCTGCCCGGGCTGCCGCCCGCGATCGACGATCTCATCGCGCGCTGCCTGGCCAAGGATCCGGCGGCTCGCTTCCAGTCGATGCAGGACTTCGCGGCCGCGGCCGGCCACGCCGAGTCCTCGATGTACGGCATGCCGCCGCTGGGGCCCATCACCGCGGGCCAGCTGGCGTCGCAGCGCACGCCGCCGCCGGGCTACCCGACGCCGCCGCCGGCCACGCCGTACTCCGGTCACTATCCGTCGCAGCCGCCGCCCGGCACCTATCCGGGCACGGGCTCGCAGCCGCCGGCCTCGCCGGCGCCGACCACGCTCGGCACCGCCGCGGGGCAGAGCGGCGGCACGCTCGCGCCGCGCGCGGGCAAGGGCGGCCTCATCGCGGGCGCGATCATCGGTGGCCTCGCCATCGGCGGCGGGCTGTTCCTCGCGTTCGGGCGCGGCGGTGGCAGCGCGCAGGGTGCGCAGCCGCCGGCGGCGGTCGTCATCGACGCGGGCGCGGTCGCGCCGCTCGCGATCCCCGACGCGACGCCGGCCGCCACCGCGCCGGTCGACGCCGGGGTGCCGGTCGATGCGGCCGAGCCGCCCGACGCGGCGCTGCCGCCGGATGCGCGGCGATCCAGTTCTGGCAATCACGGCCAGGTGACGAAGCCGGGGGGCAATCATGGTCAGCAGCAACACGGAGGCTCCAACGCGGGGCCGGGCTCAGGGTCGGCAGGTTCGGGCGTGGATCGCGGCGACTAGCGCGATCGCGGCGTTCGTTCTCGCCACGCTCGCCGCGCCGGGGCAGGCCCACGCCCAGAGCGCAGAAGCCGAGGCGCTGTTCGCCGACGGCGACAAGCTCATGGCCGCGGGCAAGCTGCCCGAGGCCTGCGATGCGTTCGAGGCCTCGAACCGGATCGAGCCGCGCGCCGGCACGCTGATCCGGCTCGGCGAGTGCCGCGAGCAGAACCAGCAGCTCGCGTCAGCGTGGTCGGCCTACAAGGACGCGCTGACCCGCGTGAAGGATCCGCGCAAGAAGGAGATCGCGGTGGCGAAGGTCGCCTCGATCGAGCCGCGGCTCTCGTACCTCACCGTGTCGGTCGCCGACGAGGCGCGCATCGACGGCCTCTCGATCACGCGCAACGACAAGCCGCTCGATCCCGGGCTGTGGAACCGCGCGATCCCGGTCGATGGCGGCACGTACACGGTCGGCGGCAGCGCGCCGGGCCACGAGCAGTGGCGCACCACGGTCGAGGTCCCGCCCGAGGGCGGCAAGGTCGCCGTCGAGGTGCCGAAGTTCAAGGAGATGATCAAGCTCGTCGAGCCGCCGCCCGAGGGCCCGAAGCCGCCGCCCGGCGGTGGCGCCATCGGCCCGACCGCCGAGACGCCGCCCGGCGGCGGCGCGTTCACCGGCAAGCGCAAGCTGGCGCTCGGGCTCGGCGGCGCCGGCCTCGTGTCGATCGGCGTCGGCGCGATCTTCGGCAGCAAGGCGTCGAGCTCCGAGAACGACGCGTTCGCGCTGTGTCCGGACCCGAACATGGGATGCGCCAAGGCCGCGGAGGCCAACAAGCTCATCCAGGACGGCAAGTCCCAGGCGATGATCGCCAACATCAGCTACGGCGTCGGCGCTGCGGCGATCATCGGCGGCGCGGTGCTGTGGTTCACGGGCGGGCCGGAGAAGGCCTCGGGGCCGCGCGTGAGCATCCGCCCGCGCATCGGCTCGAGCACGGGCATCGACGTTCGCGTTCGCTTCTAGTCTCGGTTGCGGTTCGGTGAGGGAGGGACCTGCCGCCGGGGGGCGACAGGTGGTGGGGCGCGTCATCTATCTAGTCTCGCGGGAGCTTCGCCTATGCGCATCCTTCAGGCTGCTTCGCTCGCGCTCGTGGGAGCGCTGAGCGCGTGCTCGGTCCAGGGCGTCACCTTCGTCGGCACCGACGGCGCGACCAGCGCCGATGGCAACACCGACCCTGACGGCGTGCCTGGCGTGGTCACGATCGTCTCGTCGGATCCCGCGGTGACGGTGACCGAGGGCATGACCAAGACCTTCACCGTCTCGCTCAGCGCCGAGCCGCCCAGCGACATCCTGATCAACCTCGCGTCGGCCGACGACACCAAGCTCGGCATCACGCCGACGTCGATGCTGTTCAAGCCGACCACCTGGAACAACCCCAAGACCGTGACCCTGTCCGGCAAGTCGGATCCCGACATCGCCGACGAGTCGGTCGCGGTGACGCTCAGCGACGGCGACAGCGTCCTGCCCAGCGTCACCGTCGACGTCACGGTCGACGACGACGACGGCCTCGCGTTCCAGGTCACGCCGACCACGCTCGACGTGAGCGAGGGCGCGACCGCGCCGGTCGCGGTGCACCTCACCGCGCAGCCCCTGGCCGACGTCACGGTCGGCGTCGCGAGCACCGACACCGCGACGGCGACGGTCGATCGCGACACGCTGACGTTCACGACCGGCAACTGGAACGTCGATCAGACCGTGACGGTGAGCGGCGCCGAGGACGTCGACACCACCAACGATCCGGCGACGCTGCGGTTCACCGCCACCGGCATCACCGACGCGACGACCGCGATCACGGTGACCGACAATGACGTCCTCGGCATCGCGCTGTCGACCTCGAGCCTGACGGTCAACGAGGGCGCGAGCGCGTCGTTCTCGGTGTCCCTGACCCAGCAGCCGTCCGCCGACGTGACGATCACGCTCATGTCCTCGGACACCGGCGCCGTGACCTCGGGCTCGGGCCAGCTCACGTTCACCGCCGCCGACTGGGATCAGCCGCAGACGGTGATGCTCTCGGCGCCGCAGGACGTCGACACCGCCAACGAGTCGCCGTCGATCTCGCTGTCGGCGCCGTCGCTCACGACCCGGTCGCTCGCGGTCTCGGTCGTCGACGACGACGTCCAGGTGATCGTCGCGACGCCGAGCATGGCGTCGGTCACCGAGGGCACCTCCGGCACGTTCGCCGCGCACCTCGCCTTCAAGCCGACCGCCGACATCACCGTCTCGGTCGCCAGCCTCAACCCGGTCGTCGCGTCGACGACCCAGGCGACGCTGACCTTCACCGCCTCGAACTACGCGAGCGATCAGACCGTCACGATCACCGCCGCGCAGGACCCGGACGCGGTCAACGGCGCCACCACGATCCGCCTCGAGTCGCTCGCCGCCGGGCTCACCACCGACGTGCCGCTGACCGTGGTCGACGACGACACGCTCGCGATCGAGACCTCGACCGCGGCGGTCTCGCTGGGCGAGGCCGGCAGCACGACCTTCATGGTCCGCCTGACCGCGCAGCCGCAGGGCACGGTCAACGTCGCGCTGGCCTCCACCGATCCGGGCGCCGCGACCGTCACCGGCACGCTCGCCTTCGACACGCTCAACTGGGCGACGTTCCAGTCGGTCACCGTCACCGGCGTCGCCGACGCCGATCTCGCCAGCGAGGCGCTGACGATCAACCTGACCGCGGCGGGCGTGGTCCCGGCGGCGGTCGCGGCCGCCGTCACCGACGACGACATGCAGCAGGTGCTGGTGTCGAGCGCGACCGCGTCGGTCACCGAGGGCCAGAACACCACGGTCACCGCGACGCTGAAGTTCCAGCCGGGCGGCCCGGTCTCGGTCGACGTCAGCTCGGATGCGAGCCTGGTCGCGAGCGCCTCGCCGGCGACGCTGTCGTTCTCGCCCAGCGACTACATGATGCCCCACACGGTGACGATCAGCGGCGTGCCCGACGCCGACGCGGTCGGCGGCACCGCGAACATCGCGCTGGCGCTGGCCGGCGCCACGCCGGGCGCGGTCGCGGTGACCGTCACCGACGACGACGTCCTCGGCATCGAGGCCAGCGTGCCGTCGCTGTCGATCGGCGAGGCCGGGTCGGGCACGATCGGCTTCCGCCTGACCGCGGCGCCGACGGCGGCGATGACGGTGACCGTCACCTCGAGCGACGCGGGCGCCGCGACGGCGTCGGCGAGCCTGACGTTCTCGGCGGCCAACTGGAACGTCTACCAGAACGTGACCGTGGCCGGCGTGAACGACGCCGACGCGATGAACGAGTCGCTGAACGTGACCGCGACCAGCGGCGCGCTCACCAAGGTCGTGCCCGTGTCGGTCGCCGATGACGAGGTGCTGGGCATCACCACGAGCGTCTCGGCGGTCACGCTCACCGAGGCCGGGACCGCCACGTTCACCGTGCAGCTCTCGGCGGCGCCCGCGTCGGCGACCACGGTGAGCCTGTCGTCGCCGGATGTCGGCGCCGCGACGGTGTCGCCGGCGTCGTACGTGTTCGACGGCAGCAACTGGAACATGCCGAAGACCGTCACCGTGACGGGCGTCGGTGACGCCGACCTCGCCAACGAGAGCGTGCAGATCAAGGCGGCGGCGGCGGGCCTCACCGATCGCTTCGTCACCGCGACGGTGAACGACGACGACACCCAGATCGTGCTGGTGACGCCGGGGACCGCGACGCTCAAGGAGAACAACGAGCAGACCACCGTCAACGTCAGCCTCGGGTTCATCCCGAGCGGCACGGTGACCGTCACGGTCGCGTCGGCGGATACGTCGGTCGTGACCGCGTCGACCGGCTCGCTGACCTTCCTGCCCGGCAACTACAGCGTCGCGCAGCCGGTGACGCTGACCTCGGTGCACGACGTCAACACCACGACCGACATCAAGGACGTCACGTTCACCGCGCCCAGCGCCACCGCCGGCAAGGTGACGGTCACCGTGACCGACGTCGACGTCCTCGGGCTCGAGACCACCGCCGGCAACCTGGCGCTCACCGAGGGCGCGGGCACCCAGACCGGCAGCTACGGCGTGCGCCTCACCGCGCAGCCGAGCGCCAACGTCGACGTGCTGATCACGTCCCCGGATCCCAACGCGGTCGCGGTGACCGCGCCGGCGACCGGCAAGCTGACGTTCACGCCGGCGAACTGGAACCAGTTCCAGAGCGTGAACGTGGCCGCGGTCCAGGATCTCGACGCGGTCAACGAGCTGGTGACGGTGACCACCGTGCTCGGCTCGATCAACAAGCCGGTCGCGGTCGCGGTGACCGACGACGAGACCCAGGGCATCGTGACCGACGTCGGCAGCGTGACCCTGGCCGAGGGCGGCAACGGCACCTTCAAGGTCAGGCTCAACGCGCAGCCGCAGCTCGCCATCGATGGCAGCGACACGTCGATCGTCGTCATGCTCAGCGCGGCGCCCGCGACGACCGCGACGATCGTGACGCCGGCGAGCCAGAGCCTGACGTTCACCAGCACGAACTACGCGACGTTCCAGACCGTGACCGTCGGCGGCAAGGAGGACAACAACCTCACGACCGACGCGGGCACCGCGCAGGTCACGTCCGGCGCCCTCCCGGGCAAGACCGTCGCGCTGTCGGTCACGGACAACGACACGCAGCAGATCATCGTCTCGCCGACCTCGCGGACGCTGGCCGAGACCGGCGTGTTCAATCCGACCGCGGTGCTGGCGTTCGATCCGGGCGGCACGGTGACCGTGAACGTGGTCTCGACCAATACCGCCGCCGCGACCGTGGGGACCAGCACGCTCACCTTCGACAGCAGCAACTACGCGACGCCGCAGGCGGTGGCGGTCACGGGCGTGGTCGACAGCAACAACACCTGGACGTCGACCAACATCGTCTTCAGCGCAGGCTCGATCTCGACGACGCTGCCGGTCACGGTCGTCGAGCCGGACATCATCAGCCTGTCCGGGCCGGCGACCGGTAACTCCATGTGCGCGGGCGACGAGATCATCCTGGACCTGAAGCTGACCGCGGCGCCGCCGGGCTCGCTGACGCTGACCACCTCGGGCACGTGCGCCAATCGCGGCACGATCTCGCCGACGTCATTCACGTTCACGCCGACCGACTACGGCATCGTGCAGAACATCTCCTTCGTGCACGACATCTCCGCGTCCATCGGGTCGTGCACGATCAAGGTCGACGGCCCGAACATGAACATCAAGTCGCTGACCGTGAACGTGCTCGCGCTCACCTCGCCGCTCTGCCAGTAGCGCCAGTCACGCCAGACCGGTGAAGCGCGCGGCCTCCTCGGAGCGCACCGCGCGCTGCTCGGGCCGCCAGCGGAAGCGCGCCGCCAGCGGGTGGTCGCCGCCGGTCACCAGGTCGGCGATGAGGTCGCCGAGCACGGGCGCGAACTTGAAGGCGTGGCCGCTGCCGCCGGCGGCGATCGCGAGCCCCGGGCGATCGGGGTGCGGCGCGATCCAGAAGTGGCCATCGGCGCTGTCGCCATAGACGCACAGCCGGGTGCGGACGATCGGCGCGTCGGCGAGCGCGGGCAGGGCGGCGGCCAGGAACCCGCGCAGGCTGGATTCGTCCGAATCCCGGACGACCCGCGCCGCCGCCGGCGCGTCGGGCGCCAGCGCAACCCCGACCCCGTGGTTCGCGAGCTTGACCACGCCGTCGGTGAGCGGGAACCCGTACCAGCCGGTGCGCGCGAGGTCGGCGCCGAACACCGGGAAGCGATCGGCGGTGAAGCTCGTCGGATCCGCGGGCGCGAGGTGAAACACCGGCTGGCCGGTCGCGCGCAGCGCGCCGGCGAGCTCGGGCACCAGCGCGGCGGTCCACGCGCCCGCGCACACGAGCACGAGGTCCGCGCGGACGATCGCGTGATCGATCGTCGCCCCGACCACGCGCGAGCCGTCGTCGACCACGCCGCCGATCGCGACGCCCGCGCGCACGGTCACGCCGCGCGCGATCGCCTGGGCCACCAGCGCCGCGACCACCGCGCCCGACTCCGCCCAGCCGCCCATCGGGTTCCAGTAGCCGTCGACGTGCACGCCGTTGCCCAGCGCCGGGAACCGCCGCGCGATCGCCGCGGCGTCGAGGCGCTCGAGGGGGTGGCCGCGCCGGGTCAGCACCTGGTAGCTGTCGTGCTCGTAGCCGCCGGGCGCCATGGGCGCGCGGCACAGGAATGCGACGCCGGTCTCGTGGAAGCGCCGCACCGGCCACGCCGCGTTCCAGCGGCGCCAGCCCTCGATCGCGACCTCGCCGAGGGCGGCATACGGCTCGTCGGCGCCGTAGTCGGCGCGCACGATCTTCGAGATGTCCGTCGACTCGGCCAGCGGATGCGGCAGCGGGCCCGGATAGGCCGCGTGACCGCCGCGCCGCGCGCCGCGAACGCCAGGGCCGCGGTGGCGCCGAAGATGCCACCGCCGAGGATGAGCACGTGCATGGGCCACGATACCGCACGAGCGATGGACGCCGCCGCGGCCGCGGTGCTACCGATCGGCGATGGGCCGCCGCGCGATCGTGATCGCGATCATGTTCGCGGGCGCGGCCGCGGCCTGCGGCGACAACGCGCCGGTCTACGCCGATCGCGCCGAGGCGCTGGTCGCGCGGATGACGCTCGACGAGAAGCTGGCGCAGCTGCACGGCGTGACCACCGCCGCGGCGACCCGCACCGTGCCCGGGCTCGAGCGGCTGGATATCCCGCGCTTCAACGCGAGCAGCGGGCCGGCGGGCGCGTGTTGCGGCGGCCCCGGCCACGAGGGGCCGGCGACGGCGATGCCCGCGCCGATCGCGCTGGCCGCGACCTGGGACGTCGAGCTGGCGCGGCAGTACGGCGCGATCGTCGGCGGCGAGGCCGCGGCCTGGGGCAACACGTTGCTCGCGGGCCCCGACATCGGCATCGCGCGGGTCCCGCAGCACGGGCGGACCTTCGAGGGCTACGGCGAGGATCCGTTCCTGGTCGGCGAGATCGCGACCGGCTTCGTGATCGGCGCGCAGACCCAGGGCGTGATCGCCACCGCCACGCACGTCGCGGCCGACACCCAGGAGACCGATCGCGGCACGGTCTCCGCCGAGATCGACGAGCGCACGCTGCGCGAGCTGTACCTGCCGGCGCTCGAGGCGACCGTCACGCGCGGCCACGTCGGCGCGGTGTCGTGCGCGTCCAGCAAGCTCGGCGGGACGTACACGTGCGAGCACGATCGCCTGCTGAACCAGATCCTGAAAGGCGAGTGGGCGTTCGATGGTTTCGTGACCTCGGACGCCGCCGCGGTCCATGACACCGAGGCGTCCGCGCTGGGCGGCCTCGATCTCGAGCTGCCGACCGGCGACTTCTTCGGGCCGGCGCTGGCCGACGCGGTCCGCGCCGGGCGCATCGATCCGGCGGTGCTCGACGACAAGCTGGCGCGGCGCTTCCGCACGACGATGCGGCTCGACGCGTGGCACGAGCCGCGGGTCGGCTCGATCCCGCTCGCGGATCACGATCAGGCCGCGACCGCGTTCGCCGCCGCGGGCACGGTGCTGCTCAAGAACGAGTGGTCCGAGCTGCCGCTGTCGCCCGACTCGCTGTTCCTGGTCGCGGTGATCGGGCCCCACGCCGCCGAGGCTCTGACCGGCGGAGGCGGCAGCTCGCACGTGACGCCCGCGATCGTCACGACCCCGGCTGAGGGGCTGCAGGCGCGGCTCGCGGGGCAGGCCCAGGTCATCGTCAACGACGGCGCCGATCTGCCGACCGCGACCCAGCTCGCGTCGAACGCGTCGATCGCGATCGTGATCGTCGGCGATCAGCGGACCGAGGGCGCGGATGGCGAGCTCGCGCTGCCGCCCGGGGAGGACGCGCTGGTGTCGGCGATCGCGCTCGCGAACACCCGCACGATCGTCGTCGTGCGCAGCGGCGGGCCGGTGCTGATGCCGTGGCTCGGTCAGGTCCACACCGTGCTCGAGACCTGGTACCCCGGCCAGACCGACGGCGCCGCGCTCGCCGCGGTGCTGTTCGGCGATCTCGAGCCCGGCGGACGCCTGCCGATCACCTTCCCGCGCGCCGCGGCGGATGTGCCGGCCGCGACGGCGGCGCAGTACCCCGGCGTCGACGGCGTCGCGCACTACAGCGAGGGCGTGTTCGTCGGCTATCGCCACTACGACGCCAGCAACGTCGCGCCGCTGTTCCCGTTCGGCTTCGGCCTCTCGTACACCAGCTTCGGCTACCGCGGACTGACGCTGTCGGCGAGCGAGGTGTCGGTCGACGATCCGTCGGTGACCGTCTCGGTGCTGATCGCGAACACCGGCTTTCGCACCGGGTCCGAGGTCGTCCAGGTCTACGTCGGGATCCCCGACGCCGACGGCGCGCCGCAGCCGCCGCGCTGGCTGCGCGGGTTCGCGAAGGTGAAGCTCGACGGTGGAGACACCGCGGAGGTCGCGATCCACCTCGACGCGCGCGCGTTCGCGCACTGGGACACCGCGCGGCACGCCTGGGTGGTGTCGCCGGGGCGGTACCCGATCAGCGTCGGCGCGTCGTCGCGCGACCTGCGGCTGTTCGCGACCCTGCGCATCCGTTAGCCCCTGCGGGATCGGGCGCGCGCGCGTGCCACCCGCGTGCGGCTGGCGCATACTCCGCCGCCATGAGCATCCGTTTGCGTTCATGCCTCCCCGCGCTCCTGGCAGCCGGCCTGGCCGCAGCGCCGGCTGCGGCCCATGCCGCCGGCCTCACCATCGACGACATGCTGGCGATGCGGCGGGTCGGCGAGCCCGCCGTCTCGCCCGACGGCAAGTGGGTCGCGTTCTCGGTGCGCGACACCGACCTCGAGGCCAACCGCGGTCGCTTCGACATCTGGCTCGCGGCCACCGACGGCTCGAAGGGCCTGGCGCTGACCAGCCACCCCGAGAACGACACCAGCCCGGCGTGGGCGCCCGACGGCTCGGCGATCTACTTCCTGTCGACCCGCTCGGGCTCGTCGCAGGTCTGGAAGATCGCGCCGACCGGCGGCGAGGCCCAGCAGGTCACCAAGCTGTCGCTCGACGTCGGCGGCTTCAAGCTGTTCCCCGACGGCAAGCGCATGGTCGTGACGATGGACGTCTGGCCCGAGGCCAAGACCCTCGCCGACTCGGTCAAGAAGGACACCGCGCTCGCCAGCTCGAAGGTCAAGGCGCGGGTCTACGACAACCTCCTGTTCCGCCACTGGGATACGTGGGAGGACGGCCGCTTCGCGCACCTGTTCGTGTGGACCTCGCCCGCCGCCGGCGGCAAGGCCGACGACGCGCGCGATCTGACCCCGGGCCAGACCACCGACTCGCCGACGCATCCGTTCGGCGGCATGGAGGAGGTCTCGATCAGCCCCGACGGCAAGTCGGTGGCGTACCTCGCGCGGGTCGGCGGCGCCGACAAGGCGTGGACCACCAACACCGACGTGTTCGTCGTCGCGGCGACCGGCGGCAAGCCGGTCGCGCTGACCGCCGCGAACAAGGCCTACGACTTCGCGCCGTCGTTCTCGCCCGACGGCAAGTCGATCGCGGTGCTCGCGATGGCGCGGCCCGGCTTCGAGGCCGATCGCCAGCGCATCGTCATCTACGATCGCGCCAGCGGCAAGGCGCGCACGCTGACCGAGGCGTGGGACCGCTCGCCGGGCTCGATCGAGTGGAGCCCCGACGGCAAGACGATCTTCACCGCGGCCGAGGACATGGGCAGCCAGCCGCTGTTCGCGGTGGACGTGGCGACCGGCGCGGCCAAGGCGGTGAGCGGCGCGGGCCCGGTCGGCACCAACACCGATCCGCACGTCGCCGGCAATCGCCTGGTGTTCCTGCGCGACACGCTGCGCCAGCCGTCGGAGCTGTTCTCGTCGGCGCTCGACGGCTCGGACGTGAAGCGGATCTCCAGCCTCAACGACGCGCGCGTCGGGAAGATCACCTGGGGCGAGTACGAGCAGTTCTCGTTCAAGGGCGCCCACGGCGACACCGTCTACGGCTACGTCATGAAGCCCGCCGGGTTCACGGGCAAGGGCAAGGTCCCGGTGGCGCTGCTCATCCACGGCGGTCCGCAGGGCAGCTTCGGTGATCACTTCCACTACCGCTGGAACCCCGAGGTCTTCGCCGGTCACGGCCTGGCCGCGGTGTTCATCGACTTCCACGGCTCGACCGGCTACGGCCAGGCGTTCACCGACGCGATCCGCGGCGACTGGGGCGGCGCGCCCTACGACGACCTGATGATGGGCCTCGACGCCGCGCTCGCGAAGTACAAGTGGCTCGACGGCTCGCGCGCGGTCGCGGCGGGCGCGTCCTACGGCGGCTACATGATCAACTGGATCGCCGGCCACACCGATCGCTTCAAGGCGCTCATCTGCCACGACGGCAACATCGACGAGCGCATGGCCTACTACGACACCGAGGAGCTGTGGTTCCCGGAGTGGGAGCACGGCGGCACGCCCTGGGATCATCCGGACGGCTACACCAAGCACAACCCGATCGACTTCGTGAAGAACTGGAAGACCCCGACGCTCGTCGTGCACGGCGAGCAGGACTTCCGCGTCGTCGACACCCAGGGCATGTCGACCTTCACGGCGCTGCAGCGCAAGGGCATCCCCAGCCGCATGGTCTATTTCCCCGACGAGAACCACTGGGTCCAGAAGCCGCAGAACTCCAAGCTCTGGCACGACGAGGTGCTGGCCTGGATCGATCGCTGGGCCAAGAAGTAGCCGCGTCATGGCCGCGCCGATCTCGCTCCCGCACGAGCACGGCGCCTACCTGACGCTGGCCGGCGCGATCGGGGCGGCGCTGGTGGTCGCGCCGGATCGGCTCGCCGCGGTGGGCGTGGGCGCGATCGCCGCCGCCGGCTTCTTCGCGAAGGCGGTGGTCGAGCGCGGCGCGGTCGGCGCGGCGCGGCGGCGCTGGGATGGGGCGTGGGCGGCGGTGCTGGTCGCGATCGCGATGGGCGGCGAGCGCCTCGCGGCGCGCGGCGGCGAGGCCCCGGCGTTCGCGATCGCGCTGGCGATCGCCCCGGCGCTGGTCGGCGCGGCGCTCTTGCGGCGCGCGCGGCT
>JAIOQA010000490.1 GCA_021413675.1 Deltaproteobacteria bacterium | reverse complement strand
GCGAGCACCGCGCGCAGCGCGCCGGTGGGGATGCCGCGGCGCACGACCTGGAACGCGTGCGGGTCGTCGTGGCGCGGCTGATCGCTGATCACCACGATCGGCGGCGCGTCCTCGCGGTTCGCGAGCGCCGCGCGCACCGCGCTGGCCTCGCCGTCCCGCACGCGCACGCCGATCACGACGACCCGCGGGTTGCGGGCCAGCGCGAGCGTCAGGTCGCCGAGGTGATCGATCGCGAGCACCTCGGCCCAGCCGGCCAGCGCCGCGCCGAGCTGCTCGACGTCGGTGCGCGACGCGGACACGAGCAGCGCGAGGTGGGGCATCGGGCGAACAACCTGCAGCGCGCGTGCCGCCGTCGTGGGTGCCAGCGCTTGCCCGGCGCTGCCGCGGTCGTTCACGCCGTTACCAGCTCGTCCCGGCATTCCCGGTGTGAGCCGGTGTCCCGGCGTCACACCCCTGCGGACCGCGGGTCACACTCGCACGATCGTTCATCGCCCGCGTCGCGGCAGATCGCCGGTGAGGGCATCGACGATCGCGCGGGCCTGCAGGTAGTCGACGACGCCGCGGACGCGCCGCAGCTCCGCGTCGGCGAGCTCCTGCTGGCGCGCGAGCACGTCGAAGCTGGTCGCCTTGCCGAGATCGAAGCGCGCCTGCTCGGCGGTCACGCCCTGCGCGGCCAGCTCGCGCTCGCGGGTCGCGAGGTCGATCACGGCCCGCGCGGTGTCGCGTTGCTCGACGGCGTCGATGACCGCCGCGGCCAGCTGGGCGCGCGCGGTCGCGCTGTCGATCCGCACGCGCTGGCGCGCGACCCGCGCCTTCATGGCCCGGCCCTCGGCGGCGGCACCGCCGATGTCCCAGCGCAGCTCGAGGCCCGCGGTGGCCTGGTAGCCATCGCCGTTGCCGAGCGATCGCAGCGCGCCGCCCGGATCCGCGCCGAGCCCCGCGGGGCCGGCCTCGATCGTGAGGTCGAGCGCGGGCAGCTGGCCATTGGCCGTGACCTCGACGTCGATGGTCGCGCCGCGCGCGCGTGCCTCGAGGACCGCCAGCTCGGGGCTGGTGGTCAGCGCGCGCGCGAGCACGGCATCGGCGTCGGGTGGCTCGTCGGACGCGAGCACGGGCAGCGGATCGGTGGCGATCGCGATCGCGCCCGGCGCGATCGGCAGCGCGAGCTGGGTGCGGAGCGCGAGCGATCGCCGCGTGATGTTCTGGCGGGCGCGCGCGACCTGCGCGGTGCGCTGCGCGATGCCCTGCTCGAGCGCGAGGCCCTCGCTCGGCGCGATCTGGCCCTGGCGCATGCCGGCGCGCACCCGGCGCAGCTGCGCCGAGGCGAGGTCGAGGCTGTGCTCGCGCACCGCCAGCTCCTGCCACGCGAACGCGAGCTCCCAGTAGGCGATCACCAGATCGCGCTCGACGGTGGTCGCGACCCGCACACGCTCGAGGCGCGTGGCGTCGCGCGCGACCCGGGCGCGATCCTGGGCCGCGTCGCTGGCGTTGCGGCCAGTGCCGCGGGCGAGCGGCTGCTTCAGCTGGAGCGCGACCTGGCTGCTGACCAGGTGGGGCGTCGCGTCGTCGGTCACGGCGTCCGCGCCGGTCACGCGCAGGCTCGCGGTGCCGCCGGTCGGCAGCAACCGGCTGATGCCGGCCGCGACATCGATCGTGCGCGATGGCGCGCGTCCATCGGCGAGGCCGCGCTGGGCACCGACGGTGGCGCCGAGCGTGACGCGGAAGGTGTCCGCGCCGTCGGCCTCGCGCGCCTCGGCATCCGCGGCGGCGAGATCGCTGTCCGCGGTCGCGAGCGCCGGCGACTGGCGCACGAGCGTCAGCGCGCTCGGCAGCGACAGGCGCTCCGCCGCGGGCGTGGAGGACGGCGGGGCAGCGCGCGCCGCCGGCGCGATCATCACCGCACCCAGCGCGACAGCGAAGCAGAGACGCCAGGACACCGAACCACGGTAGTAGCGGCGTCGAGCCGCCGACAGCGCAAGAGCTGGCACAGTCCAGCCTGCGCCGTTCGACTTTCGTTCGCGACCGCGCGCGACTACGGTTGTGGCATGCAGCTGTCGCTCTATCCCTCGCCCGCGCAACTCCAGGCGCTCGTCGCCGACGGCGCCGAGACGCCGGTGGTGATGCTCAACCTGCTGCGCTTCAAGCCCGGTGGCGAGCCCGCGTATCGCCGCTACGCCGACGCGATGCGCGCGATCATCGAGCGCCATGGCGGGCGCATCGTGTGGACCGGCCGGATCACCGCGCAGGTGATCGGCGCGGGCGCCGAGGGCCTCGAGGTCGCGGCGCTGGTCGAGTACCCGTCGCGCAAGGCGTTCGTCGCGATCGCGACCAGCCCCGAGGTCGCGGTGATCGGCCGCGATCGCGCGGAGGGGCTCGAGGGGCAGTGGCTGCTCGCGACCACGACCGAGCCGATGTAGTCGCCGTCAGTCCGCGCGCCAGCGGCGCAAGCCCGGTTGCCCGCCGGACCCGCCCACGACCTCGATGCCGTTGCCGCTGACGGCGATCGCGGCCGCGCCCCCGCCGATCGCGCGATCGAGGACGCGCCAGTGCGCGGCGTCGCGGAAGCCGAGGTCCTCGCCCGCGGTCACGACCCCGCGATCGCAGCCGGCGATCGCCGTGGCGGGATAGGTCGGCAGCGCGCGCCACGCGCCGCCATCCCACGCGGTGAGCGCGCCGTCGATCAGCAAGACCACGCCCAGCGCAGGCGAGACCGTGGCCGCCGCGACCGGACCGGGCGGGGCGTCGGGGATCGGGGTCCAGGTTCCGCCCGGATCCCGGACGAAGAGCCGCGCGGGGCCGGTGTCGTCGGCGCGCATCACGGCGATCAGGCGATCATCGAAGGCGAGGAGCGTCAGGATCTCGCCGTCGAGCGTGCCGAGGTCGGCGGTCGCGCCATCGCGCCAGCGCGTGATCGTCGAGCGGTCCGCGGCTTGATCGCGGACGCGGAAGTAGATCGCGCCATCGACATCGGCCAGCAGCGGCGTGTCGCGCGTGTCCGCATCCGACAGGCGCTCCCAGCTGTCGCCGTCCCGGCGCGCGATGAACTCGCCCGACACCACCGGCGATCCATCGGGCAGGACCGCCGCGGCGCGGATGTCGTCGGGCTCGCCCGCGCGGGCGAACCCGTGCCAGCGCCCGTCGAACCAGGCGACGGTGGTCGGGGCCAGGCCGGTCGCGATGATCGGCCGGCTCGGGCCGGCGATCAGCACGCGCCCGTGCGCGGCCGCAACCGCGATGGCGCCCGCGCTCGGCGCGAGCGCCGAGCGACCGGCCCACGGTGTGACCACGCCCTCGTTCGACAGGCTCGCGACGTTGCTCGCGGCGATCCCGCCGACCCCCGCGAACGCGCCGCCGACGACCAGCCGCGGTCCGTTGCGGAGGATCGCGTTGACGCCGCTGTCGAACCCGGTGACGAGCTCGAGGCCCGGCGGCGCGAAGGCGGTCCAGCCCGCCGATGGACTCCAGCGCGCGAGGCCGCGGGCCACGACGGGACCAGCGCCGACGCCGGGGAACGGGCCGCCGACGATCACCTCGTCGCCATTGAAGGCGATCGCGCTCACGCGCGGCGTCTGATCGAAGGCGTTTGCGGTGAGCACGCCGCCGTCGACCGGCTGCCACGCGCCATCATCATCGAGGCGCGCGATCCCGCCGGCGAGCGTATCCGGATAGAGCGGCGCGGTGATCTCGCCGCCCGCCCACCAGTGGCCATCGGGCGCGCGCGAGAGCACCTCCACCGTGCCGACCGATTGTCCGAGCGGGGCCCACGCCGAGCCATTCCAGCAGGCCGCGCTGCGCACGTCGCCCGGCAACCCGATCGCGCCGCCTGCGCACAGCCCGTCGGTCGTCTGCGCGACCGTGTAGACCCTGCTTGCGGTCTCTAGCCCGCGCGCCGTCCACGCGGCGCCATCCCAGACCGCCAGTCCGTTCGCGGCGATTCCGCCGATCCTGGCGAACGATCCATAGACCGCGATCCCGCCGCCGATCGCGGTCACGCCGGCGATGCTGTCGACGTTCGCGGTGACCATCGTCCACGCGTGGCCGTCCCAGCGCGCGAGGTAGCTCGCCGTGAAATCCGGCGTGAGCTGCCCCGCCGCCCAGATGCCACCGTCATCGCCGCGCGCGAGCGAGACGACCGAGCCCGGCAGGCCCGCACCCATCGGCGCCCAGTGCACGCCATTCCAGACCGCCACGCCGTACATCGGCTCGCCGAGCACCGAATCGAACGATCCTCCGACGACGAAGCCGAGGTCGGGCACCGCGAGCAGCGCGTTCACCCGCGCGTCGACGCCCGCGGGCCCCGGCAAGACCATGCGCTCGTCCCAGTGGCCATTGGACAGATCGCCGCACACCGGCGCCTGCGCGACGATCGCCGCGCCATCCGCGCACGCCGCCACGACGATCAACAACAACGCTCGGCGCACCATCGCTCCGCTGCAGCAAGCCGCGTGCCGCGGCAAGCTCGCGAGACTCCGCACACGCACCACGATCGTCGTTGGCGATCGCCAACGGCGTTGCGGCGCGTTGAGCCGCAGCGGACCGCGTGCGACCCTCGCAACCGATGAGCTTCTGGGCCGACCGTGTGCTCCCGACCCTCGTCGAGAAGGCGTGCCGCAGCCACGCGATCCTCGCCGAGCGCCAGCGCTGGATCCCGCGCGCCCACGGCGAGGTCCTCGAGGTCGGCGTCGGCTCCGGCCTCAACCTCGCGTTCTACGATCCCGCCAAGGTCGACGCGGTCACCGGCCTCGATCCGTCGGCCGCGCTCCTGACCCGCGCCGCGGCCCGCGTCGCCACCGCGCCGGTCCCGGTCTCGCTGCTCGAGGGCGTGGCCGAGCAGCTGCCGTTCCCGGCGCGCGCCTTCGACTCCGCGGTGATCACCTACTCGCTGTGCAGCGTCGATGATCCGCAGCGCGCGCTGGCCGAGCTGCGCCGCGTGCTGCGCCCGGGCGGGGAGCTGATCTTCGTCGAGCACGGCCTCGCGCCCGACGCCCGCACCCGCGGCTGGCAGCGGCGGTTGACGCCAGTCTGGCGGCGCATCGGCGGCGGATGTCGGCTGGATCGCGACATGCGCGCGATCCTGCGCGACGCCGGCTTCCGTTCGGACGATCTCACCGCCGGCTTCACCGAGGGCGCGAGCTGGCTCAGCTACACGTTCGAAGGCACCGCGCGGCCGGCCTAACAGCCCTCGCGCTTCTTCGCGGGCGGCGCCACGCCGCTGCCCGCGGGCAGCGTGGGCGCGCTCACCGGCAAGGTGGGCATCGCCGCGGGCGCGGGCGTCGTCGGCGTGAGCGCCGGCGCGGCCCCGGCCTGCACCGCGGCGCGCGGCTGACCGCCGAAGAACTTCGCGACCTGTGCGGTGCGCTCGAACTGCGCGTGCGCCGCGGGATCCGTCGGCGCGATCGGGAACAGGACGTCTTCCTTCCAGGCGTCGAGCCCTTCGAGCAGCGTGTACGTGCGCGTGTAGCCCATGCCGCTCAGCACCATCCACGCCTGCGCCGCGTGGATCCCGCCGTCGCCGTAGAGGATGATCTTGTCGGTGCGCGCGAGCCCGCCGTCAGCGATCTGCGCCAGCGGGACGTTCTCGGCGGTGGGGATGTGATACGCGGCGAACGCGCGTTCGTCGCGGATGTCGATCAGGCGATAGTCCGCTCGTCCCTCGATGATCCAGGTCGCGAGCTCCGCGGGCGTGACGTGATCCTCCTGGCGCTCGACCCGGGTCAGGAGCTCCTTCGCATCGACCGTCGCGGTGCGCCGCGGCACCACCGAGGCGCCGAGCGCCGCGCCGCCGAGCACGAGCGCGAGCGCAGCGAGCTTCTGGTTCATCGTCAGCTTCGCCAGCGCGTTCATCGCGTCACCGCGGCAGCGTCGCGCGCCGCCATCTTGCGTTCGATCCACGTGGCGCCGGCGAACCCCGCCACCGCCAGCACGACCACGGCGAAGACGATCACGCCATAGGGCACGCCGAGCGCCTGCGGCAAGGTCGTCGGGCCGAGCTCACCCGCGCCCAGCAGACCATCGAACAGCGGCGACGCGATCGCGAAGCCCAGCGTGCCGACCGCGAAGCCAGCCACGTAGACCAGGCCGTCGAACCGGCCGGTCGCGGTCGCGGCGATCGAGGTCCCCGGACAGTAGCCGCCGACGACGAAGCCGATGCCCAGCAACAGCCCGCCGACCAGCTGCGCGACCCAGAACGTCGGCACGAGGTACACCAGTGACAGGTCGAGGTAGCCCGCCCACGCGAGGTACGTGAGCCCGAGCATCGCGGTGACGATCGCCGAGAACATCACCTTGAACACCGCCAGATCGCGCAGGTAGAACTGCGCGACCAGCTTGCGCGCGCTGCCGAACCCGGCGCGCTCGAGGAAGAAGCCGAACCCGATCCCGACGAGGAACGCGATCAGCAGCGCGGTCTCGTCGCCGAACGCGCCGAGCTTGTAGAACGGGGCCATCATCGCCACTCCTTTCGCAGGAACCACGCGGTCGCGTACGCGCCGGCGAACAGCGCGAGCATGAACACCCAGCTGCCGAGGTTGAGCATCGCGCCGCCGGTGAGCGCCTGGCCGCTGGTGCAGCCGCGCGCGATCGCCGCGCCGAACGCCATCAGCGCGCCACCGAGGAACGCGAGCGCGAGCCGGCCCGCGATCGAGATGCGCGGCCCGCGCTCGATCGTGCGCACCACGCGCCGCGCGAGCAGGCCCGACACCAGCGCGCCGATCGCCACCCCGACCAGCTCGAACACCAGCCAGGCCTTGAGCGGGTGGTCGTCGCCGTTCAGGTAGTTGCCGAGGAACGGGTTGTCCTTCGCGTAGTCCGGCGCGACCAGCGAGGTCAGCCAGGCGACGAGCGAGTTGAACGCACCGGAGGCGCCCAGGCCGCGCCCGACCAGCACGAACGCGGCGAGCAGGACCAGCCCGAGGCCGACGCCGGCCAGGTACGGGTTGGTGTAGGGCCGGGGCCCGGGCGGTGGCGGGCCCGCGGGATCTTCCATGACATCGCGCGTGACGACGATCCGTTCCATGGCGACTCCTTCACAGCCTCGACCAGTGGCTGGCCTGGCCGGCAAACACGAGGACGAACCGGAGGACGATGCCGCCGATCAGCACGAGCACCGGCGCGACGTGGGTGGGCGCGATCCGGCCCGCGACCGTGAGCGCCTGGATCGCGAGCGGCGCCACCAGGCCGACGCCCACCACGACGACCCAGAACACCGCGGTGTATGGCCCGCCGAGCAGGAGCTTCGCGGCCTCGGCGTGGGCCTCGGTCGAGGACGCGAGGCCGATCAGGTACAGCGCGATGAGCGCGAGCTCGACCGCGATCAGCAGGTTGTCGAGGCGCGCGAGCCGGTGGCGCTCCTCCGCCAGCGGCGATGCCATGTGCGCGAACGCGGCGCCCGTCGACAGGCCCGAGACCAGGAACAGCGGGCCGAGCAACCCGCTCGACCACAGCGGCCGCGCGCCGAGCGCCGACAGCAGGATGCCGGTGTATACGCCGAGCGCCAGCCCCGCCGCGATCGAGGCCAGGCCGAGGCCGCGGCGCACGCGCTCGTCCTCGGCGTACCGCGCCAGCCGGGCCAGCGCCGGGACGCGGTCGCGCAGCGCGCGCGGCGGATCGAGCGCGATGCCCGTGAGCAGCACGGGATAGACCAGCAGCAGGATCCACGCGCCCCACGACATCGGCGACCGCGGCTCCATCGTCACGTACAGCCGCCACACGAACGGCTTGTGGGCGAGGTCGAGGAACAGCGCGAGCATGCCGAGCGAGATCGCGCCGAGGCCCACGATCGACAGGCCGCTCGACGCCAGCGCGAAGCCCGGCTCGCCGGTCGCGCGAGGTCCGCGTCGACGCGCGAGCCCCGACAGCACCAGCAGGCCCGCGGTGAAGCCGCCCAGGAACAGGTACACGGCGATCTCCCACCCCCACGCGTGGCCGTCCGCGAGCGGATGGTGCGAGGTCGAGACGAACTCCGATGGCGACATGACTAGTCCAGGTAGAAGATGCGAGGGCCGGTGCCGGCCTCGGGCAGGTTGGCGTGGTGCGGGCGGGACGCGAGCAGGCGGCTCACCTCCGACTCGGGATCATCGAGATCGCCGAAGTGCATGCAGTGCGTCGGGCACACCGACACGCACGCCGGATCCTGGCCGCGCTCGACCCGGTGGATACAGAACGTGCACTTGTCGGCGTAGCCGTCGGGATGGATGTAGCGCGCGTCGTACGGGCACGACACGACACAGGCCTTGCAGCCGATGCACGCGTCGTGATCGATCAGCACCACGCCACCCCACGGGTGCACGTGGCTCGCGCCGGTCGGGCAGCAGCTCACGCACGGCGGATCGTCGCAGTGGTTGCAGCGCTCGCTCTGGATCGTCATCGACAGCGTCGGGAACCGACCCTTGGTCGCGTACGTGATCCAGTCGCGGTTGTAGCCCTCCGGCGTCCGGTTCTCGGTCTTGCACGCGACGACGCAGTCCTGACAGCCGACGCAGCGGCGCGTGTCGATGACCATGCCCAGGCGGGTCATGACGGCTCCGGTTCGAGGGTGACGAAGTTGACGTTCATGCCGGTGCCGCCCATCAGCGGATCGGTCGCGTAGGCCGTGACCAGCTGCGAGTCGCTCGCGCCGCGGCCGCGCGCGTGCGGTCGCATCCGCGAGGTGTGGCCGAAGCCGTGCACCATGTAGACGCAGTCCGGGCGGATCGCCTCGGTGGCGCGGATCGCGATCCCGAACGTGCTGACGACGCCGTCCTGGTTGCGCAGCCGGACCCGCCGGCCGTTCGCCAGGCCCAGGCGCGCCGCGACGGCGGCGTTGAGCCACAGCTCGTTCTCGCTCATCGCCTGCGCCAGCACCGGGTTGGACTGCGTGCGCCCGAAGGAGTGGACCGGGGCGCGGCCGAACAGCAGGCGGAACGAGCCCGCCGGCCCGGGCGCGGGGCGCGTGAACCGGGGCACCGGATCGAAGCCAGCGTCCTTCAGCTGCACGGAGTAGAACTCGATCTTCTGCGACGGGGTCGCGAACGCCGGCGCGAGGCCGTTCTCGTAGTAGAGCGGCGGCGCCTTGCCGCGCACGACGCCCTTCTGGCGGAGGAGATCGAGGCTGAGGCCGGCGCCTTGCAGCCGGTGATCGAGGTACTCCTCGATCGTCGTCCACGGGTAGTAGCGTTCGAGGCCGAGCTTCACCGCGAGCTCGCGCGCGATCCACCAGTTCGGTTTCTGATCGTGCGGCGGCGCCACGACCGGCTGGCGCAGCGCCACGAACGGCGCGCGGAACAGCTCGACGTTGAGCTCGTCGTAGCGCTCGAGGTAGGTGGCCTCGGGCAGGACCACGTCGGCCCAGCCGGCGATCTCGCTGCCGATCACATCGACGACGACCAGCAGGTCGAGGTTCTGGATCGCCTTGATCGTCTCGGCCTCGTTGGGCAGCGCCTGGATGAGGTTGGTCGCGTAGACGAACCAGCCCTTGATCGGGTACGGCTGGCCGGTGATCGTCGCCTCGCGGATGCCGGTCGAGATCGCCTCGCTCGCGAACGGGTACTTCTTGCCCGGGTTGTCGACCTTGCCGCGCGTCGAGGTCGGGTAGGGCGGGTAGGGATAGCCGGGCACGTTCATGCTGGCGGGCTGGTAGAACCCGCCCTTGCGGCCCCAGCTGCCGAGCAGCGCGTTCAGGAGCGCGATCGCGCGGCTGCGCTGGGTGTCGTCGCCGTACCAGGTGCTGTGCCGCCCGGGATGGACCAGGGTCGCCGGGCGGTGGCGCGCCATCTCGCGCGCGGTCTCGCGGATCACCTCGGGCTCGATGCCGGTCTCGGGGAACGCCCACTCCGGCGTGCAGGTCGCGATCTCGGCGGCGAACGCCTCGAAGCCGAAGCCGTGCGCGGCGACGTAGTCCTTGTCGTAGAGGCCCTCGGTGACCAGCACGTTCATCCACGCGAGGATCAGCGCGAGGTCGGTGCCCGGGCGGATCGGCAGGTAGTGCTGCGCCTTGGAGGCGGCGATCGAGAAGCGCGGATCGGCGACGATGATCGTCGCGCCGCTGCCGACCGCGTCGGCGAACTCCTGGACCTGGGTGTTGTGCATGTTCTCGCCGAGGTGCGAGCCGATGAGCACGAGGCAGCGCGCGTTGCGGATGTCGGTCCGCTCCGGCGAGCCGACGCCCTCGCCGAAGGTCAGCTCGAAGCCGACGTCGCGCGGGCCGCGACACTGCGCGAACGACGGCGCCGCGACGTTGACCGCGCCGTACGCCTTGAGCGTGTGCTTGAGGAACGTGCCGCCGAGCCCGTGGCTGAACAGCGCGACGGACTCCGGGCCGTGGGTCGCCTTGATCGCGGCGAGCTTCTCGGCGATGTACGCGAAGGCCTCGCCCCAGGTCACCTCGGTCCAGCGCTCCTCGCCGCGATCGTGGGTGCGCAAGAGCGGCGCGCGGATGCGATCGGGATCGGTGTGCGCGCCGGTGCCGCCGGTGCCGCGCGGGCACAGCCGGCCCTCCGACAGCGGGTCCTCCGGGTTGCCCTCGATCTTCCACAGCGCGCCGTCCTCGACCGTCGCGATCGCGTTGCACTTCCAGAAGCAGAGATCGCAGAAGGTCGGGATGCGCTCGAGCCCGCGGGGCCGCGCCGCCGCGGCGCTGGTGCTGGTCAACCGCGGGAGCCCGCCCGCGGCGGCCGTGACGGCCGCACCCGCGCCGGCGAGCGAGAGAAAGCGGCGACGAGACAGCATGGTCATGGTCCTGCGCCCCATGGCTGCAACGACGAGGCCAGATGGCAGCGACGGGACACCGCGCCGCATCGCGCAGAAGCTGCGTTCGCATCGACGAGCGGCGACATTCTGCTCGGACCTGTCGAGGCCCGTGACGAGCGGGCACGCGACACGCTAAGAGAGAAGACGATGGCCTCTTCGCTCGATGCGTTGCTCCGCCCTCGTTCGGTCGCCGTGATCGGCGCGTCGCGCAAGCGCGGCACGATCGCCGCCGAGGTGTTCCACAACCTGCTCGGCACCGGCTTCACCGGCGTGGTCTATCCAGTGAACCCGCACGCCGACGTGGTCCAGTCGGTGCGCGCGTACCCGTCGGTGCGCGCGATCCCCGACGCGATCGATCTCGCGATCCTGGTCGTGCCCGCCGCGCAGGTGCTGGCCGCGGTCGAGGAGTGCGGCGAGAAGGGCGTGCGCGGCATCGTCGTGATCACCGCCGGCTTCGGCGAGACCGGCGCCGAAGGCCGCGCGCTGCAGGCGCGGCTGCTCGAGCGCGTGCGCCACTTCGGCATGCGCATGGTCGGGCCCAACTGCCTCGGCCTGCTCAACGCCGATCCGGCGATCTCGCTCAACGCGACCTTCGCGCCGACCTTCCCGCCCTACGGCAACGTCGCGTTCTCGTCGCAGTCGGGCGCGCTCGGCCTCGCGGTCCTCGACTACGCCAAGGATCTCGGCGTCGGCATCTCGCACTTCGTCAGCATGGGCAACAAGGTCGATGTCTCGGGCAACGATCTGCTCGAGTACTGGGAGGCCGACGCGGCGACCGAGGTGATCCTCCTGTACCTCGAGAACCTCGGCAATCCGACGAAGTTCATGGAGATCGCGCGGCGGGTGGCGCGCGCCAAGCCGATCATCGCGGTCAAGAGCGGGCGCACCGAGGCCGGCGCGCGCGCCGCCAGCTCGCACACCGGCTCGCTCGCCGGCCTCGACGTCGCGGTCGACGCGCTGCTCGGCCAGGCCGGCGTGATCCGCACCGACACGATCGACGAGCTGTTCGACGTGGCGATGCTGCTCGCGAACCAGCCGGTGCCCAAGGGCAAGCGGGTCGCGATCCTGACCAACGCCGGCGGCCCGGGCATCATGGCCTCGGACGCCTGCGAGAGCCGCGGGCTGGTGGTCACGCGCCTCGCCGAGGCGACCGAGGCCGCGCTGTCGGAGTTCCTGCCGGCGGAGGCCTCGGTCAAGAACCCGGTCGACATGATCGCGAGCGCGACCGCGGCCTCGTACGAGCGCGCGCTCGCGGTGCTGCTCGCCGATCCGGCGGTCGACGCGGTGCTGGTCCTGTTCGTCACGCCGATCGTGACCGAGGCGACCGACGTCGCCGGCGCGATCGTGCGCGGCGCCGAGGGCACCGCCAAGACCATCGCGACCTGCTTCATGGGCAAGCACGGCGTGCGCGAGGCGATGTCGTCGCTGCGCCAGCGCAGCTTCCCGTCGTACGGCTTCCCGGAGCAGGCCGCCGCCGCGCTGGCCCGCGCCGCGCGCTACGGCGCCTGGCTCGGCGCGCCCGAGGGCGCGACGCCGGTGTTCACCGACCTCGCGATCGATCGCGCGGCCGCGATCCTCGCCGACGCGCACGATCGCTGGCTCACGCCCGACGAGGTCGGCGCGGTGCTCGGGGCCTACGGCGTGCGCACGCCGCGCATGGCGATCGCCGCCACCGCCGACGACGCGGCCCGCTACGCCGACGAGCTCGGCTATCCGCTCGCGCTCAAGCTCGCGTCCGAGACGATCACCCACAAGTCCGATGTCGGCGGCGTGATCCTCGGCCTCGCGTCGGCGGCGGAGGTGCGCGCCGCGTTCGCGACCGTCGTCGATCGCCTGACCGCGCTCGGCCGCCGCAGCGAGATGGACGGCGTGCTCCTGCAGCCGATGATCGCGGCCGGCGTCGAGACCTTCATCGGCGCGACCCGCGATCCCGAGTTCGGGCACCTGCTCGCGTTCGGCATCGGCGGCGTCAACGTCGAGCTCTGGAAGGACGTGGTGTTCCGGGTCGCGCCGATCCGCGACGTCGACGCGCAGGCGATGATCGACGGCATCCGCGCCCGCGCGCTGCTCGACGGCTTCCGCGGCGCGCCGCCGGTCGACAAGCCCGCGCTCGTCGACGCGCTCCTGCGCATCAGCCAGCTCGTCCACGACTTCCCGGCGCTGGCCGAGATCGATCTCAACCCGCTGGTCGCGCACCCGCGCGGCGCGATCGCCGTCGACGCGCGCATCCGCGTGGCGTAGCCGGCGTGACTCTCACGCCCGTGGCTTTCCGCGGTTTGCCAGACCGCGCGCGAGCGCGCGTGGCATAGTCGGCTCCGGTTGCGAGGCGTGGGCCTCGCGTGGGCAGGGGGTAGGGCGATGCGGGAGACCACGTCAGGGTTCGATCAGGCGAACGATTCCAGCGGCGCGACGCCCGCGGTCGCGGGCAAGGGCGCGTCGGTCGCCGCGCTGATCCAGCGCCGCGGCGGTGGCGCGGCCGCGACCTCCGAGGCGAGCGAGGCGCCCGAGGCGATCGACGCGTTCGTCGCGTCGACGCGCGGCGGTGGCAGCCGGCTGAGCGGCGGCGTGCTGCAGAAGATGAACAGCGCCTTCGCGCAGGACTTCGGCGGCGTCGGGATCCACACCGACGCGACCTCCGCCGAGGCGTGCCGCGCGATGGGCGCGCAGGCGTTCACCGTCGGCAGCGACGTCTACTTCGATCAGGGCAAGTTCGATCCCGGCTCGCGCGAGGGTCAGCAGCTGCTCGGCCACGAGCTCACGCACGTCGTGCAGCAGGGTGGCGGTCGCGCCGCCGGCGCGCAGGCGCGGCTCGCGGTCGGCGCCTCCGATGATCCGCTCGAGCAGGAAGCCGACGCGATGGGCGACAAGGCCGCCGCGGGCGAGGCGCCCGGGGCGGCGGCCGGCGCCCACGATGGCGCGGCGCCGGGCGCGGACGGCGCCGCGGCGGA
>JAIOQA010000494.1 GCA_021413675.1 Deltaproteobacteria bacterium | reverse complement strand
CGGGCGCGATCGGCGGCGGCCGCGAGCACGAGCGCGGCGCGGCGGTGGCGCTGACCGCCGGCGTGCTGCCCGGGGTCGCGATCGCGCCGTTCCACCTCGAGGACGATCCCGAACGCTGGCGCCGCGCGATCCGGACCTCGGCCGCCGATGATCCGGCGTTCGTGCTGTTCGCCAGCCCGCGCGCGCCGGTCGAGGAGATGGTCGCGTGGATGGACGAGCGCTGGCCGGTGGCGGTCAAGGTCGGCGCGCTGGCGTCGGGCGGCGCGCTGTTCCTCGGCGATCGCACCCTGACCCGCGGCGCGGTCGGGCTCGCGCTCACCGGCGATGTCGTGATCGATCCGGTCGTGGCCCAGGGCGCGCGGCCGATCGGCCCGCTCATGTTCGTGACCCGCGCCAGCCGCAACATGGTGCTCGAGCTCGATGGCGGGCCCGCGCTGACCGCGCTCGAGCGGGTCCACGCCACGCTGCCGCCCGAGGAGCAGGAGCTGGTCAAGCGCGGCCTGTGCCTCGGCATCGCCGCGCGCGACGGCCAGGCCCAGTACAAGCGCGGCGACTTCCTGGTGCGCGCCCTGGTCGGGGTCGATCCGGAGACCCAGGCGATCGCGGTCGGCGGCCGGGTCGATGTCGGGTCGGTGGTGCAGCTGCACGTGCGCGATGCGCGCGCGGCCGCGCTCGAGCTGGCCGAGCTGCTCGCCGATCACGATCACGTCACGCCGTCGGGCGCGCTCCTGTTCTCGTGCGTCGCGCGCGGGCACGGCCTGTTCGGCGTCGGCGATCACGACAGCGCGCTGTTCACGCGCGCGATGGGGCCGGTGCCGCTCGGCGGGTTCTTCGCCAACGGCGAGATCGGGCCGGTGCAGCGCCGCACCTGCGTGCACAGCCAGACCAGCGCGTTCGCGCTGTTCCGGCGGCGAGCGGCCGAGGCGTGAGTGACGTGGTGACGCGATGAAGCCGTGGGTGCTCGTCGGCAAGGCGCCGGTGCCGGGCGGCGGCGAGGTCACGCTGCACCAGCGCGATCGCGAGCTCGTGCTGCGCGTCGATGGCGCGGAGCTCATGTCGACCCGCCGCCACAGCAGCGAGGACGCGCTCGCCGAGCTCGGCTGCCGCGACCTCGGCCCCGCGCCGGCGATCCTGATCGGCGGCCTCGGCTTCGGCTTCACGCTGCGCGCGGCGCTGGCGATCGCGCCGGCGGGCGCGCAGATCGTCGTCGGCGAGCTGGTGCCGGCGCTGGTCGACTGGAACCGCACCGCGCTCGGGCCCGAGGCCGCCGCGGCGCTCGCCGATCCGCGCGTGACGATCGCGCTCGGCGACGTCGGCGCATCGATCCGCGGCGCGACCGCGCGCTGGGACGCGATCCTGCTCGACGTCGACAACAGCCCGCACGCGCTCGCGCACCCCGGCAACGGCGCCTTGTACTCGCCCAACGGCCTCGCCGCCGCGAAGCGGGCGCTGCGCCCGGGCGGCCGGCTCGCGGTGTGGTCCGCGGTCCGCGCGCCGGTCTTCGGCCGCCGGCTGGGCGCCGCCGGCTTCACGGTCGCGGTCCACGACGTGGCCGCGCGCGCCGGCAGCGGCGCCGCGCACACGATCTATCTCGGGCGCATGCCCGCCGCGCGCTGACGCTCACGCGAGCGTGTCGAGCCACGGCACGAGCGCCGCGCGCACCACCTTCATCACCAGATCGACGCCGACCTCCTCGGCGATCGATCGCAGCGTGCCCGATCCCGAGCGGCAACCGCCGCCGCGCTCGCCGTGGCGCGCGGCGGGCAGCGTGCAGTGACATCCATCGCCGGGGCCGAACGGATAGGAGTCCGTCGCCGCGCGGAAGAAGTCGTCCCAGGTTCCCTCGGCCGGCGCCTCGGCGAACGCCGCCGCGGCGGCGGCCGTGACATGCACCGGGTGGCTCGCCTCGAGCCGCGCGCCGACGATCGGCCCGAGCGCCATGATCGCGCGCGCCAGCGCGATCGCCGCGAGGCTGTCCGGCGGATCGTCCTCGGGCAGGTCGAGCTGGCGGATGACCTCGACGAGCGCGCGGTCGCCGTCACCGGTGAGCGCCTCGCGCAACGCGGCGCGCCAGCCCGGTGCGGTCATCGCTTGATGCCGAGCACCAGCCCGTCCGGCGTCGGGATGCACACCGAGTCGCAGGCCGCGGCCACGCCCTCGTGGAAGCGCCGCATCGCACGGGCGCGCGCGTCGTCGTCGCACAGCTGGCCGAACAGGAACGCGTTGTCGCCGAGCACCAGGCCGCCCGGCCGCAGGTTCGCGATCGCCCACGCGCCGTAGTGCTCGTAGTTCTGCTTGTCGGCGTCGATGAACACCACGTCGAACGGGCCGTGCGCGTTCAACGTCGGCAGGGTCTCGACGCCGGGCCCGACGACGATCGTCACGCGGTCACCGACGCCGGCGGCGGCGAAGTTCGCGCGCGCGAGCTCGGCGTGGCGCGGATCGAACTCGCAGGTCCACAGGTGACCGCCGGGCGCCAGCGCCCGCGCGATCTGCGTGCCCGAGTAGCCGACCAGCGTGCCGACCTCGACCGCCTTGCGCGCGCCGATCATCTTCACCAGCAGGTGGACGAGCTTGCCCTCGCTCATCCCGAGCTGGATCGCGGGCACGCCGTCGGGCGTCGCGAACGCGCGGGTCAGGCCCGCGTCGTGCGACGCGTGGACGCGCTGCGTGTAGTCGAGGATCGCCTCGTTGTAGTAGCGGGCGCCGGCGCGCGAGTCGTTGTCGGCCATGGCGGCATCGTGCCACGCGACCGCGGGCGATCAACCCTCGTCGGGGGGCGCGCCATCGCTGGCGCCATCGCCGCGGCGGAACGGGCCCGCGGCCGCGAGCTCGCCCATCTCGTGCGCGAGCGCGGTCGCCTCGCGCGCGCAGTGGTCCGCGACCGCCGCCGACAGCCCGGGGTGGCGCAGCCAGTGCGCCGAGTAGGTCGGGCAGGGCAGGAACCCGCGCAGGAGCTTGTGCTCGCCCTGGGCGCCGGCCTCGAACAGCGGCGTGCCGCGCGCGAGGCAGCGATCGATCGCGGCGTAGTACGCGACCTCGAAGTGCAGGAACTCGACGCGCGCGTCGGCGCCCCAGTAGCGACCGTAGAGCGCGGCGTCGGTCTCGAAGAACAGCGCGCCGGCGATGCGCTTGCCCTCCTGGTGCGCGACCGCGACGCGGATCGGCTCGGGCATCGTCTCGGCGAGCCGGTGGAAGAACCCGGGCCGCAGGTAGTCGGTGCCGCCGTGCTCCTCGGTGGTCGAGCGATACCAGCGATCGAGATCGTCGAGACACGCGGTGTCGAGCTCGGCCGCGGTCCGCCACTCGACCGGCGCGATCTGCGCGGCGACGCGGGTCCGCTCCTTGTTGAGCTGCTTGCGCTTGCGCGAGGTCATCGCGCCGACGAAGTCGGGCCACGCCTGCCACGCCGGATCCCGGCGCCAGTGGTACTGGTAGCTCGCGCGCGGCGTGAAGCCGAGGTGGGCGAGGGCGTCCTGCTCGTCGGCGGTGCAGAACAGCCAGTGGATCGAGAGGCACTCCGCCTGATCGGCGACCGCGCGGGCGCCGGCGACCAGCGCGGCGGTGATCGCGCGGCGATCGTCGGCATCCAGGTCGGGCGCGAGCAGGACGCGCCGGCCGGTCGCCGGCGTCATCGGCGCGGCGAACACCAGCTTCGGGTAGTACGGCACGCGCGCGCGCGAGGCCGCCTGGGCCCAGCCGAAGTCGAAGATGTACTCGCCGTACGAGTGGGTCTTGATGAAGCCGGCCGCCGCGCCGACCAGCCGCGCGCCCCGCTGCGCGAGGATGTAGACCGGGTTCCAGCCCGATCGCCCGCCGACCGAGCCCGAGTCCTCGAGCGCCTGCAGGAAGCCGTGGCGCAGGAAGGGCGAGGGGCCGTGGTCCAACCCATCCCAGGCGGCCCGGTCGACCCCGGCCAGCCGGGTGACCGCATGAACTTCGATCGTCTCGCGCGGCGCGGGACCCGTGCTAAGAGGGTTTCGGTCCTTCACAGGGGCCACGACTCGCAACGCCCGGGAGAACCCGTCATGCCGATCACCCCCGAACTTCGCACGAAGCTCGAAACGCTCATTGCCTCCGACGACGTCGTCCTGTTCATGAAGGGCTCGAAGAGCTTCCCGCAATGCGGGTTCTCGGCCGCGGTCGTGAACATCCTGAACACCTTGGTGCCCAAGTACACGACCGTCAACGTCCTGTCGGATCCGGATATCCGGAACGGCATCAAGGAATTCTCCGACTGGCCGACGATCCCCCAGCTCTACATCAAGGGTGAGTTCGTCGGTGGCTCGGACATCGTCAAGCAGATGCACGAGGCCGGCGAGCTCGCCGCCAAGCTCGGCGCGACCGTGGTGCCTGCGGCGCCCGTCGCCGCGCCGGCGATCAAGGTGAGCCCCTCGGCCGCCAAGATCCTGACCGAGGCGCTGACCGATGGCGGCCCCGGCGCGGTGATCCACCTGACCGTCGACGCGCGCTTCGAGCACGGCCTCGACGTCGGTCCGAAGGATCCGGCGTCCCTGTCGTTCGAGGCCGGCGGCGTGCCGTTCCAGATCGCCAAGGGCGACGCGGCCCGCGCCGCCAACCTGGTCATCGACTTCGTCGAGGGCCCGGGCGGCGCCGGCTTCAAGATCGACAACCCGCAGCGCCCGCCGCAGGTCCGCCAGGTCCCGCCCAAGGAGCTCAAGGCGCTGCTCGACAGCGGCGCGATCAAGGAGCTGTTCGACGTGCGCACGCCCGCCGAGCGCGAGCGCGCGCTGATCAAGGGCGCCGTGCTGCTCGACGACGCCGCGGTCAAGCGCATCGAGGCGCTGTCGAAGGACACGCCGATCGCGTTCCACTGCCACCACGGCGGCCGCAGCCAGAGCGCCGCCGAGCACTTCCTCGGCCAGGGCTTCAAGACCGTCTACAACCTCGCCGGCGGCATCGAGGCCTGGTCCCGCGACGTCGACCCGACCGTCCCGCGCTACTGAGACGCCGCGACCACGTTGTCGTTGACCTGATCGTCGACGACAACGTCCTCGTGGACGGCGACGGCGACGGCGACCCCACCCTTGACGGCGACGTCGTCGACGCCGCCGGCGCGCGCGATCACCGCGCCATCTCACCGCACTGTCGCCGCCCCCTCATTCGCGGCTACACTGCCGTCATGGTCCCCCGCGCTCGCATCGACAACGCCGGCTGGACGGATCGCCTCGCCGCCCGCGCTCGCGCCATCGCGCGCTGGCGCCGCGCCTCGTCCACCGGGCGCATCGCGTCCTGGACCCTCTCCCTCGGCGCGGTCCAATCCGCGCTGCTCCTCGCGCTCGCGCCGCCCGTCGCGCGCGACGCCTCCATCGCGCTGCCCACCCTCGCGCTCGCGCTGTCCGGCCTCGCCGCGATGGTCGTCGCGATGGTCTGGTTCGCGCGCATGCTCGCGCCCCACGCCGAGCGCTGGCTGCCCGCGATCGCCTCCCTCTTCGTCTATGGCGGCCTCGCGCTGCTCATTCCCGGCGGCCGCCTCATCGTCGCCACCGCGATGCTGCCCGCCGCGTTCGCCTGGACCGCCTGGTTCCCGCCCGGCGCCTTCGCGGTCCAGCGTGACCCGCGCGCCGTGATGCGCGCCCGATGATCCGCGTCATCGCCCTCGCCGCGCTCGCGCTCGTCGCGTGCGGCGGCTCGTCGCCCTCCACGCCCGACGCCGGCCCCACGCCGCCGACCCGCGATGATCACCGCGACGTGCTGTCGACGGACCTCGCGATCGATCTCGCCACCCAGCACGGCACCGCGACCATCACGCTCGCGCCCGCGACCACCGCCGGCGCGTCCTTCGAGATCGGCGATCTCGACATCGACACGGTGACGAGCGGCGGCCAGCCGATCCCGTTCGCCACCGACGGCGCGCGCATCGATCTCGGGGTCGCGCCCGACGCCGCGCCGCTCACCCTCGAGATCGCCTATCGCTGGCACTTCCACGAGGCCTTCGACGGCATCTCCGCCGGCGGCTTCACGTTCCTCTGGCCGTACTACTGCGGCAACGCGTTCCCGTGCCGGTCCGAGCCCGCCGACGGCGAGCGCTTCACGCTCGCGCTCACCGGCGTCCCGACCGACGCGGTCGCGGTCTACCCGCACGCGATCGCCACCGACGCGCCGCCGTACCAGGTCGCGTGGGCCACCGGCGCGTACACCCGCCTCGATCTCGGCGCGACCACCGCCGGCACCACCGTCGGCGTCTGGCACCTCCCCGGCCAGGACGCGAAGGCCGCGCAGGGCGGGGCGCACCTGCGCGACGCGTTCGACTGGTACGAGCGCACCCTCGGCCCGTATCGCTGCGGCGCCGACGTCGCCGGCGTGGCCGTGCCGTGGGGGCCCGGCGCGTTCGGCGGCATGGAGCACCACCCCTACTGGCACGTCGGCGCGGGCTCGCTCGGCGACGAGGTCACCGAGGTCCACGAGGCCGCGCACGGCTGGTTCGGCGACGGCATCCGCATCGCGTGCTGGGAGGACTTCGTCCTGTCCGAGGGCACCGTCACGTACCTCGCGGCGCGCAGCCTCACGGAGGTCGCGGGCGCCACCGTCGGCAACGCGGTCTGGCAGTCCTACGCGACCGATCTCGGCAGCATCGCGGGAACCGATCCGGTGTGGCCCGACTCGTGCGGCGCGGTCGATGTCCTCAAGGATCACCTGTTCAGCGACGCGCCGTACAAGCGCGGTGCGTTCTTCTACAAGGCGGTCGCCGATCGGGTCGGCGTCGACGCGCTCGACCAGGCGCTCGCGGCGTTCTACCAGGCTCACGCCGGCGGCACCGCGCGCATGCAGGACATGCTGGACCAGATCAAGACCTCGACCGGCTTCGACCCGACCGCGTGCGCCGCGATGTGGTTGCGGTCGACCGCGATCCCCACGCCCGGCCCCTGTCCCTGAACGCCCCCAGCGAACCGTCGTTGCGACCGAGATCACGCGGGGTTGCCCGGGATGGGCAGACCGCGAACCGCAGTACGCGATCCGTGCCACACCGGCGAGGATCGGTCGGTGATCGCCGCTCCCGCGAGCCATCACCGCATGCGACATTCCGCGGATGCGTCGCCTGGCAGTTGCATCCGTCCTCTGGCTCTGTGCGCTCTCGAGCGCGACCCGCGCGGGCACCGCGCCCGTCATCGGCGGTCACGTCGCCGACAACAAGAAGTGGCCCGATGCGGTCGCGGTCTTCTTCGGCAACCAGCAGGGCTGCACCGGCATCCTGCTCGCGCCGACGCTGGTGATCACCGCCGCGCACTGCAACGATCCGCGCGACCCACCGACCGCGGTGCTGATCGGCGCGAACAACCTCACGCGCCCGCAGGAAGGCGAGATGATCGCCGCGAAGACCGTCACCAGCTATCCCAACTGGGACAACGGCGGCGCCGACATCGCGCTCATCGTCCTCGACCACGCGTCGACCATTGCGCCGCGCACGATCGCGACCGGCTGGGCCGCCGCCGACATCCAGAACGGCACCGAGTTGACGATCGTCGGCTGGGGCGCGACCGACTCGCAGGCCAGCGTCTACCCCGACGACCAGATGGAGGCGGTCATCCCGATCACGGACGCCGACTGCACCGGCTCCGAGGCGGCGAGCTGCACCACCGAGATCGCGCCGGGCGGCGAGTTCGGCGGCGGCGGCATGGGCATCGACACCTGCCCCGGTGACTCGGGCGGCCCGGCCTACCTCGTCACCTCGTACGGCACGTTCCTCGCGGGCACCACCGACCGCGGCTACAACAACGCGGCCTCGTACTGCGAGGACGGCGGCATCTACGAGCGTCCCGACAAGTTCATCGACTGGATCGAGACCACCAGCGGCCTCACCCTGCCGCGCGGCCCGATGCCCAGCGCCGACACGCTCATGGCGGAGACCGCCAAGCCCGGCCACACCACCGTCGATCCCAAGGACCCCAAGGCCTCGGCCGATCACACCTTCGCGATCGCGGCCCCGCCGACCCACGGCACCGCGACCGTCGACGCGAACGGCGTCGTGACGTACACGTCCGAGGCCGGCTACCTGGGCGACGACAGCGTGCGCGTGACGGTCTCCGATTCGACCAACGCCAAGCGCGCGGTCACGATCCCGGTCGCGATCTCGGTGGTCGCGATGCTGCCCGACGACGGCTGCTCGTGCGCCAGCGGTGGCTCGTCGAGCGGCGCGCTGGCGCCCTTGGCCGCGTTCGGGTTCGTCATGACCCGCCGCCGCCGCCGCCGGGCCTGAACCTGCCGGTTCGCGACCGGCGTCGCGCTGGTCGCGGCGCCCGCGAGGTGATATCGCCGGGGCATGGGGATCTCCAAGCTCTACCGGGTGAGGCATGGCGTCGGGGTCGGGGTCGTGGTGGCGTTCACGGAGACCCGCACTCGCTCGCAGATCGAGGCGGTCGGCGCGCTCTCGGTGCTCACGACGATCACGCGCATCGAGAGCACGCGGGTCGCGGTGGCGCGCATGCCCGAGCCGCTGGTCGAGATGCTGTACACGTGCACGCGCGAGGCGCCGCCCCCGGCGCTCCTCGACGTGCTCGGCGCGACCGGGGTCCGGCTCGGCGCGCCGCCCGACGCGGCCGCGCTGCGCAGCCTGCCGGCGCCGGCCCGCGGGCTGCCCGATCTCATCGAAGCGGCCATGGCGCAGGTCGCGGTCGAGGCCTGCGCGCGGCTGGGCACCGCGGATGCGCTGGCCGCGCTGCGCGACCTCGACGCCGCGCCTGATCCGCGCCCCGAGACCAACCGGAACTTCGTCGGGTTCTGGCGCCACACCTTCGAGCTGCTGGCGCTGGCCGCCGCAGTGATCGCGCCGCGGGCCGCGGTCCGCTGGCAGCTGGCGCCCGCGGCGGGGCCGATCGCCTCCGACCCGGACTGGATGGCCGGGCCGCACCTGCGCGCGCCGTTCGCGCTCGTGGTCAACGGCGCCGCGGTCGATCTGGTCGCGCAGGTCGAGCGCGCCGCCGCCACGGGCGCGCACGGGGCGGCCGCCGCGTTCGTCGCGTCGTGGCTCGCCGCGGCGCCGCGCCCCGCGGTGCTGCCGCGCCTGGTCCGGCGCCACGACGTCGTCGACGGCGAGGTCGCGTGGCGTGCGCTCATCGACGACGAGCCGACGCTGCCGGTGATCGCCTACGTGCGCCGCGACCACCCCGACACGCTCTTGCCGCCCGCCGACGCGCTCCACGCGGCGGCGCTGGCCGGCGCGGCGCTCGAGGAGCCCACCGTCGAGCCGCTCGAGGTCGATGGCCTCGCGCCGCGCGCGATCTGGCGGGTCCACGGCAGCGCCTGGTCGAGCGAGAAGGCGCTCGACGGCACGTTCATGCCGGCGCTCCAGGCCCGCCTCGGCAGCCACATGCTCGCGATCGGGACGCCGCATCGCGGGGTCCTGTTCGCGTGCGCCGCCGACACCGGCGACGCGCGGGTCGACGCCCTCAAGCTGCTCGTGCGCGACGCGTTCGAGGAAGCCGACGCGCCGCTGTCGTCCGCGGTCTGGCTGCAGGACGGCAGCGAGCCGCTCTCGGTCCTCGATCCGCCCGCGGACTGATTCCCGGCGCCGACACCGCGGCCGGCGGCGCTGCTACCATCGCCGCGATGGCCGACAACACCTGGCTCAAGTGCAGCGCCTGCCGCCGCGAGCTGCCGTTCGGTGGCGTGCACTGGGTCTGCAGCGTCTCGACCTGCAACCGCAACCGCATGCGCCTCGTGTTCTGCAGCGTCGCGTGCTGGGACAGCCACCTCTCGACGGTGCGCCACCGCGAGGCCTGGGCGGTCGAGGCGCGCGCGCCCTCGGCGGTCGAGTGGGCGCGCGAGCAGGAGGCCGAGCGCGCCGCCGACATCGCCTCGGGTCGCGCCGTCGCCGCACCGACCGCGGTGTCGACCGCCCCGGTCGTGCGCCGCATGGTCGATCCGCCCAAGCCGGTCGCGCCGACCAGCGCCGGCGGCCTCGCGCTCGCCGACGCCGAGCGCGACATGCTGATCGTCGTCTCGAAGCTCAAGAAGTACATCAAGGACCGCTCGGGGATGAACACCTCCGACGCGGTCGCCGAGGTGCTGAGCGATCACGTGCGCGCGATCTGCGACGAGGCCATCCGCACCGCCGCCACCGACGAGCGCAAGACCGTCCTCGATCGCGACGTGCCGAAGGTGCCGCGGCGGAGCTGAGGCGACGAAGTGGCGGCATCAATGCCGCAGCCGTGTTTAGCAAACAGGGTGGAGGGGAATGTGAAGACAGCTGCGGAGTGGGACGCGTTCTTCGACGGGCGTTCGCCAGGTTGCTACAACGACGCCGATTTTAGACGGATTGAGGCTACTGCTCCAGTCGAGGCATTGGAGGCGTACGCCCGCTTTGTGACGATGCGGTCAATGTCAGACGAGTACGCAAACCACGTCCGGCAAGTGGTGCCCTATGTGTTGGGTCGTTTAACCGCGTCAGCGAAAGTAGGCGAGATCAATCGAAATTGCTTCGCGGTCTCTATGGCGCTGCTCGAAACGCTGGAAAAAGCAGGCGTGTGGGTGTTTGGTCTTACCGGATCTGCACGATTTCGATTTCCTCAGGGAAGTGGACTGGAAGATCAGTTCTTCTACGCGACCGACTCGGCTGCGTCTGGACACCGGGCCGGGCATGCGTGGCTTGTGGCGCCGCCGTTCAACGTGATTGATGCGACGGCTCACTTTCAAGGGTGGCGTGGCGCGGAGGCCACGTTTCTTCCACAGTGGATTGCGGTCGAGCGGGCAGTCAGGGTGCCATTTGACCCGAGTCTGCACTGGCCCGGGATGCGCCCGGGATCTTCGCGCCCCGTCGACTTGCGCGGATTCTCTACTACGTTTCCGACCGTCGAGATCGCCATCGATCGCGCAACAATCCTGTATCAGCCGCATGGCGTCACGGTGCCCGCGGAGCCGCTGGTTGAGTCGGGCCTTGTCCTGGGTGAACGCAGTGCCCAGCAGTTCGTCGACGAAGAGATTCTTCCTGGCCTCCCTCGCGAGGGGACTCATCGTTGAATCAGCCAAAGCCTAGGCTAGTCCGCCTTGGCAGTGAACCTGAGTTCTGCTGACGGGAACCCGCGTGTCGTCGGACGTCGTGAACTTTGCGAAACCCTTCGTCGACTTTGCGCTCTAGCTCACCGAGGCAGATTGAGCTTGCTGAACAAGATCTGGTTTCGCTTTTCTGCGTCAACGACCAGTTGATCGAATGAAATGATCTCGATGTACGCGCTCAGTTTGGCGTTGAATCCGAAATAGCCATCCCCATTTGGATGCCGGGTGTAGTCGAAGTTGTCGGCGATTGCCTTCAGCTTCGGCGTCACGTCACAGATAATGTAACAATAGAACGGCACATGCTCGGGTGCATGGATTGGCCGGCCTGCGCGATCGCGTGCAAGTCCCGAGCGTACCTTTCGTACGTATTCAAAGACCTGTGCGATCGGATTCTCGTCATCGTCGTAGTCGTTTCGTTGGGGACGCTTGAACTCCACGACGAGAATTGAGTTGTAAGGGCTCGGCTGGTCCGCGAAGGCGAACGGCGAGTTGAATATCAGGAGGTCGGGGCGCTGCTGCTCTGCTGTCTGTAGGGCGGGTACTGATCGTAGTTCCTTGTCGGAGGCAAGGTAAGCGTGGTACGCGAGGCGCTCATCGATGAGCCAGAGGTTGAGTTGCTCGTATGGGACCTCATCTGAAGTCTTCTTGAGTGGAAATATGAGCCGGTGAACGGCCTCTTCGAGTTCGTACTTGCCATCAGCCTTTCGCTCCAAGGCTTTGCGGAATAGATTGAGGACCACGCGTCTGTGAACGACGTACTTGGCTAGGTTCGCTTTGCCGACCGCGTTGGCCTCGGATAGGAAGTCGTCGTACTTGACGGTGTCTGGGTTGGGATCATCAAGTATTCGCTGTCCCTTCTCCCTCATCGCAACCTCGATCTTGTAGTTGATGCGATGGAGTTCAAGATCGAGTCGGTCATCAGATAGGTCTGGCGGGATCTGGCGTACCTCTTCTCGTCTCATCGTCAACACGTGTCGATACTCGGGTGCCTTGTTCTCTACGAACGCTTGCACCTGCCGATCGACGCGCTCCCGAAGTGGGACGAGCGACGGCGCGAGGTGACGCTCAATGAAAGGGATTGTTGCGCCGCGTAGTGACTCTAGTGACGGCTCGTCCGGGAATAGCGCACTGGTTTCCTCTGCGAACAAGAATGCGTCGCGTTCTGAGCTCACTGAGGCATCGAGAAAATTGGACTCGACCAAGGCGAGGCACCAGAATGTGTCCCCATTGCTGTCGGTGAGTTTGCTGCGCAAATGGGGGATCGTGCTGCCGAGGATCTCGCTCCTGACTTCGCGGCCGTTCGCGAGGAAGGCAAGGCGATTTCCACTTGCTTCCGGCGAGGTGATGCGAAGGTGTGTGATCTTGAAATCCTCGCCAAATATCCGAAACGTGTCGGTCTTCGCGGTCGCCAGCGAGCGCCCGATTTCGCCCGAGATGTCAAACGTGTCGTCGCCGTCCTCGATTGTTGCGTCGACTGGGACTCGTGCGCCGCGCAGAGCAACTAGGCAGTGATCTACAATTCTCTGGCCAATTGTGCCGGCCCGCTTGGGTAGGCTCTTTTGGTACTCTTGAGCGATATTGTCGAGAGTGATCGTGGTGCCAGAACTCGCCTTCTGATCGACTTGCGGTACGCTTGGCGCTTCGTTGATGCCCTCAGGCGTGAACGAAAACACGCGCCGCAGAACCCGGTCTCCATCGATGTATGTGCTGTCGATGAGAACGCTCTGGAATGCCTTGAGCCACGTGAATCGGCCGACACCCCGGCCGCCGAGGCTGGCCTTGAAAGTGGAGTCGGATGTCGTGAAGGAGACGAAATTCTCGTCTGTGAAGCCGATGCCATTGTCTTGGACCCTGAATCCAGCTATCTCGCCTCGGGCCGATTGGTCGCTCGCCTCCAAGTCTTGCTGCCCGCGGCGGATTACTTGTATGCGAATCCTCCCTCGCGGCGGGGTTGTCGCGTCTATCGCGTGGAGTCCGTTGATGACTGCCTCGAAGAGTGGGACCAACGCCCTGTATGATGGAAGGCGGAAGTTTCGGAGGCGTCCCCGAAGGTCGATTGCGAGGCGAGTGTTCATGGCCGGCCGGGTGCCGCGTTTGGTAGGTCGCGCGGCAAGGCAATTATAGCCGAAGATCCCATGAGAACCTCAACCCTGACCGCGAGTGTCAAAGCACACCCGGGCCTGTCTGGCGAGCGTCA
This sequence comes from Deltaproteobacteria bacterium, assembly GCA_021413675.1. Classification (GTDB taxonomy): domain Bacteria; phylum Myxococcota_A; class Polyangia; order Haliangiales; family Haliangiaceae; genus JAIOQA01. The sequence continues at coordinate 12,104 of JAIOQA010000494.1, read as the reverse complement.
TCTCGCCTGGGGAAGCAGACCTGCAGCTCTATTGCGCCGTCGACGTGTGCCGTCCGCACAGGCCGTGCCACGGTCGTGCGACAAGCGAGGCTGCCTAGGTGCGATGTGCGATTAGGATGGCAAGGCCTCGCGATTGGCCTTTGGGCGAGCTGCACGCGATTACGCAACGAGCAGGCGACCGATTGCGGGTCAGGGCAGCGCGAGCTGCTGCAGCACGCCGTCGAGCAGCCGCGTGAACTCGCCCGGGCGCTCGAGCATCGGGTAGTGCCCGGTATCGGCGATCGCGACCTGATCGAAGTCGCGGAAGTACTTCCGGTTGTTGTCCTTGCTGGTCGGCGTGTAGTCCGACTGGATCGCGCGCACCGGCACCGTGACCTGCCGCGCGATGGCGCGGAGATCCACCTCGTACAGCGGCGCGAGGAGCCGCACCGCGAGCTCGGGATCGGTCGCGAGGAACTCGGCCTGGAGCCGCTCCCTGACCGGCGCGGGCGTGCCCGGCGCGAACAGGAAGCGCGGCAGCACGTTCTCGACGGCCGACCGGAAGTCGGCGCGATAGAGCTGGAACATCTGCTGCGCCTGCTCGGGGCTGAACAGCTGGTCGAGGTCCTTGAGCGTGTCGACCAGGACGATCGCCGTCGTGCGGGGGATGATCGTCGACGCGAGCACGACGTACGCGCCCGACATCGAGTGCCCGACGAGCACGACCCTGGGCGCGTCGAGCTGATCGACGACGGCGCGGATGTCGTCGGCGTACTGCTGCGCGGACCACGCGGTGCGGGTCCGATCCGACGCGCCGTGGCCGGGCAGGTCGATCGCGACGACCGTGTAGCGGTCGTCGAAGAACGCGCGCTGCGCGCTCCACCAGCCGGCGTTGCCCAGCCAGCCATGGACCATCACCAGCGCGGTCGAGCCCGAACCGCTGATCTGGTAGTGAACGCGCGCACCATCAGACGAGACTGCGTGGCGATCCATCGTGCGGCTGACCGTACACCACGCCCGGCGCGACGACCGTGAGACGCGCCGACTGGTCAGCATCGGCGCCGGAGCGACTCCCGTGCCCGTGCCCGTGCCCGTGCCCGTACCCGGTCAGGGAGATGGGCATGTCTGCCCCCCGAGGCAGCGGAGGATCGCGTGCTCGGCACCCGCGCGACGGAGCTCCGGGCACGGGCACGGGCAGGGGCAGGCGCACGCGCACGGAGCAAGCGCACACGCTCAGTCGCGGATGCGCAGGTGCACGTCGATCGCCGCGCCCTCGTGCATCCCCTCGCCATCGACCCACGTGACCGCTGCGCGCTCGCGCTCGCAGTTGCCGCGGCCGTCGCAGCGCGGCGCGATCGCGTCGTCGAGCGCGATCGATCGCACGACCGTGTCGAGCCGACGCAGCTCGCGCGGCTGCGTCACGCGATCGCCGTCGTCGGTCCACAGCACCAGCGTCGCGAAGCCCGGATCGCGCGCGTCGAGCACGCGATCGCCGTTCGCGTCGAGCTCGTCGAGCGCATCGAAGCCGCTCGCGCCGGTGCCGCCACTCGCGAGCACGGTATCGCCGCCGAACAGCTCGCGGCCGCTGGTGATCGCGCCATCGCCGTCGAGGTCGCGGGCCAGCCAGGGCGTCGCCGCGGTCGGCCAGTCGGTGGTGACCGGATCGCCGGGCCGGAACGCGAACCGGCCGCCGCGCGCAAACGCGACCGGCGCGTCGTCGAACGCGATCACGATCGGCGTCGCGCCGCACAGCATGCTGTAGGCGTTGTCCTCGATCGCGCAGTGATCCTCGACGTAGCCGCGCTGCGCCGCGGACAGGCTCGCGAACCACGCGTCGCGCGTGGGCCACGCGAAGCCGGCGGCGAGGTTGCCCTGCTCGGTCGCGACCGATGACGGCGGCGGCGGGATGTGCAGCGGCCCGATGCCGCCGCACCGCGCCTCGGGCTCGTCGGGGTGCGCGCGGCAGAAGCGATCCACGCGGGCGCGCTCCGCTCGCGGCAGCCCGCGCAGCCAGGCGCCGTACTTCGCGGCGTCCGCCGGCGGGGCCGGCAGCGCGCGCGCATGCCGGAGCTTCTGGCCGCGAGGATCCGCCGCGGCCGGCGCGGCGAGGACGAGGAGCACGAGGGCGGCACGCATGCGGCGATCATGACCGCGGGCTGCGCCGCCGCGCCACGCCCTCACGCCGACCGCGCGCAGGCCTTACACAGCCGAGACACGCCGCGCGGTGGCTGTACCGCCTCGCGGCGCCCGGCGGCGGTCAGCGCCCGTGGAACTCGCGGACCTGCTTCAGGACGTAGTGGCCGTTGGCCAGCACCTTGATCTCCATGTCGAGCGAGCGCGGCTTGGTCGTCGACAGCCACACGCTCGAGCACGCGCCGCCCGGGAAGTAGCTCGGCCGGGCCGTGCAGTACGCGGTCTCGACCGTGCGCGCCATCTCGACGATCTGGATCATCTGCGCCTCGGTCAGCACCGTGGTGGTCATCACCGGCGCGGTCGCCGTGGGCTTGGCGAAACGCGTGGTCGTGAAGCGCGGCGGGCGATCGAAGTCGGAGAACGCGACGACATCGAACTCGGCGATCGAGCCCGGGTCGGGGTTGGTCACCAGGTTGTTGTCCTTCTGCACCGACAGCGTGTAGCCGTAGATGTCGCTGCCCACGACCCGCGTGACCAGCACCGCGTTGGCGACGACCGCGTCCTCGATGTCGTACGACGGGTTGACCGCGATGCCCATGCCGGCGGTGGCGTGGTCGAGGCGCGCGAACGAGCGCTCGTCGACGGCGCGCGGGTTCCACAGGCTGGCGTAGACGCCCTTGATCGCGCACTGGATCGTCTTGGGCTTCATCTTGAGGTTCGTGATCACGCCGTTGGTGATCTCGGGGTTCAAGGCGCACGAGAAGTCGGGGTTGTCGGTCTTGGCGAGCTCGGCCGAGAAGCTGTCGTAGAGGCCGGCGCCGTTGAAGTTCTCGATGTCCTCGGAGGTCGCGCTCGAGCGGAACTTGAACTTGGGCACGCCCGGCAGGAGCGTGGTCACGCGGGTCGTGATCGCCGCGAGCGTCGCCGGCGCGATCCGGCCCTTGTAGAACAGGTCCTGGATCTCGAGGGTCATCGCGGCGCGCTCGGCGGGCGACAGGTTGCCGCCCTTCTCGGCGACGACGAACGCGTCGATCTTGGCCTTGAGCAGCGCGTTCTCGGGCGCGTTGACGAACTCGCGGTAGCCGGCCACCGGGATCGCGAAGCCCTGCGGCGACAGGTCGTAACCGTAGCGCGCGCTCAGCGTGCTGCTCACCGCGCTGCGCCCGACCGCCTGGCGGCTGGCGAGGAACCCGAGCCCGGTGGCCTTGCCGCCGAGCCGATCGCTCCAGGCCAGGCACGCGCTGTTCACCGACGGGCACAGGTCGTCGAACGCGAGCAGGCGGGTCTCGTCGACGATCGGCAGCGTCACCCACGGCTTGTTCAGGCGCGCGGCCAGCTTGTCGGCGATCACCTGCGGGGTGGTCGCCTCGATCGTGAAGCCCTCGGTGGTGACCGTGAGGTGGATCGGCTGATCGGCCCACGGCGCGAGGCGCGGGTTGGTGGCGCTGGCGTCGCGCAGCACCAGGTTGGGCGTGCCGCGCTCCTTGGACTTGAGGTTGATGTGCGAGTTGATGTCCTGGTAGGCGCGGGTCATGACGCCGGCGACCACGGTGAGATCGAGCGGCAGCTCGTCGAAGACCGGGATGTCGGTCGGGCGCAGCGCGCTCGGGTCGGCCGGGAAGATGCGCAGGTAGCCCCAGGCCTCGCCCGGGTTCAGGCCGACGTACTTGATGGTGCCGAGCACCTGGTCGATGGTCATCAGATCGATGCCGAGCGCCTGCGCGCCCGCGCCGATGCGCGCGAAGGTCTGCTGCGGCCCGGTCGCGATGAACACCAGCTTGGCGCCGGGGATGCCGACCAGCGGCTTGATCGTGGTCAGCGCGTCGAGGAGCGTCTCCTCGGCGATGACGTCGTCGGGGTAGAACTGCACCGCGTAGACCGGCGCGGTCGCGTCGCCGAGCAGGTAGGTCTGGATCGTGCCGGCGAAGAACCGCTTGCTCTGGGTGTAGTAGGTCGACTGGTTGAAGGTCGCGCCGCTGTCGGTGATGCCGAACGCGCGCTTCGCGAAGTCGTAGTGGTAGCGGGCGTAGTCGGGCGTCGCGCCGTTGACCGTGTAGTTGCCGTTCAGGAACGAGGTCGTGCGCGCGCTCGGGGTGCGGTTGTCGATCAGGAACTTCAGCGAGCGGCCCGACGACGCGAGCACGCCGCCCGGCTGCGACAGCGCGGTGAAGGCAAGGACCGTCGGCACGGTCGGGATCGAGAGCAGCGTGCGGTAGTCGGGCGGACCCGCCGGGCCCGGCGCGGTGACCGACAGGCTCGCGGTCGAGGCCGCGTAGGCGTAGACGAGGTAGTAGATCTTGTCGCCAGCGGCGGCGGTCAGCGTGCAGGTCTCGGTCGCGGACGAGGTCTCGCCCTTGCAGTCGGCGGTCGAGGTCGTGGGCGCGCTGCCGCGCCGGACATAGAGATCGACGTCGCCGGTGCCGGCGGTGCGGAAGGTGATGGAGCCCGCGGTGGCGACGGTGTAGACGCCGGTCTTGCTGGCGCCCTTGGCGATCGCGCCCGACGGCACCAGCACCGTGGTCGTGGTGGTCGCGGCCGGCTCGAACGCCGAGCTCAGGCTGACGGTGCTCGCCGCGTAGGCGTAGACCCGGTAGGAGATGACCTCGCCGGCGGCGACGGTCAGGCTGCAGCGCTCGACCGAGGTCGAGGTCTCCGACGCGCAGTCGTTGCTGGTCGCCGATGCGCCGGTGCCGCGCTTGATGTAGAGGTCGGCGTCGCCGGTGCCGGCGGTGGTGAAGGTCAGCGTGCCGGCGCCGGTCGCGGTGACGGTGCCGGTCTTGCTCGCGCCCTTGGCGAGCGAGGTCGACGCGAAGATCGGGGTCGTGGTGACCGCGGCCTCGAGCGTGCCGAGATCATCGAGCTCGCCGTCCGGTGCGTCGACGCAGGCGGCGAGGGTGAAGCAGGTGAGGAGCGCGGCGAGCCCGCGCGCGCGTGTGAATCCGAATCGAGAGGCGTAGACGAACATAGCGGCTCGGCGCATTTGCACGGCATGCGCCACCGCGATCGCGCCGGCGATCCCGCGCTGGCGTAGTCGAGCGCACCGAACTCGACGGAGATCGAGGCGCCGCCGCCTCGCTGCGCTGGCGACCGCAGTTGCGCTGGCCACCGACTCGACTGGCCAGGTCGCACCTGCGAATCGCGCGCGACACGTGCGCGCAGCGCGCGGCGCGAGTTGCGCACGCCGGCTCGACTCGCCCGCCCGTGCTCGACTCGCGCCGCGGCGTGATCAGGCAAGCTGCGGGAATTGCTGCGAGAGGCGCTGGCCCCGGGGTTGCTCTATGTCGGCCCGGAGGCAATGAACCAATGAAGAAGAACGACAAGCGCTCGCTCACCCTTCGCACCGAGACCATCAGCAACCTGAGCACCGACAAGCTCCGCAGCGTGAACGGCGGCTGGACGACCATCGTCATCCAGCCGACCACCGGCGGATGGACGACGATCCTGTCCAGCACCGTGTCGGGCGGCAGCGGCATCACCACCGCTGGCACCGGCGGCTGACCGAACGCGCGCCGCGCCGGGATCACATCCCGGTCGCGGCGTAGACGATGTCCCAGAAGTCGCACGCCGCGTCGCGGAGCTTCGCGTCCGCGACCGGCGGCGCGTCGATCCCGAGGTACAGCTCGCTGGTCGTGTCGAAGCGCGGCCACGCCGGCGCGCCGGCGCCGTCGGGATCGCCCGACGCGGCGAGCCGCGACCAGTAGCCCAGCATGCTCGCCGCGATCGCGCGATCGGCGTCGGTCATCGCGGGGGCGTAGCTGGTCTGCTCGAGCGTGCTGAAGACGAAGAAGATCTCGATGCCGTGGAACGCGCCGTTGGCGTTCACCGCGTGGCGGAACTCGTAGCGCCAGACCGGGGCGGAGGCGTGGGTGGTGATCGTGCGCGCGATCGTGCGGGCGGGGCAGATGAACTGCGCGTCGCTGGTGAACGCGACGCGCGCGGCGCGAGCGCTGGCGTTGGTGGTGCCGGGCGGGTAGAGCGCGAGCGCCTTCGACAGCAGCGGCTCGTCGAACGAGGCGTCGAGCTGCGCGGCCCAGGTCGTCGGCGTCGTGCCGACGGCCGGGACGATCATCTGTGCCTCGTCGGTATTGGTGCCGAGGATCAGCGGGACCTGGTTGAAGGCGCCGCTGGCGAGCGCGTCGAGCGGCGCCTGCGCGAGCACCTTGCCATCGACGACCGGCCCGAACGCGCTCGAGAACCGGCCGTTCACGAACACCGGCGGCAGATCCTTCACGAGATCGAGCGGCGCGATCGCGCGCAGGCACGCGATCGGATCGGCGGCGGTGTCGCAGCCCATCGTCGCGACGTAGTCGCTGCCGCGCTGCTCGCCGACCGCGAGGGTCGCGCCGACACAGCCGCCGCTCTCGATCGCGGCGCGCGAGAACAGGCCCGCGGCCATCGGCGAGGCGAGCAGCGCGCAGACATCGAGCCCGCCGGCCGACTCGCCGAACACCATCACGCGCGCGGGATCGCCGCCGAACGCCGCGATGTTGTCCTTCACCCAGGTGAGCGCGGCGATCTGATCCATGAGCCCGTAGTTGCCGGAGCCGCCGTAGCCCGACGCCGCGGTGAGGGCGGGGTGGGCGAGGAAGCCGAGCGGCCCGAGTCGGTAGTTGGTGGTGACCACGATCGCGTCGCCGCGCTCGGCCAGCTTCTGGCCCTCGAACAGGTGCGTGCCGAGCTCCTCCTCCGACGAGCCGCCCTGCACGTTGCCGCCGCCGTGGATCCACACCATCACCGGCCGCGGCGTCGCGCGCGCGGCGGTCGGCTGCCAGACGTTGAGGTAGAGGCAGTCCTCCTCGCCGAGCAGCGCCGAGGTCGTGCTGCCCTGCTCGGTGCGCTTCTGCGGGCACTGCGCGGGCCAGGTCGTGGCCTCGAGCGTGGTCGCGCGGCAGGTGAGCGGTTGCGGCGGCTGCCAGCGCAGCGCGCCGGTCGGCGGCTGCGCGAACGGGATGCCGAGAAACGCATACGTGTTGCCGGAGAGCGCCCCGTGGACCGCGCCCTGCTGCGTCACCACCAGGCCGGGCGCAGGCGTGACGTCGGCGCCGCAGGCCGGCGCGCCATCGGCCGGCGTGATGGCGTCGGGGCTGCTCTCGGGCGACGAGCCGCAGGCCGCGAGCACGAGCAGAGACGTCAGCTTCCATCGCGAGACTCGAAGGGGCATCGCGATGTGATGATGCGAAGCGCGTGCCCACGCGGCGGCCGCTGATCTCGGGATGTTGCGCGACCGCCCCGGTGGCGGATTTGTCGACGGTGACCCGCGGAGTGCCGGATCTGGAGATTCCGCGATCGTGTTCCCGGGGCCGGGGCGCGCCTGTCGATCGCGAGCGAAGCCCGTTACCATGACGCATGAAGTTGCTCGCGATGGCGGCGTCGGTCGTGTTGATGGTGGGCTGCTCGAAGAAGCCTGCGCCCGAACCTGGCTCCGGCTCGGCTTCGGCCGCGGGCTCGGCCGCGGGTTCGGGTTCGGCCGCCGGCTCGGCATCCGGCACCGCGGGCTCGGCATCCGGCACCGCCGGCTCGACCGCAGGTTCGGGCACCGCCGCCCCTGCGCCCGCGTGGGATGCCGATCGACCGGCGTCGGTCCCGGCGGATGCGGTCACGCTGCTCGATGCGCTGCGCGCCGACCTCGACGCCCACGTCAGCGACCTGTCGTCCTCTGACTGCGCGAAGGCCGCCGCCGGCCTCCGGGCGCTGACGCCGAGCACCAAGGCGCTCTTCGATCGGTCCGACGCGCTCGACGCCCTCATGAAGAACGACGCGACGGCGGGCCCCTGGTTGAAGGCGACCTACCTGTCGCGGCTGAAGGCGACCATGGTCTCGATCAGCGCTGCGATGATGAACGCGGGCTGCCGCGACGACGCGGCCTGGCGTGACGCCGCGATCGCCTGGGCGACCGCGGCCGGCGCATCGCCGCCCGCGCCGTGAGTCAGCGCTTGCGCGACTTCTTCTTCGCGCCGGCCTCGGCGACCGCTGCGACCTCGGCCTCCTCGGCGGGCGCGTCGGCGGCCTTCGCGGGCAGCCGCTCGGCGTCCTTCTTCATGCCGAGGCTGGCCTTCAGCGCCTCCATCAGATCGATGATCTTGCCCTCGGGCGCCTCGGGCGCGGCGCTGATCTCCTGACCGTCGACCTTCTGCTGGATGAGCTGCATCATCCGCGCCTTGACCTCGTCCTTGTACGCGGTCGGCGAGAAGGTCTCGTGCGCGATCTGCTGGATGATCTGCTTGGCGAGCTCGAGCTCGTTGGGCTTCACGTCGGGCAGCTCGGGCATCGGGACCTCCTTCCAGTCCTTGACCTCGTCGCCGTAGCGCAGCTGGTGCAGGCAGATGCCGTTCTCGAGCGGGCGCACGAGGACGATCGACTGCTTGCCGCGCGCCGAGTACGAGGCGATGCCGACCAGGCCGGTCTCGATCATCGCGTCGGCGAGCAGCTTGTAGGCGCGCTCGCCGCCCTTGTCGGGGCCGAGGTAGTAGGCCTTGTCGAGGAACAGCGGATCGACCGCCGAGGCGGGCACGAACTCGGTGAGATCGACCGAGTGGGTCGCGACCGCGTCGAGGGCCTTGAGCTCCTCGGCCGACAGGATCACGTACTGCCCCTTGGCGAACTCGTAGCCCTTGACCATGTGGTCGCGCTCGACGACCTCGCCGTCCTTGCTGCAGATGTACTGCTGCTTGAGGCGCGAGCCGCACGCGTCGTGCAGCATGTTGAAGGAGATGTCGCCGCTGGACTCGGCGGTCGTGTAGAGCTTGACCGGGATCGAGACGAGGCCGAACGAGATCGTGGCAGTACCGATGGCGCGCGCGGGCATAGGATAATTGTACCGAGCCTTCCGTGAGCGACGCCAAGAAGCCGCCAACGCCGCCCGCTGATCCGCTGGCAAAGTACCGGTCCAAGCGGTCTGCAGGCGCGACACCTGAACCGATGGGCAGCCTGCCCACGGCGGCGGTGACAAGTCCGGCGCCCGGACGCGCCAACGGTGTGTTCGTGATCCACGAGCACATGGCGACGCGCCATCACTGGGACCTGCGCATCGAGATCGATGGCGTGCTGGTGTCGTGGGCGGTGCCCAAGGTGCCGTCGATGGATCCCGACGACAAGCGGCTCGCGGTGAAGGTGGAGAGCCACCCGCTCGAGTACCTCGCGTTCGAGGCGGTCATCCCCGAGGGCAACTACGGCGCGGGCCCGATGATCGTCTGGGACCGCGGCCGGTTCGTGCCGCAGATCGACGCGGCGAGCGGCATGCGCGACGGCGAGATCAAGTTCGAGCTGTGGGGCTACAAGCTGCGCGGCGCGTTCACGCTGGTGCACACGGGCAAGAACCGGCGCGGCCGCGGCTCGGGCCGCGGCTCCGACGACTGGCTGCTCATCAAGAAGCGCGACGTCTGGGCCGAGTCGTTCCTCGCCGCCGGCGTGCCGCTGCCGGCGACCAGCGTGCTGTCGGGGCTGACCGCGGTCGAGCTGCGCGACGGCGCGGCGCGGATGAAGGCGCTCGTCGAGGAGGTCGCCGCCCTCGGCCTGCCGCGGCGCGCGCTCGGGCCCGCCGACTGGAAGCCGATGCTGTGCGAGACCGCCGACGCGCCGTTCTCGTCGCCCGACTGGATCTACGAGCTCAAGTACGACGGCTACCGGCTGGGCGCGTTCGGCGGCGCGGGCCAGGCGGCGATCCGCTATCGCTCGGGTCAGAACGCCACCGATCGGTTTCCGGAGATCGTCGCGGCGGTGAAGGCCTTGCCGGTCGGCGGGGTCGCGATCGACGGCGAGGTCGTGGTCACCGACGCGACTGGCCGGCCGACGTTTCTGCTCCTGCAGGAGCGCTCGCAGCTGACCCGCGCATCGGAGATCCAGCGCGCGGCGGGCGCGATGCCGGCCACGTTCTTCGCGTTCGATCTGCTGTGCCTCGACGGCTGGGATCTGCGCGGCCTGCCGCTGACGGTGCGCAAGGCGCTGTTGCAGCGGCTGGTGCCGGCGGTCGGCCCGATGCGCTTCGCCGATCATGTCGAGGCGCAGGGCGAGGCGCTGCTCGCGCAGGTGGTGGCGCGCGGGCTCGAGGGCGTGGTCGCCAAGAAGGCCAGCTCGGTCTATCGCGGCGCGCGCTCGCGCGACTGGCAGAAGATGAAGCTCGACCTCGAGGGCGACTTCGCGATCTGCGGCAGCTCGCCGCCCAAGGGCAGCCGCACCGGCCTGGGCGCCCTGTACCTGTGCGTGCGCGAGGACGATCGCTGGATCTACGCCGGCAAGGTCGGCAGCGGCTTCGACGAGAAGGAGCTGGTGGCGCTCACGGCGACGCTGGCAGCCGAGCCGAAGTGGGTCCCGACCTTCGAGAAGCCCGAGGGATCGAACGGTGCGCGCTGGGTCCTACCCCGGCTGGTGGCGCAGGTGCGCTACCGCGAGTGGCCGGAGGAGCACGCCATTCGCTTCCCGGTGTTCGAGCGGCTGCGGCCCGACAAGACCGCGCTGGAATGCACCGCGCCAGCGCGGCGGACCGATCACGTCCGAACTGCGGACGCGCCGACCGAGGCGCCGGCGATCGTCGTCGATCCCGCGGCGCGCGAGTTGCGGCTCACGAATCTCAAGAAGGTGTTCTGGCCGGCGCACGGCTACACCAAGGGCGATCTGATCGCGTACTACCGCGACGTCGCGCCGGCGATCCTGCCGTACCTGGTCGATCGCCCGACGGTGATCACGCGCTTCCCCGACGGCATCGACGGCAAGAGCTTCTACCAGAAGGACATGCCCGACTGGGTGCCACCGTGGCTGCGCACGATCGCGCTGTGGAGCGAGCACTCCGAGCGCGAGATCCACTACGTGCTGATCGATGACGCCGACGGCCTCGCGTACCTCGCGAACCTCGGCTCGATCCCGATCCACGTGTGGGCCAGCCGCACCGTCGACCTCGGGCGACCCGACTGGACGATCATCGATCTCGATCCGAAGGGCGCGCCGCGCGAGCACGTCGTGCCGCTGGCGCTCGCGGTGCACGAGCTGTGCGAGTCGATCGAGCTGCCGAACTACGTGAAGACCTCGGGCCAGACCGGGCTGCACATCCTGATCCCGTTGAACGGGCAGCTCACCTACGATCAGGCGCGGCAGCTGGCGTACCTGCTGTCGCTGGTGGTCGAGAAGCGGTTCCCGACGATGGCGACCACGCTACGCAATCCGGCGGCGCGCGGCGGGCGCGTGTACCTCGATTGGGGCCAGAATGCGCACGGCCAGCTGCTGGTCGCGCCGTACAGCGTGCGGCCGGTGGCGAGCGCGGCGGTGTCGATGCCGCTCCGCTGGCACGAGGTGGTGCCCGGGCTCGATCCGACCGCGTTCACGATCAAGACCGCGCGCGCCCGGCTCGACGCGATGGGCGACGACCCGGTGCGGCCGGTGCTGACCGAGCGGCCGGACCTGGCGGCGGTGCTGGAGCGGTTGACGGCGCTGGTCGCCAGCTAGCCGAGCGAAGCGGTTCAGGGTCCGGAGGAGATCGAGTTGCGCGTCCTCGCGCAGGGCGATCGATCAACAAGAGGCTGTTATCCGAAGGATGACAGCCTCCGCGGCGAGTCTTCATCCAGTCTTCATGACGGCGCGGGCCGGCGCTGGCATCGTGGGTGCAGATGCAGCGCGGTTCGAGCTGGGCGGTGGCGCTGATGATGTTCGTGAGCGCGGTGGCGCACGCCGATCGCGCGGTGACCTTGCGCGAGGCGCAGACGGCGAGCCTGGGCGCGCCGGGCCACCTGGCGGAGGTCGCGGGCGCCGACGCCGCGGCCGCCGACGCCCAGGCGGCGGGCGCGTGGCCGGCGACGACGGTGTCGATCGGCACGACTCGCGCGACCGCGAAGCTGGTGACCGCGGTGTCGATCCCGCTGCCGGTGAGCGGCGCGCTGGGCGCGGCGCGCGCGGAGAGCGCCGCGATGGCGCGCGCGGCCCGGGCCGAGGTCGACGGCAGAGCGCTCGGGCGGCGGCGCGACGCGACCGCGGCCTGGCTCGAGCTGGCGCGCAGCGAGGCGATG
>JAIOQA010000437.1 GCA_021413675.1 Deltaproteobacteria bacterium | reverse complement strand
ACAGATCGCCGTCAAGCTCTACGGCACCGACCTCGCGGCACTGCAGGAGCAGGCGGAGAAGACGAAGAACGTGATCGAGAGGGTCGACGGCGTCGCCGATCTCGGCATCGTCAAGAGCAGCGAGGCGCCGCAGGTGCAGGTGACGCCGAACCGCGTCGCACTCGCGCGCTGGGGTCTCGACGTCGGCGACTTCCAGCGCCTCTTCCAGATGGCGCTCGGCGGGCGCACCGTCGGCGAGTTCTGGGACGGCGAGCGCCGCTTCGACGTGGCGCTGCGCCTGCCCGGCAGGGAGGACGCGCTCGCGGTGCCGCGCGGAACCAGGCTGCGCGCGGTGGCGGCCACGACGAAGTAGCCCTGGATGGTCGCGACCAGCGCCGCTGCAGCGGCGTGCGGGTCGTCGCACCGGAACGCACGAGTCGCGACGCCGCGCGTGATGATCTCGGCCAGCGTGTGGGCGATCGCGGCCAGCGCCGCCTCGAACCGGGTCCCGACCGCCCGCTGGCGCAGCGCCTCGCCCGCGAGCAGCACCCAGCAGGCCAGCGCGTCCGGATCGGCGTGGGCCCCGAGCCCCAGGTGGACGTCGATGAAGATCGCGAGCTGCGCCGCGGGATCCGCGCCGACGCTGTCGAGCGCGAGCGCCAGGCGCTGCGCATGATCGCGGACCAGGAGCTCGAGCGCCGCGAGCAAGATCTCCTGCTTGTCGCGATAGTGGTAGTGCACCAGGCCCGGCGCGAGCCGCGCCGCCCGCGCGATATCGGCGATCGAGGCGCCGTCGTAGCCGTGGTGAGCCATGACCTTGAGCAGGGCGGTGGCGATCTGGGCGCGGCGTTCGTCGGTGTTGGGCGGGCGGGCCATGCGTGGTCCAATCTTGGTTGGTTACCCAACCAAGATTGACATGCCGCGCGGCGGCGTCAACGGCAATCTTGGTTGATTGACCAAACAACCCTCGAACCGGGACGCGGGACGGCGCGCCTCACACTTCGCCTGGCCCCGCGCCCCGCGGTTCGTCCGCACGTCGGCTCATCCCGCCCGCCCCGCCTCGCACCATCCCGCACGCCCCGCCTCGCAGCAGCCCGCACGCCCCGCCCCGCAGCAGCCCGCACGCCCCGCCTCGCAGCAGCCCGCACGCCCCGCCTCGCTGCAGCCCGCCCGCCCCGCCTCGCAGCAGCCCGCCCGCCCCGCCTCGCAGCAGCCCGCCCGCCCCGCCTCGCAGCCCCCCGCACGCCCCGCCCAGACCGCCCTGAACCGGCCTGGCCTGATGTGTGGGGGCCGCGACAATCTTGGTTGGTTAACCAACCAAGATTTGCCACCTGGCGACTGCGCTCTCCTCGCACCGCTTCGCCTCGCCTGGAAGCCAGCCGGATCCCGACAATCTCGGTCGTGTGACCAACCAAGATTCGCCAGCTGGCGCGCCAGCGGTCCTCGCCTCGCAGCGCAGCGCCTCGCCTCGCAGCGCCTCGCAGCACCTCGCCTCGCAGCGCCTCGCCTCGCCCCGCCTCGCCTCGCAGCGCCTCGCAGCGCCTCGCAGCGCCTCGCAGCGGCGCGGACGTCAGCCGGACCGGAGCCGCGCCGCGCCTGCTCCGGCTGCGGCGTCATCCGGACCATGAAAAATATTGGGTTACCAACCAAGATTCACCGCTGGTCCGGTGGCTCACGTCGGAGCCGCCAGCCGGACCATGGGCAATCTTGGTTGTTTGACCAACCAAGATTCGTCAACCGGCGAGCCAGCGCTCTCCACATCGCCACGCCACGCCACGCCACGCCACGCCTCGCCACGCCACGCCACGCCTCGCCACGCCTCGCCTCGCCTCGCCTCGCTCCGCCCTGTCGCGCGTGCCGGTCGAATCGCGGCATTCCTGGTTGGGTAACCAACCAAGATTGATCGCCAGAGCTGCGGTGGCTCGCGTCCAACCGCGACGGGCGTACCTCGGCGCGGGACGTCGGGCAGGCCGCCGTCACGCCAGCGCCGCGCCGGCGCGATGCGTGGCGCCAATCGGGGAGCATGTCGGTCGACCAGCGCGGCAGGGCGTACGCGGCGTGCGCGCTTGCGAGCGCCTGGCTCACGGCGCGCGCGGCCCCTCCCCGCCCCAGGTACCCCCGGCAACACCGGCCTCCCCGGGACGATCGCCACGTGGTACACGGCGGCGTGCTCGCCGCCACCCCACGTCCGTTGTGCCTCCGCTGTCTGCGGCCAGCGAGCGTGTGCTACTGCGCGGCGCTGCCGACGCTAGAGACCCGCAGCCGGGTCGTGATCCTGCAGCACCCGCGCGAGCGCACGACGGCGATCGGCACGGCCCGGATGGCGAGCCTGTGTCTGCCGCAGGCGCGCCTGCACGTCGGCGTCGACTGGAGCCACCACGGCCCGCTGGCCGAGGCGCTCGCGAGCACCAGCCACCCGCCGATCCTCCTGTACCCGGGGCCTGACGCGAAGGACATCCTCGCCGAGCCGCCGCCCGGGCCGGTGACGCTGGTCGTGGTCGACGGGACCTGGTCGCAAGCGAAGGTCGTCGTGCGCGACAACCCGGTGCTGGCGGCGCTGCCGCGCTACGCGTTCCGCGCGCCGGAGCCGTCGGAGTACCGGATCCGCCGCGAGCCGTCGGACGAGTACGTCTCGACGATCGAGGCGCTGATGCACGTGCTGGGCGCGCTCGAGGGCGACGCGGCGAAGTTCCGCGCGCTGCTGACGCCATTCCGCGCGATGGTCGACAACCAGCTCGCGAGCCAGGCGCGCAGCCCGCGGGGCCGGGTCCGCCACCCGCGGCCGCCGCGCCCGATCCGCGAGCGCCTGCCCGCCGAGCTGTTCGAGCGGCCGGAGGATCTGGTGTGCGTGGTCGGGGAAGCCAACGCGTGGCCGTATCGCGAGGCGCTGGGGCGCCCCGACGAGCTGGTGCACTGGGTGGCGCTGCGTCCAGCGACCGGCGAGGTGTTCGAGGCGATCGCCGCGCCGACGGGTCCGCTGTCGCCGACGACGCCGTTCCACATCGGCCTCGAGGAGGCGACGCTGCACGCGGCCCCCGCGCGCGCGGCGCTGATCGCGCGGTTCGCGCACTTCGTCCGGGATTCGGACGTCATCGTCAGCTGGGGTCGCTACGCACCGGACCTGTTCCGCGACGCCGGCGGCGCGTTGCCAGCCGCGCGACTCGACCTGCGCGCCGCGGCGCAGCGGCTGACCCAGGCGCGGATCGGGACGCTCGACGAGTACGTGGCCTCGCTCGGCGAGCCGCTGCCGCCGGTCGCCGCCGGTCGCGCGGGTCGCCGCGTGGCCTCGTTGGCCCGGATCCTCGCAGCCTGGCGCGCACTGCCCGAGCGCGACGCCGAGGCCGACCCCGACGCCACCGACCTCGCCAACGCCGACGCCCCCGACGCCGCCGCGCGCTGAACCGGCGCGACCTTCCGCCGCAGCGTTCCGGCCACCTCGCGATCGCACACGCCGCACGCGATCCGCAGGCGTATGATCCGCCCATGGATCTGGGGCGCATGCTCGACAAGTGTCGCCGTGATCAGTGGTCCGTCGACGATCTCGACTGGTCGCGGCCGCCGCCGCGCCTGCCCGCCGACAAGGAAGAGGCCGTCGTCCAGTACTTCACGGACATGTCCGGGATCGAGCGCCTCGCGGGCGCGCTGTTCGCGGTCCAGGCTCGCAAGGCCACCGACCCGACGCTGCGCGCGATCTTCGAGTCGTTCGTCGTCGACGAGGAGCGCCACGCCGTGGCCGCCGAGCGGCTGGCCCGCTACTACGACGTGCAGCACCTGCGGCCCTACGCGATGAGCGAGGCGCTGGTGCGGTTCCGGCCGCAGTTCGAGGGCGTCGTCGAGCTGATGGGCCCGGACATCGCCAACGGCTACATCACCGCGGGCGAGCTGTTGCTCGACGTCGCGCTCTTGCGCTCGCTCGACGACTACGTCGGCGACGCGATGAGCCACCAGGCGATGGAGCTGATCAACCGCGACGAGTCGCGCCACATCGCGATCGACTTCCACATGACCGAGGTCTACGCGTCCGACGAGTACCTCGAGGCCAAGCGGCGCGGGCCGCAGCCGTCGCTGGCCGCGCGGGTCCGCGGCGCGGCCGCCCTCGCGCAGCTCATGTGGTACGCGAAGCCGTTCCTGGAGCAGGTCTTCCTGGCGCCGATGGACCGCACCGATCCGTCGGGCCGGCGCCTGCGCGAGGCGTTCAAGCGGATGCAGCTGGTGTCGCGCAAGCCGACCGTCGCGCGGCTGCCGTTCATCCGCTTCATGCATCGCGTGCAGGACCTGTTCAACCACCCGGTCGCGGGTCGCGTGCTGGGGCCGCTGCTGCTGCGCATCGCGGGTGGCGACGCCCGCGCGATCGGCCGCCAGTTCTCCGATGCGGAGCTGGTCCGCGCGCGCGGCATGTCGTTCGACGAGCTCGCCGACGAGGCGCTGGCCGCCAAGCAGGCCTGAGCGCCCCCGCCGCACGGACCCGAGCGTCCACGCGACCTGTGCGGTCGATCTGTGCAGCCGCACGCCGCCGCGGCCACCACACCACGCGAAGTCGCCGGCTTGGCGACGGCGCGCGCCTTGCTGAAGTCCCGCACATGGCGCGCGCTCCCCGGTCCCGCGACTCGTTCGACTCCTCCGACTCCTCCACCTCGCCAGGACCGGTGGCGCCCACGATCGGCGCGACTCGCGTGGCTCGCCTGCCGCGCACGACGCGGGAGCTCGGCGCGTACCTGCAGCGCCGCGCCACCAGCGCGACCAGCGCCACCGCCAGCGCGCCGGCCGACGCGATCGCGATCGCCACCGCGGGCACGGCCGGGCCCGCGCAGGCGCTGCCACACCTCGACCGGATCCAGGCCGCGTTCGGCGACCACGACGTGCGCGGGGTCGGCGCGCACATCGGGGGCGAAGCCGCCGCCGCGAGCGAGGCGCTGGGGGCCCACGGCTACGCGATCGGCGATCAGATCGCGTTCGCGTCGGGCCCCGATCTCCACCTCGCCGCGCACGAGGCCGCGCACGTCGTGCAGCAGCGCGCCGGCGTGCAGCTCGCGAGCGTCGACGGCGGGCGCGCCGATCCGTTCGAGCAGCACGCCGATCGCGTCGCCGACGCGGTCGTCCGGGGCGCGGACGCCCAGCCGATCCTCGACGAGCTCGCCACCGGCGGGGCCGGCGCTCGCGCGATCCAGCGCAAGGAAGACCCGACGCTGTACGACGTGTGGATGCACGCGCTGCCGCCCGAGCAGCGGTTCGCGCACGTCGACGAGCGCGAGCAGCGCAAGCTCCTCGTCGAGGCGCCGGCGCGGCAGCGCGCCGCGCTGCTCGAGACGGTGTCGCCGGGGCACGCCCGCGCGCTGCTGTTCGAGGCGGAGCTGACCCCGCAGGATCGCTTCACCGCCGTCCTCGATCTGCCGGACGTGGCCCGCATCCTGTCGGTCGAGCAGGCGTGGTCGCTGTTCGAGCACGTGCACACGCCGCTCGGCGGCCAGCGCCGGCTGTTCGCGAAGTTCCCGATCGGCCTGCGCATGCAGCTGCTGCCGCTCCTCAGCACGCGCCTGCAGAGCGACGTCTACCCGGCGTACAACGGCGCGTCCCCCGCCGAGCACGCGGCGATGCTGTCGACGCTCTCGGACTTCGAGATCGGCGGGATCTTCCAGGGCCGCGGCGACGACGAGGTCCAGGTCATGCTCGAGACCGTGCCGCGCCACATCGCGGTCCGGATCGAGCGCACGCTCGGCACCACCCACGGCGGCGCGATGGTGCCCGCGGAGTCCGAGGAGGCGCACGCGGCGATCGAGGCCGAGGCCGAGGCCGGCGCCGGCGTGCCGCGGCCGGCGCGCCGCGCCCACGGCGTGACCCCGAGCTCCGAGGAGTACGAGGCGCTGCCGCGCGACGAGCGCGTCGAGATCTTCCTGAGCGCGGCGGTCGCGACCCGCGTCCGCCTGCTGCAGCACGAGCCCGACGGCAAGCGCAAGATGCTGCGCGAGATCCGCGGCCGCGAGATGGTCGAGACGCTCGCCGCGTACGTCAACCGGACCGGCAACGGCTCGCTCGTCCACGACTTCTCCGCCGAGGAGCTCGCCGAGTCGGTGCTCGCCGATCCCGATCCGGTCGCGATCGCCGCGCTGCTGCCGCACATGGCCTACAAGCAGCGCACGCTGGTCATGCCGGCGCTGTCGCCGAGCCACCTCGCGGCGTTTCTCGCCGACGCCAAGCACGATCGCGACGCCGCCTGGCAGACCGTCCACGGTGCCTGCGACGACACGACCACCGGCGACGCGCTGCGCCGGATGAGCGACGACCAGCTCACCGATCTGCACTTCCAGCTGTCGCCCGACCTGGCCGCGCAGATGCTGGCGCTGGTGCCGCAGAGCCGCCGCGCGCTGTTCCCCGCCGAGTCGCCCTGATGGCACGCTAGCCGCGTGCGCATCCTCTACCTGCACGGCTTCGCGTCCGGCCCCGGCTCGGCCAAGGGCCGCGCGTTCGACGCGCACTTCGCGGCCCGCGGCATCGCGATCGAGCGCCTCGATCTGCGCCGCCCGTCGCTGGCGCACCTGCGCGCCAGCGCGATGATCGCGCACGTCATCGAGACCATCGCCGCCGCCCCGGGTCCGGTGATCTTGATCGGCTCGAGCCTCGGCGGGCTGACCGCGGCGCGGGTCGCGGCGCGCGAGCCGCGCGTCGTCGCGCAGGTCCTGCTCGCGCCGGCCTTCCAGCTGTTCGCGCGCTGGCGCGCGCGGCTCGGCGAGGATGGCTGGGCCGCCTGGCGCGCGACCGGCTGGCTGACCGTCCACGACTACGTGACCCGCGCCGACGCCGAGGTCGACTTCGGCTTCGCCGAGGACGCCGAGGCGCTCGACAAGATCGATGGCGGCTGGCCCGCGGTGCACATCCCGACCTGGATCTTCCACGGCCGCGCCGACGACGTCGTCGACATCGCCGGCTCGCGCACCGTCGCCGCGCGCTCGCCAGAGGTCCACCTCACCGAGCTCGACGACGATCACCAGCTGATCGCGTCCGTGCCCACGATCCTCGCGGCGGTCGATCGCGCGCTGGCGCCCTGGCTCGCCCCAGCTGCCAGGCTCTGATCGCGCC
This sequence comes from Deltaproteobacteria bacterium, assembly GCA_021413675.1. Classification (GTDB taxonomy): domain Bacteria; phylum Myxococcota_A; class Polyangia; order Haliangiales; family Haliangiaceae; genus JAIOQA01. Next base: position 3,162 of record JAIOQA010000437.1, on the reverse strand, counting down.
CGCGCTGGCAGTCTCTGGCCATCGCGGTAGGATGCGCGCCCCATGCGATCCATCCCCCACCTCCTCCTCGCGGCGGCGCTGACGCTCGCCGCATCGGCCTGCGAGAAGACCGAGAAGCTCGACACCGGCCCGGTCACCGTGAAGGGCTCGGCCGCGGGCAGCGCTGGCGCGACCCACGGCTCGGGCTCGGGCTCGGCCGCCACGCCGACGCCGCCGCCCGCCCCGGCGCCCGACATCGACAGCAAGGACATCCTCGCGCGCACCGCGACCAGCCCCGAGGTCGACGTCAAGCACGTGCTGATCGGCTGGAAGGATCTCGGCGCGGCGTATCGCGGGCACCTCGATCCGCGCGCCGCCAAGCGCACCGCCGACGAGGCCGCCGCGCTCGCCAAGGAGGTCGCCGACAAGCTCAAGGCGGCGCCCGACTCGATCGACGCGCTCATCAAGCAGTACTCCGAGGATCCGGGCGGCTCGTCGGGCGATCCGTACACGATCGACGCCGACAGCCAGATGGTGCCGCCGTTCAAGAACCTGTCGCTGCGCCTCCAGATGAAGGAGGTCGGCATCGTCAAGTCGCCGTTCGGCTACCACGTCATCGAGCGCGTCGCCGCCAAGCCGCTCGATCCGCTCGAGTCGGCCGACATCCTCGCCCGCCCCGCCAACCCCGGCGAGGTCAGCGTGCAGCACGTGCTGATCGGCTGGAAGGACGTGCCGGCCGCGTCGCGCGGGCTCGATCCGCGCGCCAAGGATCGCACCAAGGCCGAGGCCGACAAGATCGCGCAGGAGGTGCTCGCCAAGCTCAAGGGCGGCGCCGACATGACCGCGCTCATGAAGCAGTACTCCGAGGACCCGGGCTCGAAGGACGACGGCAAGGCCTACGACGTCAGCAAGCGCGCGCAGCTGGTCGACTCGTTCAAGAAGCTGTCGCTGCGGCTCGCGCCCGGCGAAGCCGGCATGGTGATCTCGCCGTTCGGCTGGCACATCATCCGCCGCATGCCGCCCGACAGCCTCGAGTCGACCGCGGTGCTCGAGCGGCCGCAGGCGACCGAGAAGGCCAAGGTCAAGCACATCCTCCTCGGCTGGACCGACGTCCACGCGTCGGACCCGCGCGGCACCAAGCGCACCCGCGCCGAGCTCGAGAAGCTGGTCAAGGACACCGTCGCCAAGCTCGACAAGGGCGCGCCCATCGAGCCGCTCATGAAGGAGCTGTCGGAGGATCCGGGCTCGGCCGCGAGCGGCGAGGGCTACGACGTGTCGCCGAGCGCGCAGCTGGTCGAGCCGTTCAAGCTGCTGTCGCTCCGCCTCAAGGTCGGCGAGACCGGCGTCGTCAAGACGCAGTTCGGCATCCACATCATCAAGCGCGTCGAGTAGCGCGTCCTGGCTTGCGAGTCCCCGCCGGCGCGCCGCACACTCGCGCCATGTTTGAGCACACGCGCGGCGGGCGCCGGGTCGGGCTGGTGGCCCTGATGATGGTGGGCTGCGGCACGCACCCTGCGCCGACGCCCGGTTCGTCGACGGCACCGGTCGCCGGTGACGCGCTCGCGGCGGCCCCCGATGCCGCGGGCGCGGCGGGTGGTGCGGCCCAGGGCGGCGATGTCGCGACCAGCGCGCGCGGCCTGCGGTGGCAGCTGCGCGCGGTGCCGCCGCGCCTCACGATGAAGGACCGCGCCGCGTTCCGGCTGCGGATCGAGGTCACCAACACCGCCGCCGCGCCGGTCGACGCGAGCGACGGCTACGCGACCTTCACGCTCGATGGCCAGGCCTCGCAGGCGCTCGATCTCGCGTTCGGCAACGGTGGTCGCGAGGCGCGGTGGCGAGCGCTGCCACCCGGCGACACCGTGAGCGACGAGCGCGCGATGGGCGAGGATCTCTTTCCCGCGCCGGGCGCCTACGCGATCTCCGCGGCGATCGATGGCGTGCGGGTGGCGACGACGATCGAGGTGCTGCCGTGAGCGCGACCCCGACGATCACCACCGCGCGGCTGCGGCTGCGCGGCCACCGCCGTGACGATCTCGACGCCGCCGCGGCGATGTGGGGCGATCCGTCGGTGGTCCGCCACATCGGCGGGCGGCCGTTCGGGCGGTCCGAGGTCTGGGCGCGCATCCTGCGCTACGTCGGTCACTGGGACGTGATGGGCTACGGCTTCTGGGCGATCGACGAGCTCGCGACCGGCGCGTTCGTCGGCGAGGTCGGGGTCGCGGAGTTCGAGCGCTCGATCGATCCACCGATCGGCGCGTACGAGTGCGGCTGGGTGCTCGCGCCGGCAGCCCACGGCCGCGGGTTCGCGACCGAGGCCGTGACCGCGATGCTCGGCTGGTGCGATCGCACGCTCGCGGTGCCGCGCGTGACCTGCATGATCGACGAGGCCAACGCGGCGTCGCTCGCGGTCGCGCGCAAGTGCGGCTTTCGCGAGTTCGCGCGCGCGCCCTACGACGGCGATACCGCGGTGCTGAGCGAGCGGCTGCGGCCCGACGCGATCGCGTGAATCAGACGAACTCGGCGTCGGGCGGCCACGGCTGATCGCGGACGATCGGCTCGACGACGACGCGGGTGTTCGGCGCGGGCTCGGGGCCGAGCGGCAAGCGGCGGCCCGGCCAGTCGCGATCGAGCTCCCACGCGAGGTGCGGCAGATCGAAGGTGAGGCCGCGGATCGCGCCGCGGCCGGTCGCGCGCCAGGAGCCGGCGACGCGCTCGAGCCCGGCCGGCTCGTCGGTGTCGGCGATGAACGCGGTGTTCTGGACGATGTCGAACAGCGGCTTCTTGCCCTCGCCGATGCGCCAGCGGTGGATCCCGAGCGCGAAATAGGTGCGCGGGACGCGATCGGGTGTGGTCGTGCGGCCGGTCGCGAGCAGCGTGTCCTGGACGAGCTGCTGGCGGACCAGCGGCGTGAGCGCCTGCGGATCGCGGATCACCGGGCGGGCCTCGAAGGTGAAACGTGCGGCGGGCGCGGTCGGCGCGGTCGGCGCGGCGGGCGCGGGCTTCGCGCTCCTCGCGGCCGGCGCGGGCTTCGTGGCCGGTGCGGGCTTCGCGGCCGGTGCGGGCGGTGCGGGCTTCGCGGCCGTCGCCGCCGCCGCGCGCTTCGCGGCGATCGGCTTCGCGGCGCTCTTGCCCGGCGCGCTGGCCTTGCCCGGCGCCTTCGCGACCTTCGCGACCTTCGCGACC
>JAIOQA010000436.1 GCA_021413675.1 Deltaproteobacteria bacterium | reverse complement strand
GCGCTCGCGGAGGCCGATCAGCAGGCCGCCGAGGTCGCGCTCGACCAGACCGAGCTACGCGCGCCCGCCGATGGCGTCGTGCTGCGCCGCCTGACCGAGCCCGGCGCGCTGGTCACCGCGACCAGCCCGGTGCCGGTGGTCGAGGTCGCCGATCGCCGCGCGCTCGAGCTGCGGGTCGAGATCGACGAGGCCGACGTCGGCCTGGTCGCCCTCGGCCAGCGCGGCGTCGCCAAGGCGCTGGCTTTCGGCGATCGGCCGTTCGCGGGTCACGTCACGCGCATCACCGCCGCGGTCGGCCGCCGGGTCACCGCATCCGACGATCCGCGCGCGCGCGTCGACACCCGCGTGCTCGAGGTCGTGTTCGCCCTCGACGACGCGAACCAGGCCCAGGCGCTGCCGCTCGGCCTGCGCATGGACGTGGCGTTCGCCGCCGATCGCACCGCGCCGGTGACCGCGGCGCTGCCGTAGCCACACCGCGCGTGCGCCGCCCGCGAGCCGGCGCCCCGAAAGGATGCCAAGCTGCGCGCCGTGACCGACAAGGCCAAGGCCCTTCGAGACCAGGCGGCGGCCGAGATCGCGCGGGCCCTGCCCGGCGCCCCGCTCGAGCTGTGCGCCGATCTGCACCTCCTGACCCGCGACGGCACGCTCAACGCCGACGCCCGGCGCAAGCTCAAGCAGATCGGCCACCTGATCACCCAGCTGCGGCCCGCGCTCGACGACGTGCTCGCGCGCTTCCCCGAGCCGGTGATCGTCGACTGCGGCGCGGGCAAGAGCTACCTCGGGTTCCTGCTGTACGCGACGGTGCTCGGCCCGGCCGGGCGCGGCACGCTGATCTCCGTCGAGTCGCGCCCAGAGCTGGTGATCGCGGGCCGCGAGCGCGCCGCGCGCTGGGGCATGGATCGCATGCGCTTCGTCGAGGGCACGATCGCCGGCGCCGAGCTGCCCGAGCGCGTGCACCTCGTGACCGCGCTCCACGCCTGCGACACCGCCACCGACGACGCGCTCGCGGTCGCGATCGCACGCGGCGCCGATCACGTCGCGGTCGTGCCGTGCTGCCAGGCCGAGGTCGCGCGCCTGCTCGCCGACGCGCCCGTCGAGGATCCCGCGGTCGCCAGCCTGTTCGCGCACCCGTGGCACCGCCGCGAGCTGGGCTCGCACCTCACGAACGTCGTGCGCGGGCTCGCGCTCGAGGCCCGCGGCTACCAGGTCTCGGTGACCGAGCTGCACGGCTGGGAGCACTCGCTCAAGAACGAGCTGATCCGCGGACGCCGGACCCAGCGGTTCGATCGCAAGGCCGAGGCGAAGCTCGCCGCGGTCGTCGATCGATTCAAGATCGAGCCCGCGATCGTGCGCGCGCTCGCCGCCGCGCCGCGCGACGCGACCTGACCCGGATCCGGATCTGGATCTGGATCCGGATCTGCCCAGGTCCAACGACCGTGGGCCAGGTCCCATTCCACGACCGACGACGCCATCCCCGGCGATGGTCGCCGCGCCCACCGCCGCCCGCGCGAGCGTGAGGCCGCCGGGGGCCCGCGCGCGCCCGAGATCGCGCGCGGCGCGGCGAAACTGGCGTCGAGGTCGCCGCCCTGCTTCACTCCGAGGGTCGGGCTCGAGGCCCGAGGCATGGACCGCACTGACGTGATCGATCGGCTGGCGGGGGGCGGGCACATCGTCGACCTGACCGCGCTCTTGCTGCGCTATTGCCGCACGCACCACGACGCGCTCCGCGAGCGCCTGTGGATCGCGGCCGACCAGCGCCGCCACGCGTCCATCGTCGCGCGCGCCGCCGCGATCCTCGCGCCGCTGGGCTCCCTGGCCACCGCCGAGCACGCGCCGGGCGCGTGGACGCCGACCGAGTCGATCGACGCCACCACCGGGCGCGCGCTGGCGCTGCTCGCCGACGACGCGGTCGCGATCCACGCGATCGCCACCGCGCTCGACGATCACGCCCACGCCGCGTTCTTCGGCCGCTTCGACGACACCCGCACCCGGTTGCGGCCGGGCGACCCGTTCCCGGTGCCCGCGCCCGAGGCCGCGCGCGACCTGTTCGGCCCGCACCTGACCGCGCAGCCCGATCGCCAGGACGATCGCGTCGATCACACCGCGCACCTGCGGCTGCTCGCCGCCGATCACGGCTTCTACGTCGTCCTCGACGGCCGCGTCCGCCTGCCGCCGCCCAGCGCCGGGCGGCTGATCGCCGTCGCGGTGCCGTCGACGGAGCTGCCGATCGACGCCAGCCACGCCTGGACCACCGACGCCGCGGCGCACCGCTTCCGCGACGTGCAGCCGGCCGATCCCGAGGCCCAGTGGCAGCGCATCGCCGCGCTGCTCGCGCGCGCCGAGCATCACGGCGCGTGGGCGGTGGTGCTGCCGGAGCTCGCGCTCACCGAGCCCATGGTCGCGCGCATCGAGGCCTGGCTCGCGACCGCGCGGCGCGTCGCGCTCGTCGCCGCCGGCTCGTACCACACGTCCACGGGCGGCGCGCGCCGCCGCAACATCGCGCCGATCGTCGCGCGCGATCGTCGCGTGCGCAGCCACGCCAAGGTCTTCCCGTTCGTCAATGGCGGCCAGATCGAGGACATCCGCCCCGGGCGGCGCATGACGATCTGGACGGCGCGGCGATGGTCGTTCGCGGCGCTGGTGTGCCGCGACCTGCTGTCGACCCGGGTCGTGCCGCTGCTCGAGGACCTGCGCGTGCGGCTGGTGTTCGCGCCGGCGTTCTCGCCGCGCACCGCCGAGCTCGAGACGATGGCGCGCTACCTCGCGGTCCGCGCCCAGGGCGCGGTGATCGTCGCGAACACCCCGCACGCCGAAGGCGATCCGGTCGCGTGGCTCGCGCAGCCGCTGTCGGTGGCGGACGCACCCGTCCTACGCCGTGACGGAAGTCCGCACCTGATCCTCTTCACCCTGGGGCAAACCTCCTGGATTTACGGCCAATAACGAACTGTTGACAGGCAGTTGCATGCACTTACAATGGTTGCGTAGATTTGCATGGAGTTGATCAATGGCGGTCTCACGGCTGGCCGAGGTTCTTGCGGCTCACACGATTTCCGAGCTCCGGCGCGGCGGTCGAGAGATCGGCTACGCGCTGGTGCGGCGCGACGCGGAGGTGGTCGAGGAGCTCACCGACGAGGTCGACCGGGCGCGCGCCACCGACCCGCCCGACGCCAGCCCTGACTTCGCCCGCGGCTACCGCGCGGCGCTGGCGGACGCGCTGGCCGGGTTCGCGGCCGCCCTCGACAGCCAGCTCCAGCTCGAGCGCGCCGTCGGCGAGCTCGGCCGCCGCGACCACGATGTCCTGCGCGCGCTGGCCCACGAGGCGCGGCCGCAGGTCCGGATCGGGCGCGAGCTGGGCATGCCGGCCCACGAGGTCTCGCGCGCGACCAAGCGCCTGCGCGACGCCGGGCTGATCGCGGCGTACCCCGGGCTGCGCGAGATCGAGAAGCTGCACCGCGTGACCGCGCTCGGGCGCGCCGCGCTGCGCGCCCTCGACGCGCGCGCCGATGCCGACGTCGCGTCGGCGGCCGGTACGCCGCCGATCCGCGCCCGCACGCGCAGCTCCCACCCGCCGGTCGCCTACGCCGAGCTCGCGGCGTGGCCGCAGGCCAGCACCCCGATGCCAGCGGCGGCCCCGGCGCCGGCGAGCGCGGTGCGCGAGCTCGACGCCGAGACCTCGCGCTGGCGCAACAGCGGCGACGACAGCGACGACGAGTAGGCGCTTTCCATCCGCGCCGCGATCGCTAGAATGCGCGCGATGTACCCCCGGGCCCGCTCATGATCGCCTTCTCCGACGTCTGCAAGCAGTACGGCGGGCAGATCCTCTTCGTCGACGCCTCGTTCCAGATCAACCCGGGCGAGCGCATCGGCCTGGTCGGGCCCAACGGCGCCGGCAAGAGCACGATCTTCCGCATGATCGCCGGCGACGAGGAGCCCGACGACGGCGTCATCGAGCGGCCGCGCCGGCTGTCGCTGGGCTTCTTCCGCCAGGACGTGGGCGATCTGAAGGGCCGCTCGATCCTCGCCGAGACCGTGGCCGGCGCGGGCGAGGTCGCGGAGCTCGGCGTCGAGCTGGCCGACCTGACCGCGCGCCTCGAGGCCGCGGGCGACGACCTCGACGACGTCGTCATGCGCTTCGGCGAGGTCCAGGCGCGCTACCAGGATCTCGGCGGCTACGAGCTCGAGGCCCGCGCCCAGACGATCCTCCACGGCCTCGGCTTCGTCGACGCGCAGATGCACAACGACGTCGGCACGCTGTCGGGCGGCTGGAAGATGCGCGTCGCGCTCGCGCGCATCCTCTTGTCGCGGCCCGACGTGCTGCTGCTCGACGAGCCGACCAACTACCTCGACCTCGAGTCGATCCTGTGGCTCGAGCAGTTCCTGCGCGACTACCCGGGCACCGTCGTGATGACCTGCCACGACAAGGACATCATGAACCGCGTCGTCGGCAAGATCGTCGAGATCGACGGCGGCGAGATCCGGGCGTTCACCGGCAACTACGACTTCTACGAGAAGGCCCGCGCCGAGGAGGCCGCGCGCCGCGAGGCCGAGTTCTCGCGCCAGCAGGCGATGCTCGCGAAGGAGAGCCGGTTCATCGAGCGCTTCAAGGCCCAGGCCGCGAAGGCCGCGCAGGTCCAGAGCCGCATCAAGAAGCTCGACAAGATCGAGAAGGTCGAGCCGCCCAAGCGGCTGGTCGAGAAGCGCTACGAGTTCCGGCCGCCCGCGCGGTCCGGCGACGACGTCGTCAAGGTGGTCGGGCTGCGCAAGGCCTACGGCTCGCGCGTGGTCCACGACAAGCTGTCGCTGACGGTGCAGCGCGGCGAGCGCTGGGCGGTCATGGGCGAGAACGGCGCCGGCAAGTCGACGCTGCTCAAGATGATGGCGGGCGTGCTCGAGCCCGACGCGGGCTCGGCGTCGCTCGGCGCCGCGGTGTCGCTCGGCTACTACGCGCAGCACACGATGGATGGCCTCACCGGCGATCGCTCGGTGCTCGACGAGCTGGCCGCGCACGCGCCGGCCGCCAACCAGGGCACGCTGCGCAACCTCGCCGGCGCGTTCGGCTTCCACGACGACGACGTGCAGAAGCCGATCCGCGTGCTGTCGGGCGGCGAGCGCGCCCGCGTCGCGCTCGCGAAGCTGCTCTACGACGCGCCCAACCTGCTGATCCTCGACGAGCCGACCAACCACCTCGACATCGTCACCAAGCGCGGCCTGATGAAGGCGCTCGACGAGTACACCGGCACGCTGATCTTCGTGTCGCACGATCGCCAGTTCCTGCGATCGCTCGCGAATCGCGTGCTCGAGCTGTCGATCGCGGCGCCGCCGCACCTGTACCCCGGCACGTACGACGAGTACGTGTCGTCGACCGGTCGCGAGGCGCCGGGCATGCGCGTCGAGGTCTAGGCGTCAGCGTCGCGGGGGCGCGACCAGGCCGTGCGCGGTCTCGACCAGCGACGCGACCATCGCCCAGTCCGGATCGGTGTCGAGGACGATCGCGATCCAGCCCTTGCCGCCGGTGTACGGCGGCCGGAAGAACCGCGCGGGGTCGGTCTCGATGAGCGCGGCCTGCGCGCCCGGCGGCGCCGGCAGGTGGACCGCGAGGTGCGGGCTGCCGTGATGGTAGGTGTCGCACATCGCGAACATCTTGCCGCCGGCGCGCCAGGTCGGCTCGCCCCACGCGATCTGCTCGGTGGCGCCGGGTAGCGCGAGGCAGATCGCCCGCAGGCGCTCGATGAGCGCGAGGGTCGCCGGCGTGCGGACCTTCGGCGGGTGCGTCGAGACGCGCGCGGGCTTCGCGGGCTTCGCGACCTTCGCGACCTTCGCGACCTTCGCGACCTTCGCGGCCTTCGCGGGGCGCGTCGCCCGCGCCCGCGGGGCCTTCGCCGCCGGCCTCGCTCCCGCCCCCGCCGTCGATTTCGGTCGCCGCGTCGCCGCCATCGCCTGACGATAGCGAACTATCCTCGCGGCATGCACGCCGAGATCGTCGCCGCCAACGAGGCCTTCTACGCCGCGTTCCGCAACCAGGACGCGCTGGCGATGGATGCGCTGTGGGCGCGCCACGCGCCGGTCGCGTGCATCCACCCCGGCTGGGGCGCGCTGGTCGGCCGCGATCGCGTCATCGCGAGCTGGCTCGCGATCATGGCGGCGGGCGCGCCGCAGGTGCACTGCCGCGCGCCGCGGGTGCAGCTCCTCGGCGAGGTCGCGTTCGTCGTGTGCGACGAGCTCATCGACGGCAACCGGCTGATCGCCACCAACGTGCTGGTCCGCGAGGACGACGAGTGGCGCTTCGTCCACCACCACGCCGGCCAGGTCGCCGCGGCCGACGACGACGACGACGACGACAGCGACGACGATGCGAGTGACGACGGGCCGCCGTCGCCGAGCAGCCTCAACTGATCGGCCGCGCGTCGATCGATCGGCCCGCGCGAGGACGCGCAGCCCGATCTCGTCCGGAACCTGAGCCGGCGACTTCGTCGCCTCAGCGACAGCTGGTCGGCTTGACGTTCTCGCCGTAGCCGCCGCCGACGTTGCCCGCGGGGTCGTAGTTGCAGACCCAGACGTCCATGCCGTTGCAGGTCGCCGAGCCGCAGCCGACCTGGGTCGTGTCCTTCCACACCACCTGCGTGAAGTGGCCGGTCTCCATCGAGAAGTCGCCGTGGCTGAAGTCGTACTTGCTGCGCTCGTCGACCCACATGCCGACGATGCCGTGGGCGTCGAGCATGCCGACCGAGCCCGCGGCGAGGTTCTCGCCGAACTCGGTGCCGCTGTGCTCGAAGGCGCAGTTCGCATCGCGCAGGTGCTCGGCCCACGCCTTGGCGATCGACGCGAGCCGCGGCGACCACGTCAGCGGCGGCGCGCAGTGCTCGGCGCGCGCCGCGTTGTGCTCGGCGAGGAGCGCGCGATCCATGGGCGCCAGGTCCGCGCCGCTCGTGTCACCGCCGCCACCGCCGCCGCCGGGATCGCCGCCGCCCGTCTCCCCTCCGCCCGCGGGATCGCCGCCGGGCGCACCGCCACCGGCGGCGTAGGTCGGGCCCGGCGTCGTCGGCGCCGGACAGCCAAGCAGGGACACGAGCACCACCGCAGCGAATCGCTTCATTCCCACCAGTGTACACGCGCGCCGATCGGCGCGGCGGCGGCTACTCGAACACGACCGTCTTGTTGGCGTACGCGAGGATGCGATCCTCGAGGTGCCAGCGCACCGCCTCGGCGAGCACGACCTTCTCGAGATCGCGGCCCTTGCGCACGAGGTCCTCGACCGCGTCGCGGTGCGACGCGCGGACCACGCGCTGCTCGATGATCGGGCCCTGATCGAGGTCCGCGGTCACGTAGTGGGCGGTCGCGCCGATCAGCTTCACGCCGCGCTCGTAGGCCTGGCGATACGGGTTGCCGCCGACGAACGCCGGCAGGAACGAGTGGTGGATGTTGATGATGCGCGCGGGCCACCGCGCGACCAGCTCGGCCGACAGGATCTGCATGTAGCGCGCGAGGACGAGCAGATCGACGCCCTCGGCGACGCACCGGGCCTCGAGCGCCGCCTCCTGCTCGGCGCGCGTCGCCGCGGTCACCGGCAGGTGCACGAACGGCACGCCGAACTGCGCCGCCACCGGCCCCAGGTCGGCGTGGTTCGAGATCACCGCCGCGATCGCGCAGGGCAGCTCGCCGGCGCGGTGGCGATGAGCGGCGCCAACATCGTCGACGCCAA
>JAIOQA010000435.1 GCA_021413675.1 Deltaproteobacteria bacterium | reverse complement strand
CGTCGACTTCAAGGGACAGTTCCGCACCGGCGACGGCAAGCTCTGCTACCCGCTGACGGTCATGGACGGCGCGTCCCGCTACCTGCTCGCGTGCGTCGCGTTTCACGCCCCGACCTTCGAGAACGTGCGCGGCGTCTTCGTGCCGGCGCCCGGATCGCCGCGCGATTCCCGGCGTGGCGAGCACCCCGGCCGCGGGTACGCTTCCCGCATGTCAGCCTGCATCGGCCTCGATCACGTCCAGCTCGCCGCGCCGGTGGGGTGCGAGCCGGAGGCGCGTCAGTTCTTCGGGGAACTGCTCGGGCTCACGGAGCTGCCCAAGCCGCCGGCGCTGGCCGCGCGCGGCGGGCTGTGGTTCGCGCTCGGGGCGCAGCAACTCCACGTCGGCGTGGAGCGCGACTTTCACCCGGCGCGCAAAGCGCACCCCGCGATCCGCGTGCGCGATCGCGCCGCCCTGGAGGCGCTCGAGGCGCGGCTCGCCGCGGCCGGCGTGGTGATCACGCGCGACGATGCGCAGGTCGCGGGCGTCGTTAGGTTCTTCGCGCCGGACCCGTTCGGCAACCGGCTGGAGTTCGTCGCCGCGGCGTGAGCCGACCGCGTCAGAGTTCGAGGAGGCCCTCGGCGAGCGCCGCGATCTCACCGCGCGCCCGGGCGCCGAGATCGAGCGCGGCGGCGCCGGGGAAGCCCCCGCTGCGGAACGCCGCGTTGAGGTAGTCGATGAAGCGAACCAGCCGATCGTCCTCGCAGCGAAACGTCGCGTCGGCGGCTTCCTCGGGAAGCGCGAAACCGTAGGGACGGCCCCCGCTGATGTTGGCCTTGTGGAGCGCATCGGGCGCGACCGGCAGGGCGAACGGACCGTCGCCGTCGCCGGCGTCGCGCCAGGCCGCGAGCTCCTCCTCGTGGGTCGCGCGCACCGCGGCGCGGTCGCGTGCGACGTACGCCCAGCTCTTGTACTCGACCTCGATCACGAGCGGATCGACGACCGCATCGATCGGCCAGGCCGGGTGCGCACCGACGAGGGAGACGTCGCCGACGATCTCGATCCACGCCGTCAGCGTGAGCGGCAGCGGTCCGAAGCGACCCTCGAGCCAGCGCACGAACCCGGGCGTCGCGCGGTCGGGCGGCGCGTGCGGCGCGCACGCCGCGATCTGTCCGAACGCATCACCGAAGACGTAGCCCTGCCCGCGCAGCCGCGCGATCACGGTCTCGACGTTCGCCCGCGCGCGCGTCATCGCCGCGCGCGCCACCGCGATCGCGTCGTCGAGGTGCGCGGGTTCCCGCACGCGCGGCCCGAGCGCGGCCAGCGCCGCCCACGCGCCGGCGCGATCGCCGCCGCGATAGCGCGCGAGCAAGCTCATGCGCTCGGGTGCGGCGCGAGCACGCCGAAGAGCCGCACGGGATCGAGCGCGACGCTGGAGAACGCGAGCCCCGCCGGCACCGGCGCCTGGGGCCACGCGGGCAGCGAATCGAGCACGCCCATCGCGCGGGTCAGGAGCAGCGTCGTGCCATCGGCGCCGCGCAGATGTACCCAGAGGACCGGCACGGTGCGGTGCATGCGGCCGGCGATCATCAGCTCGCGCGCGCAGCCGTGCGTGACGACGATCGGCGCGGGCACGGCGATCGGCGCGGCCCCGGCGAGATGCACGCTGCCATCGCGCGCGACGGTCAGGAGCCGGAGCAGCGCGCCGCGTCCGCGCAGGAACAGCGCGAACGCCACGATCGCGAGCGCGCCCGCGCCGAGCACCCAGCCCAGCAGCATCTCCCGGATCTCGGCGCTGGTGATGCCGCTGACGAACGCGATGCCCGCGAGCAGCGCGATCGCGCCGGGGATGTCCGCGCGCCATCGACCACCGCGCGCCAGCACGTCGACCTCGTAGACCGGCCGCCCTCTCATGACCGTGAGGTCCCACGATCGCGACCACGGCACAAGCACCACCTCGGAGCCTGGGGTGCGCGCGCCGAAAATACGCCCCGCCGCGCACGGCCTCTCACGTGTGCGGCGGGTCTCGTTCTCGCAGCTTCCAGCGCTCGTCTCGAAGTCTGGGAGTCTTCGCGTCTCACCAGCCGGTCCCGGACGGACCTTCCTTTCGTCGCGCGATCCGCGCCGCGCGATGCGGTGCGTGATCGTGTCCGGTCGGCTCGGTATCCGGCCCCTGATCCGGCGACTTCGTCGCCTCGGGCCCTGCTCAGTTCTTCAGTCGCGTCTGCAACAGCTCGGCGAGCGCGGCCATGCCATCGACGGTCGTGAAGATGCCCACGACCTTCTTGTTCGATACCACCACCACAGAGCCGACCTTGGCCTCGGCCATCGTGGTGGCGACCTGGTCCAGCGGCGCATCCGGCTCGACAGTGAGCACCTGCCGGGTCATGGCATCGTCGACGGTGACCAGGTTCGGATCGATGTCATCCAGAGCCGTGATGACCTGCACGTCGCGCTCGGACAGGATCCCGACGAGCTGATCGTCGCGCATCACCGGGAGATGGCGAATCTCGTAGTCCTTCATCAGCTTGTGGGCGATGACCAGCGACTGCTCCGCCTGGATCGTGTGCGGCGTCGTCGTCATGTAGCGCTGGATCGTCGGGATCGCTTTCATTTGATCCGGGGTGTTGCACGGGGTGTGCCCGTGGAAGTGGGCGTCGCGAATACCCGGTGCCGGCACCGCCTGCGCCGCGCTGCGCGGCACGCGCACGGCCTGCGCGCATCCCCCGGCCACGTGCGTGATACACCTGCGGCGTGTCCACGCTGTCCTCGCATACGATCGCGTTCATCGGCGCCGGCAACATGGCCGAGGCCCTCATCCGCGGCCTGGTCCGCGGCGGCCACGTCCCGGCCGCCCAGATCCTCGCGACCGGCCCGCGGCGCGAGCGCCTCGACGAGCTCGCGACGCACTACGGCGTGACGGTCCTGACCGACAACAAGGACGCGGCGTCGCGCGCGGCGATCGTCGTGCTCGCGGTGAAGCCACAGATCATCAACAAGGTCGCGCGAGAGATCGCGACCCATCTCACGCCTGGCACGCTGGTCATCTCGGTCGCGGCCGGCGTGAGCACGCTGACCCTCGAGGGCCTCCTGCCGGGCACCCGGGTCGTGCGCTCGATGCCCAACACGCCGGCGCTGGTCGGCGCAGGCGCGACCGCGATCTCCGCCGGGCAGCACGCCACCGAGACCGATCTCGGTCTGGCCAAGCAGCTGTTCGACGCGGTCGGCATCACGGTCGCCCTCGACGAGAGCCAGCTCGACGCGGTGACCGGCCTCTCGGGCTCCGGTCCGGCGTACATCTTTCTCATCCTCGAGGCGCTGGCCGACGCCGGCGTGAAGGTCGGCCTGTCGCGGCGCAACGCGCAGCGGCTCGCGGCGCAGACCGTGATGGGCTCGGCCAAGCTCCTGCTCGAGACCGACGAGCACCCGGGCAAGCTGAAGGACATGGTCACCTCGCCGGGCGGCACCGCGATCGCCGGCCTGCACACGCTCGAGGAGGGCGGCCTGCGCACGACGCTCATCAACGCGGTCGAGACCGCGACCAAGCGGTCGCGCGAGCTCGGCGGGGGCGGCAAGGGGTGATGCTGCCGGTGCGCGAGGCCGACGGCAGCATCAGCTTCGACGTGCTGGTCCAGCCGCGCGCATCGCGGCCCAAGCTCGGGCCGCTGCACGGCGATCGGATCAAGGTCGCGGTCACGTCGCCGCCCGTCGATGGCGAGGCCAACGCCGCGGTGGTGGAGCTGATCGCCAAGGCGCTCGGCGTCGCGAAGAGCGCGGTCGAGATCACCGCTGGCGCGGCGTCGCGGCGCAAGACCGTGCGGGTCCGCGGCGTGGATCGCGCGCGGCTCGAGGGCGCGGTGCAGACGTGAGGGCCGCGCGGCTCGCGTTCCCCGCGCTGCTCGCGCTGGCCGCCTGCGACGGCGCCTCGGGGACGTTCACGGTCTCGCTGGTCACCGCGCCCGGCTCGCAGGTCCTCGACAACGTCGTCACCGCGCGGCTCGTGCTGTCCGCGCCCCGGACCGTCGTCGAGAGCTCGCGCGCCGCCGACGGCAGCTTCGCGCTGTCGCTCGACGTCGACGCGAGCGGCGCGGCGGGCACGCTCCTGTTCGAGGGCGTCGACACCTCCGGCGCGATCCTCGCGGTCGGCGAGACCCCGCCGCTGCCGATCGCCGCGGTCGACGCCGCGATCCGGATCTACGTCGCCGCGCCGCGCTCGTTCGCGGCCGCGCCGGTCGCGCTCACGGCGCCGCGCGCCGAGGTCGCGACCGCGTCGCTCGCGTACGGCGAGCTGATCGCGGGCGGCGTGGACAGCAGCGGCGCCGCGAGCGCCGACGTCGTCATCTACAACGCGTACACCCACGACTTCCAGGTCGGCGTGCCGCTGCCCGCGGCGCGCGCCGGCGCCAGCGCCTTCGGCGGCACGTCGGGCGCGGTCTACCTGTTCGGCGGCGACGATCCCGCGGGCGCGCCGACCTCGACCTTCTGGCGGTACGACACCACGGTCGCCCCCGCCGGCGCGGTCACCGCGCTCGCGACCAGCGACGCGCTCGCGCGCACCGGCGCGGCGACCGCCGCGATCGGCTCCGATCGCGCGCTCGTCACCGGCGCGCCGCCGGCCTTGCTCGACGGCCTCGGCGGCGCGGCCTCGGCGCTCCCCGCGCCCGCGCCGGCAGCGATCGGCGGCGCGATCGCGCCGCTGTCGATCAGCAACCAGCTCGCCGTCATCTTCACCGGCGCGGCCGCCGGCTCGACCGGCGTGACCCTCTACACGACGACCGGGTTCAGCGAGCTGGCCGCGCCCGACGACGCGCGCCGCACCGGCCACGGCCTCGCGGTCACCGGGCTCGCGACCGCGGTCCTGGTCGGCGGCGGGGTCGCTGGCAGCCCCCTCACGCCCGACCTGCTGGTCGTCAACGCCGAGGCCCGCGCGGTGTCGTCGGTCCCCGGCGTGCTGCTGACGCCGCGCCGCGACGCCGCGATCGCGCTCACCGGCGATCTCATCGTCGTCGCCGGCGGCACCGACGAGAGCGGCAACGTCCTCGGCGACGCGGAGCTGATCGACGTCACCACGCTGTCGCGCAGCGCGGTCATCCCGCTGACCGCGCCGCGTACCGGCGCGATCGCGCGGGTCCTGCCCAGCGGCCAGGTGCTGCTGA